>NZ_CP110009.1:1777500-2102905 GCF_025947305.1 Flavobacterium sp. N3904
CTGTTGTTCCGCCAGGAGCATCGCAGAGTAGCTACGTTTGGAAGGGATAAGCGCTGAAAGCATATAAGCGCGAAACCCACCACAAGATGAGATTTCTTTTAAGGGTCGTGGGAGATGACCACGTTGATAGGCTATAGATGTAAAGGCAGTAATGTCATAGTCGAGTAGTACTAATAACCCGTAAGCTTATGTACACCTTTTCCCGAGCCGCAAGGCTCGGGGAGAAACTTTCTAATAAAATACTTTTTATATTCTTTATCTCAGTATGTTACGATATTATTGCAATTACGAATTCAGAATTATGAATTACGACTTGCAGATAATTGCCCAAAGCAATTATAACAACCTTAAGGTGGTTATTGCGGCGGGGCTCACCTCTTCCCATCCCGAACAGAGTAGTTAAGCCCGCCTGCGCAGATGGTACTGCAGTTATGTGGGAGAGTATGTCGTCGCCTTTCTTTTTAAAAACCCTTCATCCTATCGATGAGGGGTTTTTTGTTTTGAAGAAGGTTTTAAATAAAAAAACTCAAAAACTCAAAGAAAGAACTATTCTAAATTACCTCGAATCTGTACTAAATTATCTCAAGAGTCAATACATCGTTTTCGTGTAGTTAAAATAGCAGTTGTATTGGAAAATACAGTTGCATTTTCAATGGAATTAGGATACTACTTTAGCCATAGAAATTATTACTAATTTAAAACAGCAGTATTATGAAAACGATTTTAAAACTTAGTCTAGTAGTATTAGTAGCGATGACTACCATGAGTACTTATGCAATCGATGGTGATTTTTTACTAAATGTAAAAAAAGGAACGGGTAAAGAAATTAGTTTTTCTGTAAACCAGATTCAAAAAGCCAATGTGACGATCTATGATAAATTCCACAATGTAATCTATAGCGAAATCGCCACCGGAAAAGGGGGTATCTTGAAAACCTATAGTCTTGAGGAATTTCCTGATGGCGTTTACTTTTTGGAAGTGGAAACCAATCTTAAAAAAGTGACACATGAAATCGTGATTGCTAATCAAGCGACCACTTTGTCGAGAAAATCAATCGCCGAAGTTTACAAAGGAGAATTGAAAATGAAAAACCAAAACGTGGCTACAACCAATTAATTGGGTTGCTGTTTAGGACACAATACTTACTTCGAAATTATGAAAAACAGCTCTTCTTTGAGCTGTTTTTTTGTTTATAATGTAAAACGGAATTAAACTATAAAGAGGTTGTGAAAACGTAATTGCATGAGGGATGGGAACGGCATCCCACACTTTTGGGTGTGGATACAGTGGACAGCCCGACCGCGTTGCCAACAAAAAAGTTCTTACCAAGATGAAATGGTGTGCAACGGGGGCATGCCAAAATTCTAAATTTAATTATTCATATTTCTTGATTTCTTGGTTTTTTTAATAGTTAAATGTATTTATTTTGTTTTAATTTATGGTTGTTTCCTTTTTTGGATTGATTTAAAAGTATAATTGATTAGATATTAGGTATATGTGTATTTGATTAAAATAAAAAGTAAAATTTATTAAAAAATATTTTGCACATGCGGAAAAGTAGTCTATATTTGCACTCGCAATAAGGAAATGAAAATTACTAAATTGTTAAGGGCGATTAGCTCAGCTGGTTCAGAGCACCTCGTTTACACCGAGGGGGTCGGGGGTTCGAACCCCTCATCGCCCACAAGACAAACTCCATTAGAAATAATGGAGTTTTTTTATGCTTTATTTTTAAATAATTTTTACTATTGTTTGAAAAAAAATAACTCTAAATGCATATTTCGCATAAAACCTTTATTATATTTGTCATAAATATACATATCACAACAATATGAAAGATTTATTAAATAAATTTGAAAACAAAGCTCCTGAAATTGTATTCAACTGGAAAGATTCTGAAACCGAAGCTGAAGGTTGGACAGTGATAAACTCTCTTCGTGGTGGTGCGGCCGGTGGTGGAACCCGAATGAGAAAAGGTCTGGATATGAATGAAGTTTTGTCATTGGCCAAAACCATGGAAGTAAAGTTTACCGTTTCTGGACCAGCAATTGGTGGAGCTAAATCTGGAATTAATTTTGACCCCAACGACCCTCGAAAACAAGGAGTACTTCAACGTTGGTACAAGGCAGTTTCTCCTTTGCTAAAGAGCTATTATGGAACTGGTGGTGATTTGAATGTTGATGAAATTCATGAAGTAATTCCTATGACCGAAGAATGTGGTGTCTGGCATCCGCAAGAAGGTGTCTTCAACGGTCATTTTAAGCCTACAGAGGCAGATAAAATTAATAGAATAGGTCAATTGCGTCATGGAGTTATTAAAGTTATTGAAAACCCAAAATTCTCTCCCGACGTAACCAGAAAATACACAATTGCAGATATGATTACCGGTTTTGGAGTTGCTGAAGCAGTACGCCATTATTATGATATCTATGGTGGTTCTGTAAAAGGGAAAAAGGCAATTGTTCAAGGATTTGGGAATGTAGGTTCGGCTGCTGCATTTTATTTGGCCGAAATGGGAGCCAAAATTATTGGAATTATAGATAGAGACGGAGGATTAATGAACGAAGAAGGATTTACTTTTGAAGAGATAAAAACACTTTTCCTAAATAAATATGGTAATAAATTGATTGCAAATAATATGATTCCTTTTGAAGAAATCAACGAAAAGATTTGGACGATTGGAGCCGAAATATTTACTCCTTGCGCTGCTTCTCGATTGGTTGCACAAAGTCAGATAGATAGCTTAATAGCCAATGGTCTTGAAGTTATTTCATGCGGAGCTAATGTACCTTTTGCTGATACTGCCATTTTCTTTGGACCTATAATGGAAGATGTAGATCGTAAAGTGAGCTTAATTCCAGATTTTATTTCTAACTGCGGAATGGCTCGAGTTTTTGCTTATTTCATGGAGAAAAAAGTACAAATGACCGATGAAGCTATTTTTACAGACACTTCAGAAACAATAAAAAAAGCCATTGCAAAAGCACATGATTTGAATATTTCAAAAAAGAATATTAGTGCTACTGCCTTTGAGATAGCTTTAAAGCAGCTTACATAAAAATTATATTTCAATGGTTAAAAACGGATTGAACAGCTTTAAAAACTGTTCAATCCGTTTTTTTATGTAAAAAGTTCAATAAAAAATAAAATGCTAAAACAAATTAATCTCTAAAAAACAATTGCTAAGGTTAAACGTGCAGTTATAGTTTGTTTTTAATTCTAGGCAGTTTTTTATTGTTGACAATTTTTAGTACTTTTCAACGTTTTTATAAATACAGTTTTTAATTCAATTTTCACAATGAGTTCTACATTTTCCAACGATCAAAAGAAATCATTAGTTCTATCCATACTCATTTACGCATCCTTATTGCTACTCTTGTTTTTTATCCGTTTTTGGCCACCTGCCAATCTCGAAGAACTGGTAGGCAGTGGTGGAGGAGGAGGTGGCGTTACCCTAAACTTTGGTGATAGTGATTTGGGGTCTGGAAAAAATACGCAAAGCGAGATTCTGAATGTACAAAACCAAGCCAAACAAGTTGCTGCCAAAAGCACTCCTGACGAAGCTATTTTATCTCAAGAAAATGCCACCGAGGAAAGTGTGGTTATCCCTCAAAAAGAAAGGCCCAAAAAAACTGAAGTTGTTGTCAAAGAAACACCAAAACCCGAAGTGGTTAAACCAAAAGTTTCAAACTCTACTAATGACGCCTTGGCTAGTATTTTAAAAGGTTCTAACAAAGGTGGGGACGGCGATGACAAAACCGCTGGCAACAAAGGAAAATCAAATGGAAGTTTGGCAGCTACGGGTTATTACGGTACAGGAGGAACGGGTGGTGGAACAGGCGGAGGCAATGGTACCGGAAACGGTATTGGCAACGGCAGCGGTTATGGTCCAGGGAGTGGTGGAGGCTCAGGCGGAGGGACTGGAGGCGGTTCCGGCTATTCTCTTGGTAATAGAAAAGCGCTCACTAAACCTGCGCCCAAATACACTTGCAACGAATCTGGTAAAGTGGTTGTAGAGGTTTCTGTTGACCGAAACGGAAATACCATCAACGCTGTTCCAGGTACAAAAGGCACGACCAATACTGCAAAATGCCTGCTGGACCAAGCCCGAATTGCAGCGATGAATACCAAATGGGACGCCAGCAGTGACGCTCCCGAAAAGCAAATAGGCAAGATTATTTATAATTTCAATCTGAATTAGGAGCAGCTCTTTTTTGAATTCCATCGACAGTTGTCCTGCTATCCGCTGCAATCTTGCTTATCCCGTAAAAAAAAACGGGACAATCAAGGATTTTTACTACTATCAGGGCTAGTTTACACGTTTAGTTTTTCAAAAGATATTTTATAAAAAACTTCCTCTTTGTCTATATTCCAAAACTTTAATTAATAGTCAATAATTTCTTGTGTTTTTGATAAAGTGCGTGAGGGATAGAAGCAAGCTACCGAAGTAGCGCGGATTCCCGATAGCTATCGGGAGACCGCAATGAAAAAATGGGGCGACTCTAGATTGTCTAAAGTAGCCCCATTTTTTTATTGTGGTCACGCCCAACTAATTTTTAAATTTTACTTTGGACTTGTGGCAATCACGAACTTTAAGTTGTTTTTCACTCCTATTTGCAATACATCAACTAAATCCTGTACCTGTAAATTGAATGGAATCCGTACGATAACGGTTTGGTCTTTTTGCGTATTCATTTTGGACATCAAAGTCGTTTCTAGTTCCTCAAAAGGAACGGGTTCCTTGTCGATATAGAATTTTTTGTCTTCGGTGACGGATAAACTAATATATTGTTTGTTGGTTTTTTCATTGGTTTTTGACTTTGGCAAAGTCATCTTAATCACATTCGGATTTGCCAACGTTGAGATAATCAGGAAAAACAGCAACAAAAAAAACATGATGTCACTCAAGGAGGATGTGGCTACTTCGGCGTGAAATCTTCTTTTTCTTTTGATAGACATGATTTATGCTTTTTGAATAATGTTCACGAATTCCAATATTTGCTTTTGTACTTTCAAAGCATAATTATCGATTTTTCCGTTCAATAAATGGTAAGCGCTGTAGGCAATGATACCAACGATCAGTCCTGAACCGCTACTGATCATTTTTTCGTACAAACCTCCTGAAATATTACCAATACTGATATTTTCGGTTACAGAGATGCTGTAAAAAATCTTGATTACCCCAGATATTGTTCCGATAAATCCTAACGTTGGTGCTATACCAGCGATGAGACCCAATTGACCCAGATGTTGTTCCATTTGGGCAATTTCGATATCGGCGGCACGATCCATATTCGATTCAATTTCGGCAATGGGGCGACCAATTAATAAAATTCCTTCTTTGATTACATTTCCTGAAGCGGTATTGGTTCTCTCGGTGATGGAACGCGCCAAATCAAAGTTCCCTGCAGTAAGATGATCGCGTATGTCTCGCATCAAAAGCGGATCTACTTTGGACACTTTATGGATGAACAAATACCGTTCTATAATTATATAAAAGGTGTAAAATAATAAGATTGCAATAGGAATTAAAAAAAATCCTCCTTTAAGTATAAACCCCAAAACGGAGATTTCAGTATTGGGTGCTATTTTTTCGATAACAACATTGGATGCAGCGTTGGCAAGAGTATCGGCTTGTAATTGTATGAAACTAAACATATATTATTTTGGGTTTATAATCATTAATTCTAAAAATTATTTCAATTTTGTATAAAATACTTTTCACTGTAATATTAAACTAAAAAAAGTGAAAATTATTTCAATTTACAACTATTTTATCAAATAATAATGAACTATCAAGAAACCACAAACTGGATGTTTAATCAACTTCCGATGTATCAATTGCAAGGGGCTTCGGCTTATAAAAAAGACTTGACCAATGTAAATTTACTGGCGGAGCATCTTGATAATCCTCAACAAAAATTAAAATGCATTCATGTTGCGGGTACGAACGGTAAAGGCTCTACGTCGCACATGTTGGCTTCTGTCCTACAAGAAGCGGGATACAAAGTGGGACTATACACTTCTCCACATTTAAAAGATTTTCGGGAACGCATCAAGATTAACGGTGCCGAAATCTCCGAGACTTTTGTTTGTGAATTCATTGAGAAACACAAATCCTTTTTTGAAGAAAACGACATGAGTTTCTTTGAAATGTCGGTTGGATTGGCTTTTGACTATTTTGCAAAAGAAAAAGTAGACATTGCCGTTATCGAAGTGGGATTGGGTGGAAGATTGGATGCAACTAATATTATTACGCCATTGGTTTCGGTAATTACAAACATCGGAATCGATCATGTACAATTTCTCGGTAACACTTTGGAGTCTATTGCAACCGAAAAAGCGGGAATTATCAAACCTGGAATTCCTGTAGTTATCGGCGAATATACTCCTGAAACCCATACTGTTTTTTTAGAAAAAGCTTCGACAAATAATTCTCAAATTTATTTTGCTTCTGATTTGATTTCAGAAACATTTCCTTCTGATTTACTTGGGGATTATCAAGATCACAATAAAAAAACGGTTATTCAAACCATTGCAATTTTAAACGAGCAAACTGATTTTAAAGTGAATGAAGAAAATGTAAAATCGGGATTATTTAATGTGCTAAAAAACACTGGATTACTTGGACGATGGCAACAATTGGGCGAAAACCCAAAAGTGATTTGTGATACCGCTCACAACAAAAACGGTCTAGAAATTGTTTTGAAACAAATACAAAAAGAGACTTTTGAACATTTGCATATTGTGTTGGGAGTTGTCAATGACAAAGAATTGGATGAAGTATTGCCGCTGTTCCCTAAAAATGCAACGTATTATTTTTGTAAACCAAATATTCCACGTGGCTTGGATGCTGTTTCATTACAAGAAAATGCTTTGCGATTTTCATTAGTTGGAAATGTATATGAATCGGTAAATGAAGCATTCAGCACTGCACAAAAAAATGCTTCTAAAAACGATTTTATCTATGTTGGAGGTAGTACTTTTGTAGTGGCTGAGTTGCCATTAAATAAAATTTTTTAAAATCATTTATTGAATGTAAAAAGCTCCTTGTAAGAATCGGTTATTTTTGAGAAGCGGCTTTTTTAGCCTCTTTTTCTTTATCTTTAAAATAACCTCTCAACAAAAAATTGCTTTGGGCTGCCTTAAGATCTTCGTCTAATTTTTCGGAACTGCTTTCTAGATTCTCAATAGTTCTTTTCAAACTGGCTCCTGATTTTTCATCATGTAACAAAACTCCAATAGTTGAATTAGGATTAGCACTAGCTTCTTTAAGATTATCCATAAATACATTGGCTGATTTTGTCATCTTTTGTAATTCTAAAACTGATTTTTTAATCGAATTAAAAACGATGGTGTCGGTAACCAAATCATTCCCCAGAGTACCTTTTTTATTTAATTTCGAGCTATATTCATTAAGTGAAGCAATAAGTTTTTCAGACTTTACAGAGGCTTTATTGAGCGATATAGCTATTGAATTAATGTTGTCATACATAGCATCATCGTTTAACAATTTTCCAACAGTTCCTTCATTTGTTGTTAGCTTATGACTTATTTTTTTAAAATCGGTTGTTATTGCTAGAAGATTTTCATTGTTTTTCTGTAAAGTAATCATCATATTCTCTGTAGAATAGGTGCTTCCTACAAGCAAAGTATCTCCATCCTGTACGGTTGCGGAATTTGCAGTTCCACCATAAATAATAACTACTTTATTCCCTATAAGACCATCAGTACCTATTTTAGTATTAGCATCTTTAAGAATAAACTGCTGTGCGCTTTCTTCAATAGCTAAAGTTACTAAAACATTCCTGCTTGGATTGATTCTGATATTCTTTACTTTCCCAATTTTCACACCAGAAAGCCAAACATTTGCTCCTGTTTGCAATCCGTTTACTTCGTCAAAAACAGTAACTAATTGCATTTTCTTTTTGAAAGTTTCATGAAGATTACCCACCATCAGAATCCCTGCCAAAAGAAATATTAATCCTATGAAAATAAATAGACCAACTAATATATTGCGTTTCCTTGGTGATTCGTTCATAACTTAAAGTGTAAAATTATAGGAATAAAATTGTTTTATCTGTTCTTCTTCTGTTTTGAAAACTTCTTCAAATGTTCCCGTTTTCAAAAATTTTCCATCAAGCAACATTGCGATACGTTCACAGGTGCTCTTTGCACAAGTAAGATCATGTGTAATAACAATGGAACTTGTTTTATATTTCTGTTGCATCTCAACAATGAGTGCATTTATTTCAATACATGTTACTGGGTCTAAACCCGCCGTAGGCTCATCATACAGCATTATTTCGGGTTTTAATATGAGTGTTCTGGCGATACCCAATCTTTTTCGCTGTCCTCCCGAAAGCTCTTCGGTACGTCGCTCAATTTTATCTAATAGACCTACTGCATCGAGAGCTTCTTCCACAGCATCATCAACTTGTTTTTTGCTAAGGTTCTTTACATTCATCGTTAAAGGAAAAGATAAATTGCCATATACGCTCATGCTATCGTATAAAGCGCTATTTTGAAAGGAAAAACCTATACGCAGTCGTAATGCATTTAATTCCTTTTGGTTTAATCGATCCAGTTGCTGGCCAAATATTGTTATAGTACCTCTATCTGGTTTTAATAAGCCTACCAAAAGCTTTATCAAAACGGATTTACCAGTTCCTGATTTGCCTAATACTGCCAAATTTTCGCCTTTTTGCAGCGTTAAATCGACGCCCTTTAAAACGTCAAGTTCATCAAAAGATTTATACAAACCTTCAATTTTTATAACCGCATCTCCGCTATTGCCATATTGAATTTTCTCTTTCTCCATATTAAAAATATCTAATCCAATTAACAATCTGCACAATGATTAACTCTTCGAGAAAAATTAGGAACATAGCCAATATTACCGCCTGATTCGTTGCTTTACCAACACCACTTGTGCCATTGGAGGCAAAAAAACCTTTATAACAGCTAATAATTCCAATGGTAAATCCGAAGACTATAGATTTTGTAAGCGATGAAAAAAGATCTAAAAATGAAATGTTCGAAAAAGCATTGGTGTAAAACACTTGCAGGCTTGTCGCCTCTTCAGTAGAAACATTGTAATAAGAACCTAACAATCCTATACAGCTGCAATAAAACGAAAGGATGGGAATAGAAATGCTAGTAGCCAAAACTCGAGTAACGACGAGATATTTAAAGGGATTAATTGCTGATACCTCCATCGCATCAATTTGTTCCGTTACTTTCATAGACCCTAATTCAGCACTAATGCTTGACCCAACTTTACCAGCACAAATTAGCGAAGTGACTAATGGTCCCAACGCTCGCACAATAGCAATTCCCATTAATGACGGCAACCATGATACTGCTCCAAAATTTTCTAAAGACGGCCGAGACTGTTTGGTAAAAACGATACCAATGATAAAGCCTGTCATTGTTATTAGAGAAAGTGATTTTAATCCAATCTCAAAACATTGATTAATAACTTCCCGAAAATGGAAGGGGGAAGTAAAAGCTTCTTTAAAAAAACGAAGTGCAAATTGATATCCTTTATAAATACCTTCAAAATAGGAATCAATTTTTTTTGAAAACAAATATTTTCTGGCTCCTACTCTAGTCATATTTTTTATTTTTTCCATTTATTGCGCAAGAGTTAGAATATTTATATTCTAACGAGAGCCTATAAAACATTTACAAACTAAAAGATTCACAACTTATAAACTTATAAAAAATTATTACACACATCTTATACTTTAGCAATTTACTTTTACAAGATTCCTACTAAAAATGTACTGAAATTTTAAACGATATAGACATTTGTTAACAAAGAACAAATAGCATTATTATTGTTTTGAAAACACTAAATTACGAACAAATACTCTGCAAAAAATTTACTTCTTACTGATATTTATTATGAATTCCTTTTCTATGCCCATTTCCGGAAGTTTTATTCTCACTACGTACAAAACAGAATCTGGACATTTTAGATTTCTTTAATTCGGCAATTTATATTGAATGACAAAAATAGAAATCAAATCTAAAATTTCTATTCTTTATTCAGTGTCTTGAGTTTCCTCGATTTCATCGCCTTTTCTGCCCACTTTCACTTTCGGATTGTCCTTGGTTCCTGTGACAGTTAACGGTATTCCAATAATGCCCAATGGAGGTAAACCCAGTCTCATTTTTATATTCAACTTACCGTCAAGGCTTGACGTTCCTTCTATCCTTGGCCTGAAACCTGCAAATTTGAATTTGAATCGTTCAATGGTAATAATGTTATTTTTTACGGTTGTTTTAATATCCACTTTAGACAATTCAGGGTTTTTGATGGCTTCATGATCCGCAGTTTTGCTCACGGCACTAAACATTTTCATTCCTTTCAGTTTCACATCTTTTATAGAGAGAATACCTCCGCCAATTAAAGAAGGATAAACAGGCATCATTTGTTGGTTCAGCCTGCCTTTTATTTTATAATCCAACGAAACAATTCCCTCAGCATTTTCGGCGGCACTAGCCATTTCCTTAAACATTTTTACTTCTTTGTAGGCTCTTTTAATATCAAAATCCGTGGCTTTGATACTGTATTCAAAAACAGCTTTTTTAGGATTTATTCCTTGATAAGCAGCATTCATTGCAACATTACAACCAATTAAATTGAATCCTGTATTTTGCATTAGCATTTTACCGCTTTTCATTTTAACTGCGCCTTTGCAGTCTTGTAACATAAGTCCCTGATAATTTATTTTGTGGGCTGTCGCATAAAATTGCAAATCAAAATTGGATGGAATAAGAATTACGCCCGTTTCTGGAGCAGTAGCTTGAGGAGCCGTATTGGACGATGTTGCGGTATTTGTAACTGGAGCTGTCGATGTACTGGACATAAACTCATCGACATTGATGTATTTTGAATTTAAAGTAAACGACCCTCTCAAAACTCCATTTTTGGAAGCCATAAAGTTGAATACATTTTGCAAATACCCATTCAATTTAAAATCGGATTGACCATATGATGCCAAAAATGTATTGAAAGACATTTTATCCTGATTGAATCTGAAGATCCCTTCTTTTATCAATAATGATTTTGGCAAGTATTCTGTAGCGACATTTATATTTCGAAGTTCAAGCGTTCCCTTATTATGTAAACGACTATAATTTCCTTTTTCGGCATCGCTTTGAATTCCTTTCAATTGCAAATCGGCTTTGATAAAACCGTCTACATCCAATCCTTTTTGAGAAAATACTTTGTAGATTTTGCTAATGTTTAATGTTCCTTTGGCAGTGATGTCATAATTCAAATCATCAAAATTTTTCAAATCGGCTTCGACCAAAAAAGGTTCCCCTTCAAAAGTAAAAGTTGCCGGTTTCAACACCACCGAAAGATCCTTGTAAGTTCCTTTTTTATCTGAAATCGTGGTATTGACATTGATATTGGTTATTGGATTTGGGTAATATGGTGTTTTTACAAAACCATTATTCAAATTCAATATTCCATTTGTAATTGGAAAAAGTCCTTGTTTTTGGTCGTATTTACCTTTTGCTTTTACATCGGCAATTAGCTTTCCTTTCAATTCAATGTCAGAAATTCCTAAAGCACGATTCAATTTTTCCAGATCAATATTAGAATTCAAAACCATATCTATCTCCGGAGTGGTCAACCCATTCATTTTCAATTGGGCTTTTAATTGATTTTTTTCTACGTTTAAAGAAATGTTTCGTGCATTCAAATCTAAAAGTTCCGGATTCAAAGACGCCATTTTCGTACTGATATCCATATTTAAATTTGAAACTGGAAAAGCACTTTTTTTATAATTTACAAATCCGTCTTTCAATTTAAAATCTAAACTTAAATCGGGAGCTATGTTTTGCGAAGCAATATATTTTCCTTTAAGCATAAAAAGCAAATCGACATTTCCTTTCAATTCGGTATCTTTCAGCCAAGTAACGTATTTAGGAGGAAAAGCGGTGAACAGATCGTTTAGGTTACTCTTGTTTGATTTTATTATAAAGTCAATATCATAACCATCCTTCAAAAAATCGAATTTTCCAGTAAAATCAACCAAAAGTTTATTGATAAAAAGGTCATTTTGCTCAAAAATAAATGACAGCGAATTGGTATTTATTTTAGTAATCAAATCCCCATCCACTTTTTTGTTCATTAAATAGGGTTCGTTTTCATAAATGATATTTAGCTTTTCAATTTTGGCTTTCGAATGCAAAGCAAAAATAGCTTGACTTAAATCTCCGTTTCCTAAATAATTAAACCCTAATGCATCGATATGCACTTTGGTCGATTGATCGTCATAAATTATTTTACTGTTAGTGATTTCAATTTCCTCTAATTTTAATCCCGTTTCTTCCTTCTCTTTTTTTGTTGCAGTTTCTGGCTCGGATATGTAAACATTATAATTGGCTTCTCCTTTTTGGTTCACTTTGACATTAATCAATGAATTGGAAAGAAAAATTTGGTCTATTTTTATAGCTTTACCAAAAACGAGACTACTCAAATTGATTCCAAAAGCAACCTCATCCGCAGTAACAAATTTTTCTTTTTGAAAAGGAGCCGATCCGTTAAGACTAAAATTGTTTAAAGTCAATGTCAAGGATGGAAAATGAGTAAAAAAGGAAACATTGGCATCCGAATAATTCAGTTCTCCGTTTAATTTTTCATTAGCCGTTTTCTTTACCTGTTCCCGAATTTTATCCGAAAAAACAAAAGGGGTAATAAACATCAACGCCAATAAAACCACAAGGGTAATTCCTGTATATTTTAAAATCTTAAAAAAGATTGATTTGTAGTTGATTGCCATATGTTTTTTATATGAAGTTAAACAAAATATTGGATGCTTCTTATGTTTTATTAACCATGCACGGTTTCCTTTTTACCATAATTGATGATAATTGAGGTTTCAAAATCAATCCATTCCTGCCAGCGTTTATCAACATCAAAATTATCAACATATTTTCTGGCAAAGCCAAGAAAAGTGGTATAATGTCCCGCTTCAGAAATCATTAAATCACGGTAAAATTTGGCTAATTCAGGATCTTTTATATTTTCAGATAACACTTTGAAACGCTCGCAGCTTCGGGCTTCAATCATTGCCGAAAACAACAATCGATCTACTAATGCATCTTTACGGCTGCCATCTTTTTTCATGAATTTAAAAAGCTCATTCACATAATGATCTTTGCGTTCTCTCCCCAATGTCAATCCTTTTCTTTTTATCAAGTCATGAACCATTTGTAAATGATCTAATTCTTCTTTTGCAATGACTAACAGTTCTGTAACCAATTCTTCTAATTCTGAATTGTAGGTAATCAAACTTATGGCATTTGAAGCCGCTTTTTGTTCGCACCAAGCATGATCGGTCAATATTTCTTCAATATTGCTTTCTACTATGTTTACCCATCGAGGGTCTGTAACCAATTTTAATCCAAGCATAACAGGTGATATTTAGTCTTACAAAATTAGTATTTTCCTGTTGATTTTCAATTTAATTGATGCTTTAACCATCTAAATTGTATTATTTTGCAGCATTATTTTAATTCACATGAATCAAACTCAAAAGCTTTTAATCATTGGCACTGTATGGCCTGAACCGAATTCCTCTGCTGCTGGCGGTCGAATGTTACAATTAATTACTCAGTTTCAGCAACAAGGATTTACAATTACATTTGCAAGTCCAGCAATGGATAGTGATTATATGGTTGATTTAGCCTCATTAAATGTTGACAAACAATCAATTATTTTAAATTGTTCCAGTTTTGATGCTTTTGTAAAAAACCTAAATCCAGCTGTTGTTTTATTTGACCGATTTATGACGGAAGAGCAATTTGGTTGGCGTGTTGTCGAGAATTGTCCTGATACTTTGCGAATTTTGGACACCGAAGATTTGCATTGTTTGAGACTGGCAAGACAAAAAGCTTTTAAAGAGAAACGCGAATTTGTGCTTGTTGATTTATTTAAGGAAGATAGTGCCAAAAGAGAAATCGCCAGTATTTTGAGATGTGATTTGTCTTTGATAATATCCGAATTTGAAATGGATGTTTTGAAAACGACTTTTAAAATTGACGAAAAACTGCTTTACTATTTGCCCTTTTTATTAGAACCGATTTCGAGTGCAGCTTTTGAAAACCTTCCTTCTTTTGAAAAAAGAAAAGATTTTATTTTTATTGGGAATTTTTTGCATGAACCCAATTGGAATGCAGTCCAGTATCTAAAAGAAGCGATTTGGCCACTGCTGAGAAAACAATTGCCAGAAGCCCATTTAAATATTTATGGAGCCTATCCTTCCCAAAAAGTAATGCAATTGCATCAACCCAAAGAAGGTTTTTATATCAAAGGACGAGCGATTGACGCCAATGAGGGGGGTCAAAATGCAAGAGTTGTATTAGCTCCATTGCGTTTTGGGGCCGGTATAAAAGGAAAATTGATTGAAGCCATGCAATGTGGAACTCCCAGTATAACAACTGCTATTGGTGCCGAATCGATGCAAGGTGATTTACCTTGGAATGGTTTTGTAACAGATGATATAGGTGAATTCACAAATGCTGCTATGTCATTGTATCAAGATAAAAATCTTTGGCAGAAAGCGCAAGAAAACGGAATTGCGATTATCAATAATCGGTATTTGAAATCACTTTTCGAAAATGACTTTAGATCCAAAATTCAATTTTTACTTTCTAATTTAGAGCAACATCGTTTGAATAATTTTTTTGGTGCTTTGCTCCAACATCAAACTTTAAATAGCAGTAAATACATGTCGAAATGGATAGAAGCAAAAAATAGAATTTAAATAAAATCCCCTCAATTTCAAAAACTAGACGGGATTTGTATTTATAAACTAAGTTGTTTTGCTAGAATAGGAGTCTTTTTATTTTAACATCCCTTCAATATCCTGAACGGTTGTTAAATGATATCCTGATTTTGCCTTTTCAAAAATTTGTTTTGCCCAAGCTTTTCCTTCAGGTGTTTTTATCATTTCTTTGTAAAGTGTTTGCAAGGAGCCTGTTCTACTAGTAGCAATCATAAATTGCTCTATTGCAGGATAGGCAACAGTATAATTATGACGAATTGCGGGAACAAACCACTGACGCTTGATAACAAAGTTACCGCCTTTAGTAAAATTGAATTCCGCATCAATTTCGGCCATTTCTTTTGTAGAAATATCTTCAGGAAGATAATCTATGAAATGCTGTTTCTCATTGGTCGACTTAATTTTCTGGCTCAATCCTTTAACACCTGTTTTTCGCCAGTTTTTTTGAATGCTGTCTATTGCATTAAAATCTTCAGAATTAACCGTTGTGATATTTGATGGAACACCAGGATTATAAACCCATTCGGTTACCTTTATTTTATTGGCAAGAGCTTTGTCGTCTTTTATAAGATTTTCGTTCAAATAATCTACAAAATCTTCTGTAGTTATGGATTGAAAAGCGTGCGCATCAAAATAATTTTTAAGAAAAACATCAAACTTTTTACGCCCAACGGCCTGCTCTATTACTTTTAGAAAATCATATCCTTTTTCATAAGGAATATCGCTTAAGCCATCATCTGGATTTCTTCCGTTAGTATTTACTTTAAGTCGAGTGTCTGGATTCGTATTTCCAAATTCGGTTATGTTATCAAGTAAAACTTTACGGCTTAAAACGTCCTGCATTTTTGCTTCTTTCACTCCAAAAATTTCTTCACCGATTCTATGTTCGACATAAGTGGTAAAACCTTCATTCAGCCAAATATCATTCCAAGTAGCATTGGTTACTAAATTACCACTCCAACTGTGACCCAATTCATGGGCTAACAAACTAGTTAAAGAACGATCTCCCGCAATCACTCCGGGAGTTAAGAAAGTTAAGTTCGGATTTTCCATACCTCCATAAGGAAAACTCGGAGGAAGGACTAGTACATCGTATCTACCCCAACGATAAGGGCCGTATAGCTTTTCGGCAGCACTTACCATTTTTCCCAATTCTGCAAATTCCCAAGCCGCTTTGTTAAGCAATGAAGGTTCAGCATAAACCCCTGTTCGGTCATCAATAGCTTTAAACTTGATATCTCCAACGGCAATTGCCATTAAATAAGAAGGAATTGCTTTATCCTGTTTGAAAGTATAAATTCCTGTGTCGTTTTTTTGTTGCGGATTGACAGCGCTCATTACCGCCATCAAGTCTTTAGGCACGGTAACTTTTGCAGTATAGGTGAATCTTATTCCTGGAGAATCCTGACACGGAATCCAAGTACGAGACCAAATGCTTTCTCCCTGAGAAAAAAGGAATGGCTTCTTTTTATCGGCAGTTTGTTCCGGTAATAACCATTGTAGTGCAACGGCATCTTTGGTTGTATTGTAATAAATATTGACTTTTGTTGTATTGGGTTCAATTGTTATATGAAGTGGTCTTCCGTGAAATTTCACATCTTTTCCGAGTTCAAATTTTGTTTCTTTTTCATCGTCACCAAGCGTAACTTTAGTAATATTAAGTGTGTTTTCATCGAAAATAATTTCGTTGCCTTTGCTTCTATTATCAATTTGCCAAGAGGCTTTTCCCGAAATGGATTGGGATTCGAAATCGACTTTAATATCAAGATCCAAGTGCTTTACAACCGCTTGATTGGGTTTTGAGAAAGAATGTTCATCTTTGACGATTGTGGTTTTCTCGGCATTGTCTTTTTTCTGACAGGCAAAAACGGCAAAAAATAAAATAAGAAGGTGTATTTTTTTCATAGTATGAAACGTGAATTTTACGATTGTAAATAAAATAAAAAAATCCCGTTTGACGAATCAAAACGGGATTTAAATTATAAAAATAAATCTATTATGCCAGCATTGTAACTGGGTTTTCGATATATTGTTTTAATGTTTGTAAAAATTGAGCTCCTGTTGCACCATCGATTGTTCGGTGATCGCAAGCCAATGAAAGCATCATAATGTTTCCAACTACAATCTGTCCATTTTTGACTACTGGTTTTTCTACAATAGCACCTACAGAAAGGATAGCAGAATTTGGTTGGTTGATGATAGAGTTAAATTCAGTAATACCAAACATTCCAAGGTTCGAAACGGTGAAAGTACTTCCTTCCATTTCAGTAGGAAGTAATTTTTTGTTTTTGGCTCTTCCGGCAAGATCTCTTACACTCGCGCCAATTTGAGACAAACTCATAGCATCTGTAAATCGTAGAACAGGAACTACTAATCCGTCTTCAACAGCTACTGCTACTCCCACATTTACATGGTGATTGATGATGATAGCATCTTCTTTCCATTGTGAGTTAATTTTTGGATGTTTTTTCAATGTTAATGCGCAAGCTTTAATTACCATATCGTTGAAAGATACTTTTGTATCCGGAACGCTATTGATAATTGCTCTAGATTGCATTGCTTCGTCCATTGTTACTTCGATTACAAGATTGTAATGAGGTGCAGTAAACAATGATTCGGCCAAACGTTTCGCAATGATTTTACGCATTTGCGAATTTTTTATTTCTTCTGTAAAAATTTCACCTGCCGGTACAAATACTTTTGGAGCTTCTGTTTTTGCAGTTTCTGGAGCTTTTGATGTTGTTGTACTTGGTGCAGCAGTAGTTGATGGAGTAAAGTTTTCGATATCGCTTTTTACGATACGACCGTTTTCTCCCGATCCTTTTACTTGTGCTAATTGAATTCCTTTGTCACTCGCAATTTTTTTAGCTAATGGTGATGCTAAAATTCTTTTTCCATCGCTTACTGTTTCGATTACTTCATTAGATTCAGTTGCGGGAGCTTTGGTTTCTTCTTTTGCTACAGTAGCTGCTTGTGCAACTCCACCTGTTTTATAATTTTCAGCTATTCCGCTAATATCTGTTCCTGCAGGACCGATGATGGCCAAAAGACTATCTACCGGAGCTGTATTTCCTTCCTGGATTCCAATGTATAATAAAGTACCCTCATTGAAAGATTCGAATTCCATTGTTGCCTTATCAGTTTCGATTTCAGCAAGAATATCGCCTTCAACAACGTTGTCGCCAACTTTTTTCAACCATGTAGCCACAGTTCCTTCAGTCATAGTGTCGCTCAAACGAGGCATAGTTACTACGATTACGCCTTTTGGCAAAGCAGCTGCAGGAGCTGTTTTAGGCGCTTCTTCAGTTTTTGCTTCAGCTGGAGCTGATTCTGCAGCAACCGGAGCTGCCGATCCTCCAGCTATCAATGCCGAAACATCTTCACCTTCGTTTCCAATGATTGCCAATAAAGAATCTACTGGTGCAGTTTCTCCTTCTGGGATTCCAATATATAAAAGGGTTCCTTCATTGAAGGATTCAAATTCCATTGTTGCTTTGTCGGTTTCAATTTCAGCAAGGATATCACCTTCGCTTATTTTATCTCCTACTTTTTTAAGCCAAGCTGCTACCGTTCCTTCTGTCATAGTATCGCTCAAGCGAGGCATTGTTACAATTGTTGCCATAATTGATTTATAATTTATGAGGTGTGAATGGATAGTTTTCTTGGTCGTAGACTACGTCGTATAATTGTTGAATTTCTGGATAAGGAGATTCTTCTGCAAATTGAACACATTCTTCAACTAAAGCTTTTACTCTTTGGTCAATTACTTCAATTTCATCCTCATTAGCATATTTTTGATCTAATATTACATCTAATATTTGTGTAATTGGATCAATTTTTTTGTATTCTTCAACCTCGTCTTTTGAACGGTAAAGTTGTGCATCAGACATAGAATGTCCTCTGTAGCGGTACGTTTTCATTTCAAGGAAAGTTGGTCCATCGCCACGACGTGCTCTGTCAATTGCTTCGGTCATTGCTTCGGCAACTTTTACAGGATTCATACCATCAACAGGTCCACAGGGCATTTCATAGCCTAATCCTAATTTCCAAATATCAGTGTGATTTGCAGTTCTTTCTACTGAAGTTCCCATGGCATATCCATTGTTTTCAACGATAAAAACAACTGGAAGTTTCCATAACATTGCCATATTGAAAGCTTCATGCAATGAACCTTGGCGTGCTGCTCCATCTCCAAAATAAGTCATTGTTACACCACCAGTTCCGTTGTATTTGTCTCCAAATGCTAAACCAGCTCCCAATGGGATTTGTCCTCCAACAATTCCATGTCCTCCGTAAAAACGGTGCTCTTTAGAAAAAATATGCATTGATCCACCCATTCCTTTTGAGGTTCCGGTTGCTTTTCCCATAAGTTCTGCCATAATGCGTCTTGGGTCAACTCCCATACCAATAGGTTGTACGTGATTTCGGTATGCAGTAATCATTTTATCTTTTGTCAAATCCATAGCATGCAAAGCTCCTGCCAATACAGCTTCCTGACCATTATATAAGTGTAGAAAACCTCTAACTTTTTGTTGAATGTATAATGCTGCAAGTTTGTCTTCAAACTTTCTCCAAAGAAGCATGTCTTCATACCACTTTAAATAAACTTCTTTTGTAACTTCTTTCATTTGAATTAATTCTTTTGCTTAAGTGTTATTGTATTGTCAATTAGGACCTAGTAACGCAAAATAGTTTCCTCACCACAAATTTGCGCCCCAAAGGGATCGGGATGCAAAAATAAGACATTCCTACTAAGAACTAAAATATATATGCCAATTTTATTTTATTTTTTAAAGTAATTTTGTTTCGAACATAAATGGGAGAAGGTTTTTTAGTGAGGCAGATTTATATATTTGACCAATCTCACCCATAAAATAGATTTCTATTGGGGAACTTTGTCGAATTTCATATTCAGCTATTGATTGCCTGCATGAACCACACGGAGGCACTGGCGTATCGGTTAAGTTAATGTCTGAAGAAGCAGTAATGGCTATTTTTAGAATATGTGCTTCGGGATATATCGATCCAGCTTGAAATATTGCAACTCGTTCTGCACAAAGTCCAGATGGATAAGCCGCATTTTCTTGATTTGAGCCAAGTACAATTGCTCCATTATCTAATAGAATTGCACAACCAACTCTGAATTTTGAATAAGGAGCATAAGCATTTCTCTTGACTTCAATAGCCTTTTCCATTAAATCTTGAACTAAAGTTGGCAATTCTTGAATTGAATCATAAACTATGATTTCAGTTGTGATTTTGATATGTTTCATAAAGGATTGCGATTTACTTTTTAATTAAAGTATTTGATAAATTTAAAGGTATGCTTTATTTAGTTCAAAATGACTTGAAAACATAACGTATCAAATGAAAAAATCCAAATCTCATAAAGAAATTTGGATTTTTGATTTATAATTTTTAACAGTTAGTTATTTTCATATTTTTCTCCAAAATCAAATGTCAAAGAGAAACGCAAAGTATTTTCTAACGGATTCGGCACTTTGGACGCTGAGAATAGGTAAGATACATCAATTTTTACTGCGCTGTATTTAAATCCTGCTCCTAGAGAGAAAAATTCACTTGCTCCATAATTAGGATTTTCATAAAAATATCCAGCACGAAATGAAAATGAATCTTGATAAACATACTCTGAGCCAAGAGAATACGTTAATTCATTGGTATTGCCAAAAGACTGAAACATACCCTGAAACCATCCAATTGATTGATATTCGGCATAAGTTTCTGAATCTTCAGGAGAAGGAACTAATAATTTACTGATTTCTAAATTTACCGCTATCTTACTGTATTCATCCAATATAAAATCAAATCCACCACCTAATTTCATATTGGCAGGAAGGAAATTGGAGTTAAATTCGTCTCCATCATAGTTCACTTTAGGCCCCATATTCTGAAAATTAAATCCTGCTCTCCATCGCCCATTAAAATCACTGTAAGCTATTTCGTCTGACTGATAATAACCTGCAACGTCTACTGCAAAACTGCTTGCAGATGATGAATCATTATTTAAGGAAGGTACTTTTAGATTAGAATTGATATAACGACCAGCAACCGCCATCGAGAATTTTTCGCTTAATTTTAGGGAATACGAAAGATCAAAAGCAAATTCATTTGGGGATACTATCTGAGGTTCACTATTATAATCTTCTCTTAATTCAATGTCACCTAAACCAAAATAACGAAAACTGGCACCAAAAGCACTTTTGTCACTATATTTATTAAAGTATGTTAATTGGCCTAATGAAATATCGTTTGCCAACTCCGTCAAATAAGGGGTATAGCTTACCGAAAATCCCTGTTGGTCTGTAGCAAAAGCATATTTTGCTGGGTTCCATTGTTGCGAAAAAGCATCTGCTGACGTAGCAACACCATTGTCTGCCATACCTGCAGCCCTAGCATCTGCGGCGACCAAAAGGAAGGGGACAGCTGTAGTTGTGACAATTTCTTGTGCATTGATATAATTAAAACCATATAAAAATGTAAGTAATAGAACTGCTTTTTTCATTATTTTAAAAAATTAATTTGAGGTAAATATACTATATTATTAAAGAATCACAAGTTTTTCATATTTTTCAGCCCGTTTATTGGTTAGGATCGATTTTACCGTTAGTTTGTAAACATATACGCCTTTTCCAATTTTATTTCCAAAATCATCTCTAGTATCCCAAGATAGATCTCTAGATAAAAAACCGGCTGTAGAAATAGTTTGATTTTTGGTCCAAACCACTTTTCCGGTGATTGTTAATACTTGAATTTGAACTTCCAAAGGCTCATTTGGTTTATTATGCGTAAACCAAAATTCAGTGTAATTTACACAAGGATTCGGGTAGTTCAAAACATTTGTTAGTGTTATATTTTCATTTCCAACAACTAAAAACTGAATTTCTGTAGTGGTTGAATTATTATATACATCCCAAACCGTAAATGTTACCGTGTGCAAGCCAATTTTTAAATTTCTAAAGGGAAAATGAAGTTCACCTTTAGTAAAATTATCCAGCTCTGTTTGGTAATAATCATTCAGGATAAAAGGATTGCTAACGTCGCCATCCAAAACAGCAACAATATCATGACCAATTCCCCCAGCTGTATTTATACCACTTTCATCCTCCATGAATGCAATAAAAACGGGAGATTCATTTGTTATACCACCTGACACGAATGTCTCATCATTCATATATAACTTCACTTTCGGACTTATATTGTCTGCTGCGGCATTTTCATTTAAACCTCCTACTTTTATTACTGAATTATAACCAGTTACATCTTCTAGTGCGTTATTTTTCTTGGCATAAAAGCTTATTTTTCCGTTGTCTAATGGGATGCGAATATCTTTGGATACAATAAAACTATATTCAAATTTGCCATCGGTGACTGTTGCATTCCCTCTGAAAATTGCTTCTCCTAAAGTAGTGAAACTCATAGGGGGGCTAAAGCCGTCATTGTTTAAGGTAGTTTTAGTTGATGTTTTGTCAAATAGTATAGTAGCCAATACTCCGTTGAACGTGTTAATTGGAATGTCATTTTCGTCGGTTATTTGCCCCGTTACCTTCATTTTCGCCAATGACTTGAAGTCGGGAATAGTTTGGTTGACTGGGACATCATTTACTTTTGTCAATATAACTTTTGGTTTTGGAATAGCAAGAACTAATGCAGGATCACCTAGATACAACACAACATTGGTTGCTGAATTTGGGTTTTCATTTTTAGACAAGCGTAATGCTTCTGCTGCAGATACGTATTGATTTGAACCGTAAGACAAAAGGTTTTTGGTAAATACATCATTGAAATTTTCGGCACTAAATTGCCCTATCGAACGAATTGTGGTGACTAATGAAATCGCTCCTCCTTTTGGATTCCAATAAATATATTCTCCAGCTGTTGGGCGTGTTGGGTTGTCAAATCTTGAAAATTCGCAAGTGATTGTTATAAATAATGGATATTTGTATTGATTGCTTACATTTTGGCTATCAGATTTATCCCAAATGCGCTCACTCGACAATCCGTCTTCACCACCATGTCCCAAATAGTTAAAAACGAGCGCCCCTTTTTCAAATTCATTATAAAAATCTGATTTGGCTTTAGGATATCGCGATCCGCCAGCGGACGCTTCTTGAGTATAGGAGTCTAGAAATATTTTGGATACATTTATAAAAGGTTTCTGCAACGTTATTTCATCTGCCAATGCATTTTGTCTTGATTGTAATGATGCATCCGATGCTTTGTCAGAATCATCGGCAAGTGTTACATAATTGTTTCTCCAACTGCCGTATGATTTTTTGTCATAGTATTCAATAACTTTATTGACCATTTCATCTGCTTGTGTTGTATTGTTAATCAACATTCGGCCAACGGCAATGTCAATTCCGCCATAATTATAAACAATATTGCCTTCGGAATCATCCATTAGACCATAAAAATCATCCGATGCAAATGAAGCTTCACCAATCGTATTGCTTACCAAAGATTCGTAAATGGGAACAATGTTTGAATTGTTTGGGGTTCTTTTTTTATAGTCATACGACGCATCTCCAAAAAGATTGACATATTGAATTTTTTTATCAACAGATGACGCATTATCATATATGTATTTTATGCAATTTCTTATAGCTGAAATGTCTTGTTTGCCTGATGAGAATTCCTGATAAATAGATTCCAATGTTAAGACTTTGACATTTAGATTAGAATTTAAACGATGAAAAGTGGCTAGTTTATCAGCCTGAATTTTTAAAAATTCGGGTGTAATAATAACATAATCCACATCTTGAAACTGACCTTGTGTATTTTTGAAAACTGTTCCTTTTATATTTGTATTCTGGATTTTTGATTTTGCTTCCTTTAAAGGGGAATAATAATCGTTAGGGTCGATAGCAATATATTTTTTTAGTTCTCCGAGGTTTGCTTTGAATGAAAACACACTTTGATTGCTGTTTTCAGTTTTAGAAACATTATAGATATCGGTTATATCCCAGATTTGAGAAATCGCAGTCGCATTATTTATTGTATAACTTACTATGCCGAGGCTGGAACTTGACAAATCATATTGAAAAGGAAATTGCTTTCCGTAACCTTGTAGTTTGCTTTTTGCAATTAATCGTATATAATCCAGATATCCTTTTGAGCCGGGGACACCATTGTTATTGTAAGACAATTTTATTTTTACATTTGCCGAAGCTGATAATGTAGTAGTAGAAGGTAAGTTTCCTGAAAAATACTGAATATCCGAGTTTGTATTCAGAGCTGCAAAAGTAATGTTTCCTAGATCCTGGCTGTTTGCCAAAACTTTAAAGCTAGTAGGAGTATAGGCAGCTGAAGCTAGTGTGATATTCAGTTTTATAGGTGTGGAATTATCAATGTTGGGAAAGTCAAATGAAAATTCCTGATCTTGCGTAATATCAAAAGTTTCACCAAACCATTGTCTGCCAACTTTAGCAATATTTACATTGTCAATTTCGTGAAATTGATAATCATCAAAGGAAGTTAGATTTAAAGTACTTGAACCCGAAGGTTGTGGCATATCAACTATTCTTTTGCCATTGTCACCCTGAATAGTTACATAATAATAGGACTTAGAGTCGTATAAGTTTAAATTAGTTTGGCTCTCTACATTCCAATTGTCAATTCCTTCACCATAAAACAAAATGTAATCTTCATTATTAAATGTACCGTCGTTTTCTCCTTGAATTTGAATGGCATTTTCGGTTAAATCTGAAGGGTAGTATATACTGTTTGAAAGCGGAAGCATTTTTCCTCCATTGCCATATATTTTAATTTTTTTAGGATCAACTCCGTTGAGATTTAATCCAAGCTGTTGCAGAAAATCTTTAGAAATTTTATAAACACCAGATTTTTCAATATAAAAGCGATACCATTCGCCACTTGCCAGAACAGAGTTGGTTATTGCAGTGGTATTTTTTGCGCTTGCGAATTTTTTTGTAGAGCCGTAATTGATACTATAGGAAAAAGATTTTATTCTTTTGTATCCGGATTGGTCCTTTATTATCGGTGAGAGTTTTAAGAAAGATTGTTTTAAATTCCTTGAATCAACAGAATTTAGCGAAGGATTTAAAGTAGTTGGCAGGGCAACAAGGTTTAAATTGCCTAATTGAGAAAGGGTAACAGGTTCGTAAACGGCATTTGAAATTTGCAGGCTGTTTTCATCTAATGCGGCTTGTGTATTTAGGTTCAGATTGTAATACAATAGTTTTTGATTTGTATTATAATAATAACTGTTGCCTTTAAATTGTGGGATTTGAATTTTAGAATTACCAAAAGTCATTTCAGTTTTTTCCAGCCACTCTATTGAAACATCTCCTTTTAATTGAGCAAAAGTGATAAAAGGGAATAGTAATACAAAGGAAAAGAAAAGATTTCTCATGAAAATAGTTAATGTGTTGTGGGGGAAATAATTGCTAAAATTAAGTAAAAAATATTAAATATCTTTTTTGTTGTTTTTTGTAATAAAAAATATATTTTTGCGTTTTGATAATATCATAAAAAAACATTAAAAAATTAAGTTGTAAAATGGTTTTGTGTTTTAATGGTTAATTATTACATTGCACCACCTAAATTAATTATTACCTACTAGAAAGTATGAAAGTAAATAAAATTATAGCCTTAAGGATAATGTTGTCAGTGACATTAGTAGCAGGTTTAGCTAGTTGTAGCAAAAAGTCTAATTCTAATAGTACCTCTAGAGGAACAGGATGGAATGTGAGTAGTTCAAAAGGTGGTTTTAGTAATGCTGCAAGTAAAACT
The DNA here is from genome assembly GCF_025947305.1 of Flavobacterium sp. N3904. Taxonomy (NCBI): domain Bacteria; kingdom Pseudomonadati; phylum Bacteroidota; class Flavobacteriia; order Flavobacteriales; family Flavobacteriaceae; genus Flavobacterium; species Flavobacterium sp. N3904. The sequence goes on from NZ_CP110009.1 coordinate 1,803,084, forward strand.
CAAGAAACTGGACCTGGATTAGTATTTGTTGAAGGTGGTACCTTTACAAAAGGGCTAGTTCAAGATGATGTTATGCATGATTGGAATAACATTCCAACGCAACAACACGTTATGTCATTCTATATGGATGAAACTGAAGTTACAAACTTAATGTACTTAGAGTACTTAGAATGGCTTAAAAAAGTATATCCACCAACTGAAGAGAATTACAAAAACATTTATGAAGGTGCTTCCCCAGATACTTTAGTTTGGAGAAACAGGTTGGGGTATAATGAAACCATGACTAATAACTATTTAAGACATCCTGCTTATGCAAACTATCCTGTTGTTGGTGTAAACTGGGTTCAAGCAGTAGAATTTAGTAGATGGAGAACGGACCGTGTAAATGAAGCAGTTTTGGAAAAAAACGGTTTTCTTAAAAAGAATGCAAAATCACTAGATGTTTCAGCTGAAAGTACTTTTAGTACAGAAACTTATCTGACAGCGCCAACTCTTACATATGGTGGTAACGAAGAAATTGTATTAAAAGGAGCTAGTAAAAGCGGTAAAAAAGGCCCTAAACCGGATAAAGACGGTAAGGTAACTGAAGAAAAAAATGTTTATGCTCAAAGATCAACCGGGATACTTTTGCCAGAGTACAGACTTCCAACAGAATCTGAGTGGGAATATGCAGCAGCAGCAGATGTTGGACAAAGAGAATATAATATTTATAAAGGACAAAAGAAATATCCTTGGTCTGGAAGTTATACCCGTTCAGGAAAACGTTCTAACAAAGGATTTCAATTAGCCAATTTCAAACAAGGAAATGGTGATTATGGTGGAATTGCCGGATGGTCTGATGATGGTGCAGATATTACAAATGCTGTAAAAAGTTATCCTGCAAATGATTTTGGGTTATATGATATGGCAGGTAACGTTGCAGAATGGGTTGCTGATGTTTACAGACCAATTGTTGATATAGAAACAAATGATTTCAATTATTTTAGAGGAAATATTTACACCAAAAATAAAATTGGAAAAGACGGAAAAATAGATATTATTACAGGTAAAAACATTGTGTATGATACCTTAAGTAATGGTAAGTTGGTAGCTGTATATTTACCTGGCGAAATTGCTCAGGTTCCTGTTGATGATAATGAAACTTATTTAAGACAAAATTTCAGTACAAGTGATAACATCAACTATAGAGATGGAGACAAACAATCTTCAAAATATTATAAATTTGGTGGTGCTGATGCAGATAAAGGAAAAATGTCTGAGAAAGAAACCATGTATAATGCGCCAAAGAATAATATCAAAATTGATAGCTTAGGGAATTTGGAAAGAAAATATGACAAATCAAACAAGAGAACTACAATGATAAACGATGCAGTAAGAGTTTATAAAGGAGGTTCTTGGAGAGATAGAGCTTATTGGTTGGATCCTGCCCAAAGAAGGTATTTTCCTCAAGATATGGCAACTGATTATATTGGTTTTAGATGTGCAATGTCAAGAGTTGGTTCTAAAGCAAATACAAAAAAATCACCTAGAAATTAATTTTTTACATAATTCAGAATAAAAGCCCTCTTTAGGGCTTTTATTTTTTAAACTATTTTTTATGGATATTAAATTCATTCATAATTTGTTTTTGAAATGCAATTCTATTTCAATTGACACACGTAAAATTGAAGTAAATTCTTTTTTTATAGCCATAAAAGGAGATAATTTCGATGCAAATACATTTGCAAATGAAGCTTTGGAAAAGGGGGCCTCTTATGTTCTGTTAGACAATAAAGAGTATTATATTGATGAAAGGACAATTATTGTAGAGGATAGTTTAAAGGCTTTGCAAGAGCTAGCAAAATATCATAGAGATTATTTGGGATTGCCTATAATTGCCTTGACAGGAAGTAACGGAAAAACTACTACAAAAGAATTGATCAATGTAGTGCTTTCTAAAAAATTTAAAACAAAAGCTACTGTTGGGAATCTAAACAACCATATTGGGGTACCATTGACAATTTTGTCATTTACTGAAAATACTGAAATAGGTATTGTCGAGATGGGAGCTAATCATAAAAAAGAAATTGAATTCCTTTGTGAAATTGCTAAGCCTGATTATGGATATATAACCAATTTTGGCAAAGCGCATTTGGAAGGTTTTGGAGGAGTAGAGGGCGTTATTGAGGGGAAAAGCGAAATGTATCACTACCTTTTTGACAATAATAAAATGGCTTTTGTGAATTTGGAAGATCCAATTCAAGTTGTCAAATCCCATGCTTTGAAATCCTATTCTTTTGGATTAAACAAAGTAAATGCACATGTTGTGATTAAAAAAATTGAAGCCAATCCTTTTGTCATTATATCGTATTCTGAACAAATTATCTCAACTCATTTAATAGGGTTGTATAATGCAAACAATATTAATGCAGCCATAGCGATAGGAACTTATTTTGGCGTTGATAATACAGATATAAAAGACGCATTAGAAAGTTATATTCCTGAAAATAACAGGTCACAATTGATTGTCAGAGGCACAAATGAAATTATTTTGGATGCTTATAATGCTAATCCGAGCAGCATGAAAGTGGCCATTGAAAATTTTATTCTTTTGGATAAAAAAAATAAAATAGCTTTTCTAGGTGATATGTTTGAATTGGGAGAAGAAAGTCTGGAAGAACACAAGTACATCGTTGGTTTGCTTCAAAACAGAAAAGATATTAAATGTTATTTTATCGGAAAAGATTTTTTTCAAAATAAAGTTAATAGCTCAAGCTGCTTATTTTTTGACTCTTTCGATTCGTTTTCTCTTTCGATTAAAGGTATAGATTTTGATCACAATATGATTCTTATCAAGGGTTCGAGAGGAATGGCTTTGGAACGAACATTAGAGTTTATAAAGTAAAATTTAAAAGCTCCTTCTAGACTGAACTGAAGGAGCTTTTTTTATTTGATGGTCATTAAATAGCCAATAAGATTTTCTTTTTTATTTAATTCTAATTTTTTTCGCAACCTATATCTTGCTAATTCTACTCCTCCTGTTGAAATATTCATGAATTCTGCTATTTCTTTGGTTGACATGTTCATCAATAAATATGTTGATAAATCCATTTCTCGTGGGGAAATTGTTGGGTGTTTTTCTTTTAATTTTTTAAGGAAATCAAAATGGACATTTTTTAAGTGTTTTTCGAGATCTTTCCAACTTTTATCGGTATGTACCTCTTTTGTTATGCTTTTGTTTAATTTTATAAATTGAGTTTTGGTATCTTCATCAAAAGTATTACTGTTTATATCTTTTAATTTGTGAATAATTCCGTTTAATATTTTATTTTTTTTAACCACTTGTAAAGTGTTGTTAACCAATTCTTTGTCTTTGGAGAGAATTTTGATTTGGAGTTTTTCATTTTCCAATTTTTCTATTTCTTTTTCCAATTCATATTGGTCTTGTTTTATTTTCGTCTCTTTTTCTAAATAGAGCCTTCTTTGTTCAATTGTTTCAATGTACTTATTTTGTCTTATTTTCATTTTTATTCGTAGTCGGATATAATAAATTATGCCTGCGACCATCAATAAGTATATAAAATACGCCACAGAATGTCTGTACCAAGGAGGATATATTCTGAAATTTACTGTAGATATATCAGATTCTATTCCGGAACTGTTTTTTACTTTGACCTTCATGATATAATTTCCTTCTTTCAGATTGGTATACTCTTTTATTGTGCTGTTGGACCATGGACTCCAATTTTCATCAAATCCTTCCAGTTGGTAAGCGTACTCAAGATTTTCTAAATTTTCATAAGAGGGCGATGAAAAAGAAAATTTTACCTGATTGGAAGCATAAGACAATTTATAATCTTCCTTTTTATTGTTCCCATTGGCAAGATGTATAGTGTCTTCAGGGAATGAAAAACTTCTGATGAAAGCTTTGGGTTTTAATATTGTATTATTTTCGATAGTAGAATCATAGTGTGCTAAACCGTCTGTTAAACCTATAAAAGTATTATTGGAGTCAATGGTATTTATAGAAACAAAATTGGCTACCAAATTTCCAGTTAAGTTCGATAAAGGAGCTTGTATTGACTTGTATTTGTCACCTTCAATTTTCATTAATACTCCAATAGATTCGTTAAATACGTACCAGAGGTTTCCATTTGCATCAACTGTTAGTTCATTTATTTTAGGAATAGGAGCGAATACTTTCGTTAGAATTTTGTCTTCAATATATGCATCTTGTGTTGTTGAATAAGTATAAAAAATATTGTTGGACTGAAAATATACTTTGTTATTTATTTTTTGAAGACTACCAATTCCTGGATTTTGTTCTGTAAACTGGGTATATGTTTTGATTGAGTTTACTTTTTTTAAATCGTTACTCAATGTAATCTGATACATGTTTGCATCTTTTTTTAGCCATAAAAAATTTTCATCAACTTCGAATGAACTGGAGGATTTGTCAATACCTTCTAATTTATTTCTAAATTTTATTCCAGAACTGGTCTTTTCAAAAATTGAAAAGCCATTATAACTTGATCCAATAAAAAAATGCGGATGATTGGGGATTGTTTTGAACCCAAAGTATCCTTTTGGATCAATATTTTCAATCATTTTGCCATTATCCAGCTGTAAAGCGCCTTTGTTACTCGCACATATAAGATTACCATCAATCACTTGTACATTCCATGCTTGAGCAGTTGTTCCTTCTACAAGTTTGAATGAGCCCTCCTTAAAATTGGTGTTCCAAGGGTGATAAAAGACTCCTTGATTTGTGGCAACATATAAATTTCCTTTGTAAACAACAGAAGAATATACAGTTCCTAAATTAAAGCTAAATCCAAAATAAGTAAGAAATGAATTTTCATTTACATAGGCTATCCCATTATCTAATCCCAACCACAGGTTGTTGTTATTGTCAATAAATGAACTAAGGACAGTATTGTTTTGAAGACCTTTGCTGCGATTAATATGTTGAATAATATTTCCATTTAAGTCACAAACAATAACCCCATCTAGTACGGAGTTGATTACTATATAATTTTTTTTGTAAAGGATACAGCCTAATGAGCCATTTTTTTTGATAAATGCATTGGCTTCTGTGTTCCAAGGCAGGACTTTGTTATTTTCCAATATGAACAATCCTTTGTCTAAAGTAGTAGACAAAATTTTATTATTATCTAAAGCAACCATTCCCCAAATTTCAGATTGATTCAAGCTATTTGATCCTTTGAGGAGCATAAGTTTTCCGTTTTTGTATTCCATTATCCCTGAAAAGATATCTTGAACAAATAATCTCGAGTTGGCTATAAACGAGAATTGAAATCTTTTGGGAGCATTAATGATTCTGATTTTATTGTTTTTGTAGATGTATAGCCCATCAAAGGATTGAAAAATAACTTCGTCTTTATAAAGATGTATTTTCCAGATAAAATCCATTCTGTTCAATGTTTTTTTATTCAATAAACTGGAAATGGAAAAATATTCCAATTTGCCTTTTGAATTAGCTTTGAAATAGCCAAACTCATTATAACAGCCCACGTATATTTTTCCTAAAGGGTCAATTTTTAGGCATTTAATTGCATTCGAATTGTTGGCTTTGTATTTGTTCCAGGTAGTGCCATCAAATTGTAAAAGACCATCATTGTTTCCAAAATACACATTTCCATTTTTATCCTGGTTAATATCCCAGTTTTGAGTTCCTCCTTTATATTCTATTCTGCTATAATTTTTTATATGTGGCAAACCTATTTTTTTGACCTGACTTATTATATTATTGGACGAGTTAAGACAGATAAGCAGTAAAAAGAGTTTAAATATTTTCATAAAACAAGTAATTATAAGTGTCGTTATTTTTTTTAAGGAAAATTCTTTTGCCTTGAATTATTGGGCTTTACAATTGATTTCAAGCTAAAGTATCGCTTTTATCATAAATGTAGTGGTTTTTTTAAAATTTATTTTTATGAAATAAAGATTTTATTTTTTTAAATAATTAAAAATCAAATATTTAAAAAAAATATGATGTGTTTTTGTAATACGACTACAACGTTTTTGATGTGTTTTTGTAATGGTTTTTAATTATTAATATAAAAATTTAAGCTATACTATTGCATTAAATAACTAATTAATTAACCAAAATAATCAGAAAAATGAAATTATTAAAAACATTTATTTTTTGTATTTCGTCATTACTATTCTCAGTTTATGGACAGGCACAGGATGCTACCATAAGAGGAAAGGTCATTGACGAAAAGGGGATGCCAATTCCAGGGGCAACAATAGTATTACAGGGAACGACTTTATCAAAAGCGACAGACTTTGATGGGAAGTTTCAAATCGAAGCACCGAAAGACGGTACTTTGACAATTAGTTTTATAGGGTATAAAACAGTTCAGGAATCTATTAATGGAAGAACAGACATAACAGTCAAACTAAATTCTATGACACAAGACTTAAATGAAGTTGTGGTTGTAGGGTATGGAACTCAAAAGAAAGCTTTGGTAACTGGTGCTGTTTCCAAAATTAAAGCAAAGGCATTAGAGGATGTTCCTAATAGTCAAATTGGTCAGATTTTACAAGGAAGAACAACCGGTGTTAGTGTTGCCACTATTTCTGGTCAGCCTGGAGCACTTTCAAGCATTAGAGTAAGAGGTGTAACAACTTTCAACACATATGGAGGAAATAATCCTTTATGGGTTGTAGATGGGGTCATTATTGATAATGGTGGTGCTAATTTTATTAATCAATCTGATATAGAATCAATTGAGGTTTTAAAAGATGCGGCTTCATTAGCTATTTACGGTTCACGTGCGGCTTCAGGAGTTGTTTTGGTTACTACCAAAAAAGGAAAGTTGGGTGGAATTAAAGTAAACTACACTGGTTTTGCGGGGGTTTATGCTCCCGCTAAAAAATTAGAATTGTTAAACGCAACTCAATATGCAACTATTATGAATGAAAAATCAGTTGCTGCTGGGGGTAATATTTTGTATCCAAATCCATCCAGTTTGGGCGAAGGTTCAAATTGGCAAGCACAAATTTTTAATAATAATGCCTTGCGTTCTTCTCATGAAATTAATTTCAGTGGAGCAAATGAGGTTTCCAATTTTTTCAGTTCTGTAGGATATCAAGATCAAGAAGGTATTGTAGCTTCTGAAATTTCAAACTATAAAAAATTAAATTTACGTTTGAATTCCTCTCATAAGATTTCGAAATATTTTACAATTGGACAAACGTTAGCATTCACTAACCAAAAATCGATAGGTGTTGGTAATACAAACAGCGAATTTGGAGGTCCTTTAAGTTCAGCTATAAATTTAGACCCAACTACTCCAGTGGTTGTCACAGATCCTGTAGTTGCCAATCAAAGTCCTTATGTAAATAACCCTGTGATAAGAGATCAAAACGGAAATCCTTATGGTATTTCTAAAGTGGTAGGACAGGAAATGTCTAATCCTTTGGCTTATATCCAGACTAGATTGGGTAATACAAGTTGGGCCAATGACTTGGTTGGTAATGCCTATCTTCAAATAACTCCAATTCAAGATTTGGTTTTCAAATCTTCTTTTGGTGCAAAATTATCAAATTGGGGTTCAGATACTTTCAATCCAGTTGCTTATTTAAGTGCCAATATAAACACTATAAATAACAGTTATGTTAGAAATTCAAACAATAGATTTGACTGGAATGTTGAGAACACACTTACTTATACAAAACAATTTGGAGAACATAATTTTAGTTTGTTATTAGGGCAAGCCTGGTATTCTGACGATAATGTAACAGGTTCAACGGTTACTTATAAAAATTTACCATCCAATAATTATAAAGATGCTTCTTTCAACTGGAATATCCCAGAAACTGACAAAACAGGTTCTGCATATAATAGTTCTGAGCATCGTGTAGAATCAATTTTTGCAAGATTAAATTACAATTATAGCGAAAAATATTTATTTACAGGAATTATCAGAAGAGATGGATCAACTCATTTTGGAGCCAACTATCAATATGGTGTATTCCCTTCCTTTTCAGCAGGGTGGGTTATTTCTAAGGAAGATTTTTGGAAAGAAAGCAATGCGGTTAATAGTTTGAAATTAAGAGGTAGTTACGGACTTAATGGTAATGATGCGATCTTAAACTTTGGATATATGCCTCTTATTAATGGTGGTGCTAATTATCCTATTGGAAATCCGGGTTCAATAGTTACAGGTTATAGCCCAAATTCGCCTGCAAATCCTGATTTGAAATGGGAAGCTACAGCTGCTTCTGACATCGGATTGGATGCAACTCTTTTTAATAACTTCAATATTGTATTTGATGTATATAATAAAAAGACATCCGATATCTTGCAAGAAGTACAAATACCAGGTTATGTAGGTTATCCAAATAATCCTGTTGGAAACGTTGCTGACATGGTAAACAAAGGGGTTGAATTTGAATTGGGTTACCATAAAGAATTTGGAAAAGTAAATTTCTCTGTAAACGGAAATGTATCTTATAACAATAACGAAGTTACTTACTTAGGAAATGGAATTGATTATATTACCACTGGAGCTGCAGGATTCCAATCTATGGGTAATATAACAAGATCTGCAGTAGGACAATCATATAACTCTTTCTTTGGATATCAAACTGCGGGAATTTTTCAAACGCAAGCAGATGTTAACGCTTATACAAATTCAACTGGTGGATTGATTCAACCAGATGCAAAACCTGGGGATTTCCGTTGGGTAGATAATAATAAAGATGGAAAAATCTCTGATGATGACAGAGCATTCCTAGGAAAATCAATTCCAGATTTCAATTTCGGTTTGACTTTAAATCTTAGTTACAGTGGTTTTGATTTTATGGCATTTTTTCAGGGAGCAACAGGAAATAAGATTTTTCAAGGGTTACGTCGTTTAGACATTCAAAATGCAAATTACCAGACAGATGCCTTAGGACGTTGGACAGGTGAAGGTACTTCAAATGATTATCCGAGATTGACCAATAATGACACCAATCATAATTTTGACAGATTATCTAATTTCTATTTGGAAGACGGAGATTATGCACGTCTTAAATTAGTGACTCTTGGTTATTCTTTGCCAACCAAATTAATTAATCAAATTGGAGCTACAAAATTCAGATTGTATGTTACGGGTGAAAATTTACTTACTCTTACAAAATACACAGGATACGATCCAGAAATTGGAGGTGATATTACAGGAATTGACAGAGGATATTATCCTCAAGCAAGAGGTTTTATCTTAGGAGCTAATTTACAGTTTTAATAAAAAATATAATCATGAAAATAACTAATAATAAGTATATCTTAATTGCTATTGCAATTATATTTACAATGGGATCGTGTTCAAAAGACTTTTTAGACGTTTCACCAGAAGGAGTATATACCGATGATAATTACTATAAAACTCCAGCGCAAGCTTATGCTGCTCTTATAGCTGTCTATGACCCAATTAGAACCAATTCTGGAGGTTTTGACAATATGATTACACTAATGAATTCAGGTTCAGATGATCATTATGCTGGCGGTGGTTCTGCTACTGATGGAGCAGGAGTACAAGGGTTTTCTAACTATTCTATTGATGGTAATACCATGCCAGGAAGTTTTTGGAGTACTCCTTATCAAGGTATATTAAGAGCCAATATATTACTTGGTAAATTGCCTTCAATTCCTATGAGTGAAACTGATAAAATAAGATACGCAGCAGAAGCAAAAGGATTACGTGCCTATTTTTATTTCAATTTGGTAAGAATGTTTGGTCATGTACCATTAATTCTAGAACCACTTAATGCATCAGATGCTTTAAATGTACCTCAGGCAAGTGCTGATGATGTATATGCTCAAATCGAAAAAGATTTACTAGAAGCAATACCTGTTCTTCCAGTTACTATTCCTGCTGCTGAAGCAGGTCGTTTGTCAAAAGGAGCTGTAACAGCATTATTGGGGAAAGTATATTTATATGAAAAAAAGTATGCTTTATCAGCTGAGCAATTGGCATTGGTAAATGGTGTACCGGGAACTACAAGTCCTTATGGCTATAAATTATTGACAAAGTTTAGTGACCTATGGGTGGTAAGCAATAAATTTAATTCAGAATCAATTCTTGAAATAGCTCACAGCAACAAAGGTGGATCAAGCTGGAATGTATGGGGTCAAGGAGTTGATGAAGGAAATTCTGTGAATGTCATGGTTGGACCTAGAAGTTATTCCAGACCTGTAGCATCTCCTGCACCAAACTTACCTTCTGGATGGAGTTTTAATCCAATTACACAAGACTTATATGATGCAATCAAAACAGACCCTCGTTTTGCAGCTACTGTTCTTGATATGAAAGCACTAAAAGCAGCTGGCGAAGCCGATTATATACCAGGTTATGCTGATACAGGATATTTTACAAACAAATTTATACCTACTCAGGCTGATGTATCAACTGGTTCTGGAGATGCGGTTTTAAATTATCAACAAGATACGTATGCAATACGTTTGGCAGATACTTATTTGATGGAAGCTGAGGCTTTAGGAGGAACTGGAGTAAGAGCACAAGCTCTTTTAGATGCAGTTAGAGCCAGAGTTGGATTGGCATCAATACCAGTATCACAAGATGCAATTGCAAATGAGCGTAGATTAGAGTTGGCTGGCGAAGGTCACCGTTGGTTTGACTTAGTGAGAACAGGTAAAGCTGCAACTAAATTAGCCAGTAGAGGATTTAAAGCTGGGAAAAACGAAATTTTCCCAATTCCAGTTAGAGAATTAGAGAACACTTTGATTGTTCAAAATCCAAATTATTAATACTTTAAATTAAGATATTATGAATATAAAAATAGTTTTAAAGAGATACATTTATTTATCGTTCGCTTTTGCAACTTTAAGTTTTTTATTGGGCTGCGAATCTGATATTGTTGATAATGGACTTTCAGATCCTAACGTTGATCCCGCATTTACAATCACACCTGTTGAAGGTTCTGCAAATAAATTTATATTAACTGCACAACCAGTTGATGTATTGGGTTCAAAATGGGATTTAGGTGATGGAGGAGGAATGTTTATAGGCAAAATGACACAACCTATTTTTCTTCCGGATGCAGGAACTTATACAATTACACATGGAGCCATAGGACGAGGTGGTATAGTAAATACAAGTTCTCAAGATATTGTTGTCGCAACACCAGATCCTATTGCAGGTAATATTCTTAAAGGGGGCAAACTAGTTGATGCTGCAGCTTGGGCGCAATGGACAGTTACAAATCCAACATCAAATGCTAGTCTTGTTTTCGCAGCAGGTTCAGTTACTCTAACGGCTACAGGTTGGGCTGGAAATGGAATATATCAAGCAGTTAACGTTGTTGCTGGAAAAAAATATGTAATTGATATGGTTACTTCTTCTACAACAGGTTGCAGCGAAACATGGTTAGAAGTGTATTGTGGCTATTCTGTTCCAGTAACAGGAACAGATTATTCTGACGGAGGAAAATTGAGAGCCTTAAGTACTTGGGATGGTTGTGCAACAGCTCCTTTTGCAGGTAAAATATCTGTTGTTGGTTGCAAACCAGAAAATAATCTTGGAATATTCACAGCTACAAAAACCGGTGTTGCTTACTTAGTAATACGTGGTGGTGGTAACGATATGAAAGCTGGTATCAAAATTCAGAATATCGAAATGAGATTATCACTGTAATACAAAAATTCACATTAGTTTAATGCGATAACAATAAGTTAAGTTTAAGTTAGGTTTGAGTTGGTAGAATGGCCCATTCTCTTTGATTATGGGCCATTTTTAATAAAATGACACTATGAATTTGTATAAAAAAATGATAATGAAAAAACATCTTTCTAGAATTAGTTTAATTATTGGTATGAATTGCTTTCTGTTTCTTTCTTGCAGTAGTTCAAATTCAGAAGAAGCAGTAACAACAAAAGTACCAAGTAATCTCGTGGTTACTTCTGCAATTGTTGGGGCAACAGCCCAAGATCCAGCAGGTGATGGAAGCGGGACAGTAAATTTTAAAATATCGGCAACAAATGCAACATCTTATAAAATAGTACTTGGAAACGGGGAGACAAAAGAACTCACAAATGGAAGCTTTACATATACTTATACTACATCGGGTTCAAATACTTATGTGTTGTACGTGTCTGCCTATAATGCTGATAAATTTGTAAGTACATCTCTGTCTATAACTGTTTTAGTTAAGCCCAAATTAGTTTGGTCTGACGAATTTAATACCGATGGTGCTCCAGATGCATCCAAATGGACTTTTCAAATTTGGGATCCGGGACATGTTAACAGCGAACTTCAATCATATACCAATCGTCCGGAAAATACAATTGTACAAGGGGGAGTTTTGAAAATAAAAGCCATCAGAGAAACTTATGGAAAAGGAGAATTCACCTCTGGAAGGTTGGAATCCAATGGAAAATTTGATTTTACTTATGGCAAAGTTGTGATTAGAGCAAAAATACCTACTGGAGTTGGGACCTGGCCCGCTGTCTGGATGCTGGGAAGCAATATTGGCAGTGTAGGTTGGCCTGCATGTGGTGAGGTAGATATTTTAGAATCTGTCGGAAAAGAGCCGAATATCAATCATTCATCATTGCACTCACCGGGGCGTTCAGGAAACACTCCTGATACAGGTATCATAAATGTGCCTAATGACAATACCGAATTTCATATTTATACTGCAGATTGGACAGCAAGTTATATAAAGTTTTATGTGGATGACAAGTTATTTTACACTTTTGCAAATAACTCGTCCTTCCCTTTCAATAAAAACTTTTACTTGATTATAAATTTAGCAATGGGAGGTTCTTGGGGAGGTTCTGTAGATCCAAATTTTACTTCCTCTACGTTGGAGGTCGATTATATAAGAGTGTATAATTAAGAAGATGGTTTTTGTTTTTTAGAATTGTAAATGATTTATTTAGTGAATATTACGTAAGTTTATGGATGTTAAGTCTTAAACAATTGAAAAAATGAGTGCTAAAAAATTTGCTTATATAGTTTGTTTTTGTGCAGTGAGTCTGTTTTCAAACGCTCAGACTCTAAAAATAATGACGTATAATATTCGTCTTGATGTTGCCTCAGATGGGGAGAATGATTGGACGCACCGAAAAGATTTTTTTAATGCACAGATTCAATTTTATGAGCCCGATATTTTTGGAGTTCAAGAAGCAAAACCCAATCAGGTATTGGATATAGCAACCGCACTTCCAAAATACAATTATGTAGGAATAGGAAGAGATGGAATAGGAAAAGGAGAATCTTCGAATATTTTTTATATCAAAGAAAAATTCAAAGTGATAGAATCCAATACCTTTTGGCTGTCAGCAACACCAGATACCATTTCGATGGGCTGGGATGCCGCTTGCAACAGGGTTTGTACGTATGCTCTTTTAAAAAACAAACAAAGCAATAAGTTAATTTGGGTTTTTAATACACACTTGGATCATATTGGGGAACAAGCCAGAACCAAAGGATTGGAGCTGATTCTTTCAAGAATAGAAAAATTAAACAACAAAAAATATCCTGTCATTTTGATGGGTGACTTTAATTCAGAACCCGAAACCGATCGGATAATCGCATTAAAAAACAGAATGAATGATGCCAAAACGATTTCAAAAGAAAAACCTTTTGGGCCTTATGGAACTTTTAATAATTTTAAATACAACGAAGCAACAACACTATTGATCGATTACATTTTTTTATCGAAAAGCAACCACATTACAGTCAATAAATATGCTGTTTTATCGGATGCTAGAGATTTAAAATATCCCTCGGATCATTTTCCTGTTTTTGTAGAAATTAATTACCAATAAAAAATGAAAAATATTCATCAATTGACAAAGCTATTTTTTGTAATAGCGCTTTCCGCGATGCACATTAGTTGTTCATCCTCTAATGATGTAGTTGATCCACCAACTCCGACGCCCGTACCTCCAGTAGTAAAAAATGAAGTTGATTTTTGGTTGACCAAAGGAGATCAGACAGCTCTTTTACAAAAACAGACCGGGATTCTGGCCTTTGGAAGCGCTGTGAATAATTACCTAAACATCGAAGTTGACGATGTTCAAACGTTTCAAACTGTTGATGGTTTTGGGTTTACCTTAACCGGAGGAAGCGCCCAAGTGATTAACCAGTTGACTGCTCAAAAAAAGAAAGACTTATTACAAGAATTATTTGGTTCTGGAGATAATGCAATAGGGTTGAGTTACCTAAGAATTAGTATAGGAGCATCTGATTTGAATGCAACTCCGTTTACGTATGATGATATGCCGGCTGGGCAAACAGATGTTAGTTTAACTAATTTTAGTTTGGCTCCGGATATGACCGATGTGATACCGTTACTAAAAGAAATTCTGGCTATTAATCCCAATATTAAAATATTAGGGTCCCCTTGGTCGGCACCACTTTGGATGAAAGACAACAATAATTTTATGGGTGGTAGTCTGCAACCGCAATATTATGAAGCCTATGCACAATATTTTGTAAAATTTATTCAAAAAATGAAAGCAGAAGGAATTGTAATTGATGCTATTACTCCACAAAATGAACCATTGCATGGAGGTAATAATCCAAGTATGGTCATGACTGCTTTGCAACAGGCCGATTTTATAAAAAATAATTTAGGTCCTGCATTTCAATCCGCTAGTATTACGACCAAAATCATTACCTACGATCATAATTGTGATAACCCCCAATACCCCATTACGATCCTAAAAGATGCAGCTGCGTATCCGTTTGTAAATGGTTCGGCATTTCATTTGTATGGTGGTGATATTAGCGCATTGTCTACCGTTCATAATGCTTTTCCAAACAAAGATGTTTATTTCACCGAACAATATACTTCTTCGACAGGGGCATTTGACGGGGATTTAAAATGGCAGGTAAAAAATGTAATTATAGGATCAATGCGCAATTGGAGTAAAAATGCACTGCAATGGAATCTAGCCAATAATGGATCCTTTGAGCCTCATACTCAAGGAGGATGCAATACTTGTAAAGGAGCTATAACAGTTAATAGCAGTGACAGTTTTGCGAGAAATGTTGGGTACTATATTACTGCTCATGCCTCTAAGTTTGTTCCGGCAGGTTCAGTTAGAATTGCGAGCACCAATAGCGGAAATATATACAATGTCGCTTTTAAAACACCTGCAGGGAAAAAGGTTTTGATAGTTGTAAATGATGGCACTACCGGTGAATTATTCAATATTAAATACAATGGAAAATGGATTACTACTTCTCTAGATGCTGGAGCAGTAGGCACCTATACTTGGTAAATAGTCGCCACCAAAAAATTATAAAAAAACAACCACACTATAGATTATGAAAAAAATAACCACCACAGCATTAATACTAGCCACCTTTTTTGTTTTTGCACAGCAAAAAAATAAATCACAAGCCCACTCTTTTTCTACAAAAGGCAAAACGGTTGCGGTGTATACTACGGCAGAAAGCACTAATTTGAGATTGTCAAAAACCGATAATCTTACTTTTTCTGAACTGGCACAACCCAACGAAAGACAAATTTGTGTGTTTGTAAATCCAGATAAAAAGTTTCAATCCTTTCTGGGAATTGGAGGGGCAATAACAGATGCTAGTGCCGAAGTTTTTGCCAAATTGTCGAATGAAAAACAACAAGAATTGCTGGATGCCTATTACAACACGGAAAAAGGAATTGGCTATACTTTGATGCGTACCACAATTCACAGTTCCGATTTTAGTTCTGCGAGTTATACCTATATAGATGAAGGGGATGCCGCTTTGAAAACCTTCACCATTGAGCACGACAGGAAATTTAAAATTCCTTTGATAAAGAAAGCCACAGTAGCTGCTGGCGGAAAAATAACACTTTTTGCCAGTCCGTGGAGTCCTCCTGCTTTCATGAAAAGTAACAAAGACATGCTGAAAGGCGGAACATTATTGCCTGAATTTTTCCAACCTTGGGCAACGTATTACACCAAGTTTGTAAAAGCATACGAGAAAGAGGGTATTCCGATTTGGGGAATTAGTGTAGAGAATGAACCCATGGCGGTACAAACCTGGGAATCTTGTGTCTATACTGCCGAAGCAGAAAGAGATTTCTTGAAAAATTATCTTGGACCCACGATGAAAAAAGAAGGACTGGGCGATAAAAAAATTATTGTTTGGGATCACAACCGTGATTTGATGTTGCAAAGAGCCAATGTTATTTTCTCTGATCCCGAAGCATCAAAGTATGCTTGGGGAATGGGATTCCATTGGTATGAAACTTGGGCTGGTGGTAACCCAATGTTTGAGAATGTAGCCAGAGTTCACGAAGCTTATCCGGATAAAAACTTGATGTTTACCGAAGGATGTATAGAAAAATTTGATGCCAAAAATTATCAATTGTGGACTAATGGTGAACGTTATGGAACTTCAATGATAAATGATTTTAATAACGGAACTGTGGGTTGGACGGACTGGAATATCCTTCTGGATGAAAATGGCGGACCAAATCATGTGGGTAATTTTTGTTTTGCTCCGGTTCATGCCGATACCAAAACTGGCGAATTAATTTATACTCCTTCGTATTATTATATTGGACATTTTTCAAAATTTATTCGTCCCGAAGCCAAAAGAGTAAGTACTGCCGTGAGCAGAAGCAGTTTGTTGAGTACTTCATTTTTGAATAAAGACGGGAAAATGGTAACTGTTGTGATGAACCAAAGTGAGGCTACCGTAATTTATAATTTATGTGTTGGAACCCAAGCAACCCAAATTACTATTTTGCCTAATGCAATTCAGACTTTGGTGTATTAAGTTAAGAGATTGATCTTTTTTCTTATTGATTTAAGTATAAACTGATTACAAAATATAGCCTAAAAGGTCAATAAGGCCTTTTAGGATTGCTCCTTAAAGATGATTTTATTAACACTAATTATTTTTATTATTGGATCTATTTATGTCTGGTTGAAAAGTGATTTTTTTTGATATAAACTCTTTTGTATAATCTCTATATAATATTAACTAACCAAAAATCATGAAGAACAATAAACCAAAAACCATAAAAAACCAGAAACTTAAACTTCTTCAAAGTACTATTTGTACCATGCTTTTATTACTTTGTTTACAAGTAAATTCGCAGAGACTAACCGTTTCAAATACTGGAGCCAAGATACTCAAAGACGGAAATCCTATAACTTTGAGAGGTGTAAATTTTGGAAACTGGCTTGTGTGGGAGGGATATATGATGAATATTGAACCAGGTGGTAATGTGAGAGAAAAATCACCTACTCAAATAAGAGGATTATTTAAAGATTTATTTGGAAATGATGAAGCGAAAACAGTAAGTTTTGAAAATAATTGGAGAAATTCATATATCACAAATTCTGATTTTGTTCAAGCAAAAGCGCTAGGTTATAATGTTGTTAGAATCCCTTTTGCATACAATATGTTTTGGAATCAAAATACAGGTACTCTTACAAATGACGGATTCATTTGGTTAGATAAAGCTGTTACTTGGGCCAAAAATAATAATATACACGTAATTCTTTGTTTGCATACAGCCCCAGGCTATCAAAGTACGAGCTACACTTGCGACAATCCAAATGGAGGAACACCAAACTTTTGGAACAACTGGAATAATGTAAACATAGCAGCGAGTATTTGGAATCATATAGCAAATCACTATAAAAATTTTGCTGGTAATGAGTGGATTGCGGGCTATGATTTACTTAATGAACCAGTTTTGGACAATGGAAATGGTCAAAAAAGTAATTTAATGGCTTCTTATAAAGTAATGACTGCAAGAATTAGAGAGGTCGATTCAAATCATCTCATTTTTGCACAAGGGAATTATTATGGTAGTGATTTTTATGATATGTTACAACGATGGGACTCAAATCTAGTATTCGAAAATCATTATTATGGACCACAAGGGCAGTTAGATCCCAATCCTGATTTAAATTTAATAAAAGGACAAGGTGCAGCATTGAATATTCCTGTATGGACAGGAGAATTCGGAGAGAATACATTGGATTGGATTCGTGATGCTAGGATAGATTATGATGCTGCCAACGTTGGATGGGCATTTTGGGCTTGGAAAAGACAATACACAGATCGATCTATTTACTCCTTTCCAGGTACCCCAAAATGGGATGCGCTTTGTAATTATGTGAAATTTGGAAGTGCCAAACCTAGTATAGCTGATGCTGTAACGGCAACTAATGAAATTTGTAATAAATCTTTATTATCCAATTGTAATTTGGTAAGCACATTACAAGACAGGCTAAGACCTATTGCTCCTATTGGCAGCGTAATATCACTCCAGAATAGCGGTAAATATGTTTCATCAAACAATAGTGTTGGAGTGGTAACTGCAGATAGAAGTACAGCTCAAGGTTGGGAAAAATTCACAGTTGTTAATGCAGGAGACAATAAAATTGCACTAAGAGACAGTAATGGAAAATATATGAATTCGCAAAACGGAGCTTCACCTGTTACTTCCAATAGTACTGCTGTGAATGGATGGGAGTCATTTGAATGGATTAATATAGGGCAACAAATAGCCTTAAAAGGATTTAATGGAAAATTTCTTAGTTCGGAAGGAGGTGCAACTTCAGGGATGAATTGTAATAGAGAATCCGTGTCTGGTTGGGAATCTTTTAATTACGCTTCAACTACTGCAAAATTATCAGTTGAAAAGAGTCAAATAAAAGAGAATGAGTTTGCCGTTTATCCAAATCCGGTTTCTGATAAATTGAATTTTATTGTCCCAGAAGGCTTTACCAAATACACTGCACAAATTTTTGACCTTACTGGAAAACAATATTCAATCACAACAATAGACTCAAACGAAACAACAAATTCGATAGACACGAACAATTTATCTGATGGTGTTTATGTTTTACGCTTGGAGAATAACCTCGAAGTTAAATCTTCAATTATTATAAAAAGGAATAATTAATAAACAAATATTAGAATAGCAATTTTCATTCTTTTTCAAAAAGAAATAATGTTATTATCTTATAAGTAAAACAACTAATTATAAAAATTAAATTTTTTTTCATGAAATTTTTCTCATCAATACTTATTACTTCCTTGTTTTTTGTTTGTAATTGCTACTCGCAAGGCTTTTTGCATAGAGAAGGGCAAAAAATTGTCGACGGAAACGGAAAAAATGTTGTTTTGCGTGGTTTGGGAGTAGGCGGATGGATGGTGCAGGAAGGTTATATGATTCAAACCGGTGCTTTTGCTGGCCCTCAGTATAAAATCAAACAAAAAATTACGGATTTAATCGGAGAAAAAGGGACGGAAGAGTTTTATAAAGCTTACAAAACCAACGGAATAACCAAGAGAGATATTGATTCTTTGGCGGCATGGGGATTTAACTCCATTCGTTTGCCGATGCATTATAATTTATACACTCCAGCGATTGAAACCGAAAAAGGCGGCCAGATTACTTGGCTCGAAGAAGGTTTTAAAATGACCGATGATTTATTAAACTGGTGTGCTGCCAATAAAATATATTTAATTCTTGACTTGCATGCGACTCCCGGAGGCCAAGGGAAAGATGCTGCAATATCCGACTATGATGATTCAAAACCATCACTTTGGGAGAGTGCTGCAAATCAGGATAAAATGGTGGCACTTTGGGAAAAATTGGCAGAGCGTTATAAAGACAGTCCATGGATTGGGGGATATGATATTATCAATGAGCCCAATTGGAATTTTACCGGTACCAATCAAAATGGTTGCGACGAAACCTCAAATGCTCCTTTAAAAGCGTTGCAGGTTAGACTTACAAATGCAATAAGAGCCATTGATACGCATCACATGATTATCATTGAAGGGAATTGTTGGGGGAATAATTACAATGGCATGTTCCCGCTTTGGGATGAAAATATGGCGTTGAGTTTTCATAAATATTGGAATCAAAATGACATTCCATCCATACAAAAAATGTTGGATTACAGAACCCAATACAACGTCCCAATCTGGTTGGGCGAAAGTGGCGAAAACTCAAATGTATGGTTTGAGGAAGCCATTTCATTAATGGAATCCAATAATATTGGCTGGGCTTTTTGGCCAATGAAAAAAATTGAAAATTTGGCGGGAGTTACTTCGGTTACAAAACCTGCTGGCTATGATAAAATATTGGACTATTGGAAAAATGGAGGTCAAAAACCAAGTCAGGAATTTTCTAAAAAGGTTTTGATGCAAATGGCTGATAACTATAAAATGGAAAACTTGACCATCAGATACGATGTGATTGATGCGATGTTCCGACAAGTGCAAACTACCGATTCCAAACCTTATAAAAAACATAGTTTACCTGGAAAAGTGTTTGCAACCGAATTTGATTTGGGTCAAAATGGGTATGCTTATTCTGATAAAGATGTGGCGAATTACGACGGAACTAAATTTACACAATGGAACAAAGGAAACAAAATGAGAAACGATGGTGTTGATATCGTAACCTGTACGGATAAAATAACCAACGGTTTTCAGGTTTCCTTTATTGAAGATAAGGAATGGCTACAGTTTACTGTTGAGGTAAAAAGCCAAAATAATTTTGATGTTGCTATTCGCTATTCCAGTGAAAAAGCAGGTGGGAAATTGTATTTGGAACAGGATGGAAAGAAAATTTCAGAAACAATTGAATTGCCGGTCACTGGAGGAGAAACGAATTGGAAAACAATTGTTCTTAAAAATATAGCACTGAAGCAAGGAATCAATAAAATCCGCGTTCAATTTGAAGGAGGAAATTTTAATCTTAATTTCTTGGATTTTAAAACGGCAGCCAAATCAAAATAGAGCTTTGCTTAATTGAATATAAAATTTTTATAATGAAGAAAACAACAACATTAGCATTGCTATTTGTTTCGTTTTTTGCTTTTGCACAGCAACAAACGATAGATCAGAAAGTGGAAAGTTTGCTAAAACAAATGACACTCGAAGAGAAAATAGGGCAGATGAATCAATATACAGCAGATAATAGTGCCACAGGGCCAATTACGATTAATGCCAATAAACAAAGCGAAATTAAAAAAGGTTTGATTGGTTCGATGTTGAATGTTATGGGAACCAAACACACAAGACAATATCAAGATTTGGCGATGCAATCCCGATTGAAAATTCCGTTGTTGTTTGGTCTGGATGTGATTCATGGATACAAAACTACGTTTCCTATTCCGTTGGCCGAAGCCGCAAGCTGGGATTTGACAGCGATTGAACTTTCGGCTAGAATTGCTGCTACCGAAGCGGCTGCCTCAGGAATTCACTGGACTTTTGCGCCAATGGTGGATATTTCACGCGACCCGCGTTGGGGTAGAGTGATGGAAGGCGCTGGAGAAGACACCTATTTGGGATCGAAAATTGCCTATGCCAGAGTCAAAGGATTTCAAGGCAACTTGGGTGAAGTCAATTCGGTTATGGCTTGTGTCAAACATTTTGCGGCTTATGGAGCTGCGATTGGTGGGCGCGATTACAACTCAGTTGATATGAGCGATAGAATGCTTTGGGAAACGTATTTGCCTCCTTTCAAGTCTGCTCTCGATGCTGGTGCAGCCACATTTATGAATTCGTTCAACGACCTTAACGGAATACCCGCAAGTGCCAATACCTATTTGCTTAGAGATATTTTGAAAGGAAAATGGAATTTTCAAGGTTTTGTGGTTTCCGATTGGGGTTCGATAGGCGAAATGGTGAGTCATGGTTATGTAAAAGATAATAAGGAAGCCGCTCTTGCCTCTATAACTGCGGGAAGTGATATGGATATGGAAAGCAATGCATATCGTTATAATCTGGAGCAATTGGTAAAAGAAAATAAAGTTCCGGTTGCCTTAATTGATGATGCTGTAAAACGAATTTTACGCAAGAAATTTGAAATGGAATTGTTTGACGACCCTTATAAATTTTGCAATCCAGAAAGAGAGCAAAAAGAATTGAATAATCCAGAACACACCAAAGCAGCCAGAGAAATAGCAGCAAAAAGTATTGTGCTCTTGAAAAATGAAAGAGATGTTTTACCACTTTCGAAAGGGTTGAAAACAATTGCTTTTATCGGGCCAATGGTAAAATCCAAAAGAGACAATCACGGATTTTGGGCTGTTGATGTAAAGGATGTTGATTCGACCTATATCGTTTCCCAGTGGGAAGGTTTGGAGAATAAAGTGGGCAAAAGAACCAAAATTTTGTACGCCAAAGGATGTGGTGTCGAAAGTAAAAGTAAAGAAGGTTTTGCTGATGCATTGAATGTTGCCAGTCAAGCCGAGGTGATCATTTTGAGTATAGGAGAAAACTTCAATAAGAGCGGGGAAGCCAAGAGTAAAAGCAATCTGCATTTGCCCGGTGTTCAGGAAGATTTAATCAAAGAACTTCAAAAAACGGGAAAACCCATTGTTATTTTGATTAATGCCGGAAGACCTCTTATTTTTGACTGGACCGCCGATAATATGCCAACGATCGTGTACACTTGGTGGTTGGGCTCTGAGGCGGGTAATGCCATTGCCGATGTACTTTTTGGAGATTACAATCCGTCTGGAAAATTACCAATGTCATTCCCGAGAACCGAAGGACAAATTCCAATTTACTACAATCATTTTAATACAGGAAGACCTTCTGTTAATGAAGATAAAATTTACAAATCGGCTTACATCGATTTGCCAACAACTCCGAAATTCCCATTTGGATACGGATTGAGCTACACGACTTTTGAATATTCGGATTTGAAATTGTCTCAAAAAACAATGAAAAATACGGAGTCAATTACGGTTTCGGCAAACATAAAAAATACGGGAAGCGTAAAAGGCGAAGAGGTGGTTCAATTGTATTTGAAAGATAAAGTAGGTTCTGTGGTGCGCCCGATAATTGAGTTGAAAGATTTTCAAAAAATAACATTGAATCGCGGGGAAACCAAAACTATTCAGTTTACTATTGACAACCAAAAATTATCGTTTTACAACAATGCATTGGAATTTGGTTCAGAACCCGGTGATTTCGATTTGATGATAGGTTCGTCATCGGCTGACATTCGTTTGAGAGATAGTTTTGAATTGGTGAAATAATTTAAAATGAAATATATTCTACTGTTTCTTCTCATGCCCAGTATGCTTTTGGCACAAACCCAAAAAGACACCATTCGTGTGTTTTATTTGGGAGGTCAATCGAATATGCAGGGGTATGGGTATGTAAAAGAGCTTCCAGATTCTTTGAATAAAAAAAATAAAAATGTTTTTATTTATCAAGGAAATCCTGTCGGAGATAATGATAAAAGCGGAGGGTTAGGAAAATGGGAGGTACTTCAACCCGGGAACGGTACCGGATTTGCATCTGATGGAAAGAATAATACACTTTCGGATCGATTTGGTGTCGAGCTTTCGTTTGCCAAAAAACTACAGGAATTATATCCAAACCAAAAACTGGCCATTATAAAATATGCCAGAAATGGCTCATCGATTGATAGTAGTGGTACTGCTTATTTTGGCGCCTGGGAACCTGATTTTAGAGGAGGAAAAGGAATGAATCAATATGATTATTTTCTAAAAACGGTCAATAACGCGATGGCTGTACGAGACATAAACGGTGATGGAGTTGAAGATGTTTTGATTCCGAGTGGCATTATTTGGATGCAAGGAGAAAGCGATTCCGATAAAACAGAACAAATTGCCAATCAATACTGTGCAAATTTAAAGCGATTAATGCAACTCATGCGAGCGACTTTCAGAAATAATGATTTACCAATAGTCATTGGAAAGATATCCGATTCGGGTGATGATGCCGATGGAAAAGTTTGGGGTTTTGGGGAATTGGTGCAATACGGACAAGAAAAATTTGCTTTAACTGAACCCAATGTTGCCATTGTTAGAACTACAAATACTTATAAATATACAGACAAATACCATTATAAAAGTGATGGTTATATTGATTTGGGAAAAGAATTTGCAAAAGCAGTTTTCTTTCTAAATAATAAGAATAAATCTAAAGGAGAGTCTTTGAATCAATAAATAAAGCGCTCTTGTTAAACAAAAAAGCGACACCATTCTTCTGAATTGTATCGCTTTTTTTGTAAAAGTTTACCATTGGCATTTATAAGAGTCCAATATTTTTTGCTTCTTTCGAAGGTAGTATCGGGGAGATATGTGGTATTTATAAAGGACTATTTATTACCAATGGTATAATTGTGTTTTGGGTCTAAGGATATTATTGATTAATTGTTTTTTAATACTTTTTGTTTTAACCAAATTCGCACAGGCTCATCATATAATTTTAAGCAAGTATAAGCAAGAATAATAGCTCCTATAAATGTCAATAAAGCAAAAGGAAATGCTTGTTGAAAGGAAGGTTTGTTGCCAACGGCCCAACCCGTATAAATGTAGATCAACGGATAGTGAGTTATGTATATAGGATAGGATATTTCTCCTAAAAATTTACAGATTCGGGTTGGATATTTGCCTGTAACTTCCCCGCTTGCACCCAAATAAACAATCAATGGAAAGAGGATAATTATACTCAAAGAATCATACAAACCATTCATCCATAAATGTTCGCTTCCGCCAATTCTGGGCATTGCCAGAACAACAATCGTTAACAAACTAGCCCAAAAGAAACCGTTTTTAATAGTTGTCAGTTTTACGATGCGATGCAATAATAATCCCCCAAAAAATGGAAACAGCATGCGTGAAAACCCAATATGAAGCTGTGCAGGTTCCAGAGACCAGCCGCCAATGACATCTCCATTTGGACTTGTTAGTGCAAGATGAATTAAGAGACAACCTGACAAAAACACCAAAATGGCAAGTGCTGTATTCGAAAATTTACGTACAAATAAAGCATAAAGAATATTGCCAATATATTCAAAGAACAAAGACCAGCCTGGTCCATTCAGCGGATGCATTTCCTGCCAACCTCTTATATCCAAGGATGAGGAAACAGGAATAAGTGTAAAACCGATGAACATTACAACAAGCATTTTCCAAACGGGGACTTCATGTATAGCAGGCCATAAAACTGAATCTTGAAAATAAAAACAAATAGCACCAATTATCATTCCCATCACCACCATGGGTTGCAGTCGGACAAGGCGAATTTTGAAGAAATCAGCGACACTCATTTTGCTCCAGCGATCATCATAAGCATAACTGATAACAAATCCCGAAAGCAAGAAAAAAAAGTCGACCGCAAGATATCCGTGGTTGATAATTTGGTCTAAATGACTGGTCGCATGAGCCTCAAAAATATGGAAAGCAACTACCATAAGTGCCGCTACACCCCGTAAACCGTCCAGTATTGGATAATGTTTTTTTGAAATTAATAAAGTAGATTTTTCCATACAGATAGATTAGATTTTTTTAAAAATGAGGCTGCCCGACAGAGACAACCTCAAAGATAAACAACTATTAAATAACCAATTAATATAGTGTTTTTTTAACTTGCATTAGCACTTTTTAAAATAGCTTGCAGATCTTCTTCGGTAAATTTTCCGCCTGAAAGCAATATGAATTTACTGATTGGCATATCTCCCAGCATGGCTTGCATAAAAGATTCTGCTTTTTTCTCTTCTTCGGTTACAGCTTTTTTATTACCGCCAGTAAAACTTCTAGTAAGCTGTTCATATATCACAGAACTATTTGGTGCGTTTTTGAATTCTTTGAACATAGAATTACGCGTAAAAACAATTTTGGCCGTTTTGGTAGATTGAATTTCAATAGTTTGTTGCAAAGGCAAATCTCTTGAAGAACCTCCTACTCGAATGTCAAATTTTCCTGATTTTACAACCCAGTCGTGAGCAACAGTACTGTAATAAGCAAAATCGCGAGATGTTAAGTGAAAGCTTATTGTTTTTTCTTCTCCTGCATTTAAGTCTACTTTTTCAAAATGTTTCAATTCATTTTCTGGTCGAGACGTTTCTGTAGCTTGTTCACGTACATACAATTCGACTACTTCCTTGCCAGCGACTTTGCCTGTATTTTTTACTTTCAACGAAATAATGATATCGTCAGTATCTTTGGCAAGTGTTGTATTTGCTTTAATATCAGAATATGCAAAAGTGGTGTAACTTAACCCGTACCCGAAAGGAAAATTAGGTTCGATTTTTCTTTTGTCATAATAACGGTATCCAATGAATATTCCCTCACCGTAATTGGCATTACCGTCTTTTGAAGGAAAATCGATTGCTGTAGGAGTATCTTCCAGACGCGCCGGGAAAGTTTCGGATAATTTTCCGGAAGGATTTACTTTTCCAGTCAATACATCAGCAATCGCACCACCACCGGCTTGACCACCTAAATACGCTTCTACAATTGCTGACACCTCTTTTTTCCAAGGCATAGAAACCGCCGATCCATTCATTAAAACCACCACCACATTTTTATTGACTTTGGCAACGGCGTCAATCAATTGGTTGTGTCCCGCAGGCATATCCATGTTGGCTCTGTCGTATCCTTCAGATTCATAAATATCTGGTAACCCTGCAAAGACTATAACAGTTTCGGCATTTTTCGCATTTTGTACTGCTTCGGCAATCAATGTTTCATTTGTTGTTCCATCAGTTGCGTAACCTGCGGCATAAGAAAAAGAGGTTCCTTTAGACAATTTTTGCAATTCATCGTAGGCGTTTTCTATTTGTGTTGGTTTTACTTGCGAACTTCCAGAACCTTGGTAACGCGGTGTTTTTCCGAATGCCCCAATAATTGCAATTTTGGTAGTCGTAGTGGATAACGGTAAAATAGAGTTGTCATTTTTTAACAAAACAATACATTCGCCACTTACTTGTCTTGCCAAAGCATTGTGCTTTGGTTTGTCTACCACTATTCCTTGTTTGTGACTATCTTTCGCTTTAAGCGTTACGGCCAGCGTTTCAATTACAATTTCGTCTAATGTGGTTTCTTTCAAAGCGCCTTTTTTTACCGCTTCGATGATTTTTTTATTATTATATCCTCCACTGGCTGGCATTTCAAGGTTTAAACCTGCTTCAACTCCTAGAGCCCTGTCATTTACCGCTCCCCAGTCAGAAACAACAAATCCTTTGAAACCCCATTTTTTCTTTAGAACATCATCTAATAAATATTTATTCTCAGAAGCATATACACCATTCAATTTATTATACGAACACATAACGGTCCAAGGCTGTGCTTCTTTTACCGCCATTTCAAAAGCAGGAAAATAGATTTCGTTCAGAGTGCGCTCGTCTACATTGGAACTGTTGGACATTCGTTCAAATTCTTGATTGTTGGCTGCAAAATGTTTCATCGAAGTTCCTACACCTTGGCTTTGAACTCCGTTTATAAATGCCGTAGCAATTCTACCAGCCAGAATAGGATCTTCAGAAAAGTATTCAAAATTACGACCGCCCAATGGAGAACGTTTCATATTGACACCTGGGCCTAACAAAATTTGAACATCATTGGCTTGTGATTCTAGAGCCAATGCTTCCCCCATTTTTTGTGCCAAAGCCGTATTCCATGAGGAGGCCAAAGCAGAGGCAGTAGGAAAACAAGTGGCAGGTACACTATTGGTAAAATCAAAACCTACAGCTTTTCGTAAACCGTGAGGGCCATCCGTCATAAATATAGAAGGAATTCCCAATCTCGGAATTGCTTGTGTGGACCATGCTGTTTCTCCAGAACATAAGGACGCTTTTTCTTCCAGAGTCAATTGGGAAACTAACTTTTTGGCTTTTTCTCTATAATCCGTGGTTTGTGAGAATGCTGATACCGAAATAAAAAATCCTATAATGAGCAAAAATGTATTTTTCATAATTATAAGTGGTTGGTTTTTAATAAAATGCAATGCGTTAATATGACGCAATGTACATTTAATTTTAATACAAAAAACAATTTTGGTAAAAAAAAAAGATTTAAATACTGATTTGGATGAACTTGACAGTATTTTTAGGTAAATATTTAATTTTTCGGATTTCAATTTTATCATTCCTTTAAGAATCAATAAGTAACTTTTCTGTTTAAGTGCCTCTCGATAGTTAAGATTAATTTTAGTTTATTTTCTATACTAAAAATGAACTAAATTGCGGCGTAATAACGAATAGGAATAACGATACCACAAAGCCATGTTAAAAACACATTTAAAAAACACTAAAGAGTATCAACCTGGATTGTCAATTGATTGTGTAATCTTTGGTTTTGATGACAATCAGCTCAAAGTTTTGTTAATCAAAACAGGGTACAATGACAGTTGGTCTTTACCTGGGGGGTTTATTTCGAAAGATGAAGATATTGATACTGCGGCTGTTAGTGTTTTACATTCCAGGACTGGACTCAAGGGAATTTTTCTGAGACAATTCAACACATTTGGAGCAGTAAAAAGAAATCAAGATCATTTTAGTAGTGATGCTTTGGCTCATTTTGGAATTTCTCCCGAAGAGGTAGAATGGTACACGAGTCGGTTTGTAACTATAGGTTATTATGCGTTGGTCAATTTTTCTAGAGCCATTCCGCAACCCGATAATTCGAGTGAAACAGTACAATGGATTGATCATAATGAGGTGCCCGAATTGATTTTAGATCACAGGGTAATTCTGGACAAGGCTTTAGAGACACTCAGAACCGAACTGAATTTAATGCCCATAGGATATAATCTTCTGCCAGAAAAATTCACTATACCCGAACTCCAAAAATTATACGAAACCATATTAGGAAGAACATTAGATCGCCGAAACTTTCTTAGAAAAATAATCTCAATAGGAATACTTACTAAACTCGACGAAAAGAAAAGTAACGTAGCCCACAAAGCCCCAAACCTCTACAGTTTTGACAAAGAGAAATACGAAGAAGTCTTGAAGAATGGTTTGACTCAAGGTTGGTAAAAAGTATAAAAAAAACTCCACTATTTCTAATGGAGTTTTTGTTGTTGACCGTGACCTACAATTTTTTAGTTATGCCAATTTTAGATCATGATTATTATTTAAAAATTTAATATTTTTTGAAAGTTCAAAAAAGGACTAAATACCCAATAAACTATTTTTTAAATCTTCGTCA
Source organism: Flavobacterium sp. N3904 (assembly GCF_025947305.1). Taxonomy (NCBI): domain Bacteria; kingdom Pseudomonadati; phylum Bacteroidota; class Flavobacteriia; order Flavobacteriales; family Flavobacteriaceae; genus Flavobacterium; species Flavobacterium sp. N3904. The sequence goes on from NZ_CP110009.1 coordinate 1,832,011, forward strand.
ACTGGTTTATCCCCTAACCAAATACCAAAAAATACTTTTTTGAATTCAAATCCTTCCACTTTCCCCTTAAAGAGACCGTTTTTTATAACCCAAACAGAACTGTCAGTTGGATTATAAGTTAATTCAAAAACATCTCCTCTTGTGATTTCTTCAGCCAAATAGCTTTTTAGCAATTCCATTTTTGGCTTTAAAGTCTCAAAACGATCACCTGCAGATTTTTCAAAACCTGCATGAATTGCTCGGGTTAATTTACCTGATGAAACTAATGCTGAAGTAATTTCAATTCGGATTGACATGGTAGAATTGTCATTGATGATTTCTTTAGGATCTTGAGACAATATACTCAAATACAAAGCTTGAATATAAACCTCTACCCACATTTTAGATCTTGATCCAGCACCATTTAGTTGCAGCGTTTTATTTTCAAATTTCATTGTTCTCGGTATGGTTACTCCTTCAAAGACAATTTGTTTTTGAGCATTTGCTTCAGAAAATAAGGCCGAAATAACAAGTGTTATTACTAATATAATTTTTTTCACGATTATGATAGTTTATAGTTTTTAAGGAATAGTAAATTTATTTAAAAAACAGCTTGGATTAATGTCCTAATAAACTGTTTTTTAATTCTTCATCAACAGGATTATTGCTCAACCAAATACCAAAAAAAGCTTTTTTGAATTCAAATCCTGGAATCTTACCTTCTAACACATTGTTTTTGTAAACCCAAATTGATTTATCAATTGGTGTGTAGATTAAATTAAAATTGTCATTTTTATTGGTGTCTTCGCGATTCAAAAGTTTCTCCAGTAAATCTAATTGGGTTTGGAATTTTGGTACATTTTCTTCTCCAATAGATTTTACAATACCTTTTTGTAAAGCTTTAGATAATTTTTTTGAAGAAACTAATGATGATGTTATTTGCAAACGAATTGCCATATTAGTGTCGCTATTTAAAATATCTGTAGCGTTATCAGATAAATTGCTTAGGTATAAAGCTTGTATATAAACTTCAGTCCAAAATTTGGTGCGAGATCCAAAACCATTTAGTTGTAAATCCCTACCTTCAAATGCAATTGTTCTAGGAAGAGTTACTCCTTCATAATCTATTTGTTTTTGAGCATTTGCTTCCGAAAATAAACTAGAAATGAGAAGAATTGCTACTAAAAATATTTTTTTCATGTTTGAGGTATTTTTAATTTCGCGCAAAAATAATGCTAAAACGTCATAAATTTAATTTTTTAATAACTTTATTTTATTAAATATTTAAAATATAACGTTATAGTTGTTTATTTCTTATAAAAAAGTAATGTACTGGTAAATAAACACTTACAATAATTATAAGATAATAGCTATTTTTTGATTTAAAAAAAATACTTTTAAGATAATTTTATTGCATTTAAACTCTATAGTAATTACATAAAGAATTATTATGATTTGTCTAATTAATTGATAAACAGTATGTTAATAGGTTTGATATTTGAAAAAACGAAAAGAATTCTTTTAGTTGCCTAGAAAAATAATTCCAGAACTATGATCGTGATGTGCTCCTGTTACACTTTGTAGCACATTGGTTTCTTCCCGAAGTTTTAAAACCCCGAGTAAAGCAAAAATCAATGCTTCTTTAAATTCCAGAATTTTTTTGGAGGGTATTATTATATTCATTTTTGGCAAATAAAATTGAATTCTTTCCATTAAGAAATCGTTGTATGCGCCTCCTCCAGTGGTTAATAAGTTACCATCTTTTTTTGGTAATGCTGCAGCAATTTGAAACGCTACGTGTTCAGAAAAAGTGTTTAATTTATCCTCAACAGGAATTTGATACTTTTCAATTATAGGCAAAACAGTTTCTTTTACAAATTCAAAGCCTAATGATTTTGGGTATTTTTTGTTATAAAAATCCAAAGCGTTTAATTCGTCAAGCAAAATAGCATTGCACTTACCCGTTTTTGAAATTTGACCTTTGTCATCATAATCGAGACCCAGTTGATTGGCATAAAAATTAAGCACCGTATTTACAGGCGAAATATCAAAAGCAATTCTTTGGTTGTTTTCTTCAAAAGAAACATTAGAAAAACCACCAAGATTCATGCAATAATCGTATTCTGAAAATAAGATGCGATCGCCAATCGGTACCAACGGGGCGCCTTGACCACCCAATTGTACATCTTGCACCCTGAAATCGCAAACTACTTTTTGATGTGTCAGTTTTGCAATTTCGGGTAAATTTCCAATTTGAAGTGTAAAACCGTTTTGTGGCTGATGTAAAATGGTGTGTCCATGCGAACATACGGCATCCAAATCGTGAATGTCATGCTTCTTTATAAAATCAACAATAATGGAAGCCAAAAGTTGAGTGTAGTTTTTATTTAATGCTATCAGTTGGTTTTCTTTGTAATCTACGGCAGTTTTCAAAATGGAAATCCAATTCAAATCGTAAGAAATGGTTTCGCATTCGGATATTTCAAATGACCATTTATCATTTTTTATTTCGAATTGAATATGAGCCAAATCGACTCCATCTAGCGAAGTTCCTGACATCACTCCGATAACGTTATAGTAATCTTTTTTCATAGGCCAAATTTACGATTCAAAATTGAAAAATTCATAATTAAAAATTACCTTTGACAACATTTTTAAAACAAAAACCAATTTTTATTTTATATTATTATGGATTTTAATCTTACCGAGGAACAATTAATGATACAGCAAGCAGCGCGAGATTTTGCTCAAACTGAATTGTTGGAAGGAGTAATAGAAAGAGATGAACACTCTAAATTTCCTACAGAACAAGTCAAAAAAATGGCTGATCTTGGTTTTTTAGGAATGATGGTAGATCCAAAATATGGAGGTTCTGGTTTGGACAGTGTTTCCTATGTTTTGGCGATTTCTGAAATTGCTAAAATTGATGCTTCAGCAGCGGTTATTATGTCTGTGAATAATTCATTGGTTTGTGCTGGATTAGAAAAATACTGTAATGAAGAACAAAAAATGAAATATTTGGTTCCACTTGCCAAAGGAGAGGTGATTGGAGCATTTTGTTTATCGGAACCAGAAGCTGGATCGGATGCAACTTCTCAAAAAACCACTGCGATTGATAAGGGGGATTATTATTTATTGAACGGAACCAAAAACTGGATCACCAATGGTGGGACCGCTTCTACATATATAGTAATTGCCCAAACGGATGTTGAAAAAGGGCATAAAGGAATCAATGCCTTTATTGTTGAAAAAGGCTGGGCTGGTTTTGATATTGGACCAAAAGAAAAGAAAATGGGTATTCGTGGTTCAGACACACATTCTTTATTGTTTAATGATGTGAAAGTGCCTAAGGAGAATAGAATTGGAGCTGATGGTTTTGGTTTCAATTTTGCAATGTCAGTTTTAAACGGTGGACGTATCGGTATTGCTTCACAAGCTTTGGGAATTGCAACTGGTGCTTATGAATTGGCTTTGAAATATTCGCAAGAGCGTAAAGCTTTTGGAAAAGAAATTTTCAAACATCAAGCAATTGCTTTCAAATTGGCTGATATGGCTACACAAATTTCGGCCGCCAAATTGTTGTGTTTTAATGCGGCGTATCAAAAAGATCAAGGAATGGATATTTCTCAATCGGGAGCAATGGCCAAATTGTTTGCTTCTCAAACTGCAATGGATACTACCATTGAAGCAGTACAAATTCACGGTGGAAACGGTTATGTAGCAGAGTATCATGTCGAGCGTATGATGCGTGATGCCAAAATCACCCAAATTTATGAAGGAACTTCCGAGATTCAACGTATTGTAATTTCAAGAACTTTAATTGCATAATTGATTTTCGATATATCGATATATAAATCCAAACTTGAATTTTCGAGTTTGGATTTTTTTATTTGAGGGAACCGTTTTTTTGAACAGGACTTTGTTTATTTTTACATCAATTGGCAACACAATTATAAATGGTTATGTACGACGAATTAAAATATTGGTACCTTCGAGATCACAAATTATTTTGGACATTGAGTATGTCACAAATTAAACAGTTGTGTATTATTACGGGTTTTAAAAAAGCAAAAAAAGGAGACGTGATTTATTTTTCTTCTTCAGATGTGCCAAGGGTTTTTCTTCTTAAAAAAGGGAGCATCAAAATTGTTGCTGTCGATGATGACGGCAACGAAACCATCAAAGATATTATTCAAAAAGGCGATTTGTTTGGTGAATTGACTTTGGAAAATGATGTAAATTCCAATGAATATGCCAAAGCATTGACCGATGAAATTATTATTTGTAGTTTTCTGCTATCTGATTTTGAAAACTTATTGCTTCAAAATCCTAGTTTGGCGTTGTCTTATACCAAGTTTGTAGGATTGAAAATGAAACGCATCAAAAACAATTATGCGAATTTAATTTCGAAGGATGCCAAAACTAGATTGTATCAATTTTTAAAAGATTGGGCCGAAAGAGAGGGCAAACGAACAGATAATAGAGTTGTTCTTGAAAATTATCTCACCCAGAATGATATGGCTCAAGTGATTTGCACTTCCAGACAAACAGCCACTCAATTGCTAAATGAAATGGAGACTAATGGCTTGTTGTATTACAATCGTAAAGAAATTATCATTGAAGATATTACTAAATTGTAGTTATACAACTTTTTCTTTTGTTGTTTAGTAGTGGGTTTATTTTTAGTAAAGGAAAATTATCCATCACCTTGCGTTTATTATCCATTTTATACCTTTTAAAGCTGTCGCATCTTTGTAATGTCAATAAAGACAAGCAATTTTAAAGAAAAATAAAATGACAACTACAACATTTTCAGTTCCAACAAGATCAGAAGTTTCAGAAAACAACCAAGTAATTTTTGATAATTTACAAAAAGCATTAGGATTTGTTCCAAATTTATATGCTACGATTGCCTATTCAAAAAATGGATTGGAAAAATATTTAGCTTATCAAAATGCAAAAACTTCTTTATCCAATAAAGAAAAAGAAGCGGTAAATTTAATCGTAAGTCAAGTTAACAACTGTACGTATTGCCAAAGTGCCCATACGGTTATTGGAAAAATGAATGGTTTTACAGATGTGCAATTGTTGGACATTAGAAGAGGAAAAGCTACGGATGCCAAATTGAATGCACTGGTTCAGCTTGCTGCCGAAATTACACAGACCAGAGGAAACGCTAATTCTGATTTAGTTGACGCTTTTTTTGCTCAAGGTTATACTAATGAGAATTTAGTAGATTTGATACTTCAAGTGAGTGATAAAACAGCAATGAACTATTTGCACAATTTAACTCAAGTGCCAGTTGATTTTCCTTTGGCACCAGCTTTATAATTTATTTTTAAAATTCAAAAAGTGCAAACTAATTCAATTGGAGTTAGTTTGCATTCTATTTAAACAAAATCATTTATTATGGAAAAAAGACATCCACTTCCGCCTTTTAATATGGAAACTGCTTTACAAAAAGTGCAACTAGCCGAAGATGCTTGGAACAGCAAAGATCCAGAACGCATTGCTTTGGCCTACACCATTGACACCGAATGGCGCAACAGAACCGATTTTATCAATGGTCGTGAAGCAGTTAAAGAATTTCTGAAAGGAAAATGGGAAAAAGAACTCGAATACAAACTCAAAAAAGAGTTATGGGGTTTTCGCGAAAATCGAATGGCCGTTCGTTTTGAATATGAATATCGAAATGCAGCGGGACAATGGTTTCGTGCCTACGGGAACGAAAATTGGGAGTTTGATGAAAATGGTTTGATGCGTAAGCGTTTTGCCAGTATTAATGATTTGCCAATAGACGAAAAAGACAGAAAATTTAAATAATTTCTTATGGCTAAAAATTTTGCAGAAATAGCCTTTTCGGATGCTGTCAAAGCGCTACAAGAAAAACATGGTAGTCGAAAAGGGTATGAACGAATGGAAAAATTCAATTTCATTGATGGTTTGTCCAAAAATGAAATGGATTTTATAGCCAATCGGGATAGTTTTTATTTGGCATCCATTGGTGAAAAAGACTTTCCTTACATCCAGCATCGAGGCGGACCCAAAGGTTTTGTGAAAGTCTTAGATAAAAAAACAATTGGTTTTATCGATTTTTCTGGAAACAAACAATACATATCGGTCGGGAATTTTGCGACCAACAATAATGTGGCATTAATTATGATGGATTATACTGTAAGGGCCAGGTTGAAAATTTTTGCCAAAGCCGAAATTATTGAACTGAAAGATAATCCGGAGTTATTGACCAAACTCGATTTAGAAGATTATCAGTTTCGTCCAGAGCGAATGATGCTTTTTCATATTGAAGCTTTTGACTGGAATTGTCCTCAGCACATCACACAACGTTTTACTGTGGAAGAAATACAAATAGCTTTTGAACCACAGCTTCAGTACATTTCAAAGTTAGAAAAAGAAATAGAAAATCTTAAAAACAGACTAAAAGAATCTGGTTTAAACTAAATTTGTTTATAAAAATAGCATAGTATGATAGATCAATCCACGTTTACTTTAGTTAATCCACAAAACGGAAATTTGGCTTTCAAACTTTTTTCTTTTGAAAGCATTTCTTGTTTTGATCACATTCAACGATTGAATTACTATTCCCTAATTTGGATTCAAAAAGGAAAAGGCAAAGTAAAAGTAGATTTTTCTGAATATTATTTTTCAGAAAATCAATTACTGGCTTTTGCACCCTATCAGCCTTTTATGTTATCATCTGATGGCGCTATAGAAGGGAAAGTAATTCATTTTCATCCCGACTTTTTTTGTATTATGAAACATCATGATGAAGTAGCTTGTAATGGAGTTTTGTTCAATAATATTTATGAACCACCATATGTAATAATTGATGAAGGGGCTAGAGCTACATTCAATATGGTTTTGGAACAAATAAAGATTGAAATGCAAAATCCTGCGTTAGCACAGTATGAATTATTAATATCCTATTTGAAAATCTTTCTCATTACAGCTTCTCGATTAAAAAAAGAACAGCAACCAAAAGAGTTTGTTTCAATAGAAGAAAATACAGCGCCATTTATTCTTCAAAACTTAAAAAACTTCATTGAACAAAATTTCAAAATCAAACATTCTGCCAGTGATTATGCCGATTTGCTGAATATTTCTCCAAAAGCTTTAGCCAAAATCACCAAAAATCACTTCAATAAAACGTTAACCAATTTAATTGCAGAACGCATTATTATCGAAGCCAAAAGGGAATTGTACTTAACGAATAAACCAGTCAAAGAAATTGCCTATGAGCTAGGGTATGACGATGAGCATTATTTTAGTCGTTTCTTTAAAATTAATGCCGAAGTTTCTCCTCAGATGTATCGTGATACCGTTGGTTTTGCCAAGGCAGTCAATTGATTTAGAGAAATTTTGCCTCCAATGTAAACTACCCGACATTTTACCTTTTTTTACTGCTTTACATTTGTAATATCAAAATAGATAAACAAAAAAATGGTTATTATGAAAAGAGGAATAGTACTGCTGTTGATTTTCGTTGCATCTTCGACATCCTTTGCACAAAGTGCGAGCAAAAAATTATCCGAATATAATTTGGAAAAAAAAGTTGCCATTCAAGGTTACGATCCCGTGTCTTATTTTAAACAAAATAAAGTTGTAAAAGGCAAAAAAGAAATTTCGGTTGCTTATGATGGAGTGATATATCAATTTTCGTCAGCCTCAAATAAAGAAATTTTCTCCAAAAGCCCAGCTTCTTTCGAGCCACAATATGGAGGTTGGTGTGCTTTTGCTATGGGAAGTTCTGGCGAGAAAGTCGAAATCAATCCTGAAACTTTTAAAATTATTGATGGAAAATTGTATTTGTTTTATAATGCGTATTTCAACAATACCTTAAAAAGTTGGAATAAAGACGAAGCCAATTTGAAGGCAAAAGCTGACGCCAATTGGAAGAAATTTATAAAATAAGAAATTATGAAAACATCAATTGGACAATGGTTATTTCAGCTAACTGCTGCAATCATTTTATTGCAAACGTTGTATTTTAAATTCACGGGTGCCGAAGAAAGTGTTTATATTTTCTCTACCTTAGGAATAGAACCGTATGGCAGAATTGGATCTGGAATAGCCGAGTTAATCGCTGCTATTTTAATTCTGATTCCAAGAACAACTTGGTTAGGTGCATTAATGGGAGCAGGAGTAATGCTTGGCGCTATTTTATCACATCTTTTTGTATTGGGAATCGAGGTTAAAAATGATGGAGGCGAGTTGTTTATTTTAGCAATAATTACCTTTCTTTGTTGTGTTGCATTGATTTATTGGAATAAAAGTAAAATTATCAACCTCTTAAAATTGAAACTATAATATGCTAATTCCATCCATAAATAATAGCCTGGACGAACTGATTGAATTGCTCAATCAATTGTCTCAAGGGGAATATTCAAAATCTTGTTTTGAATTGAGTGGCGCCAGCATTGGTGAGCATACTCGACATATTATAGAAATGTTTCAGTGTTTGAATCGAAATTATGATTCCGGAATTGTAAATTACGATAAAAGAGAGCGAAATGTTTTGATTGAAACCAATACGGATTTTGCAATTCAAATGATTTTGGATATCAAAAACAGCATTTCAAAGGATAATAAAAATATCGAATTACAACAAATAATTGATGGTAATGCTGTCCATATTCAAAGCAATTATTATCGAGAATTATTATATAATTTGGAACATTGCATTCATCATCAAGCTTTAATTAAAGTGGCGATTTTGAAATGCGAAAGCATAGTCGTTGATGATAATTTTGGAGTGGCTCGTTCTACAATTGAATATAGAAAACAATGTGTACAGTAAGTTTTGTTTGTTCCAATGATACCATTATCATTACCTCCAATCGTGATGAAAAAATAATCCGCCCAAGTGCTATTCCGCCAAAGAATTACACGTTGAACGGAAAAAATATTATTTATCCAAAAGACTCCAAAGCTGGAGGAACTTGGTTTGTGGTGGATGAAAACGGAACGGTTTTGGTTTTATTAAACGGAGCCGATGAAAAACATCAAGTGCAATTGCCATACCGTAAAAGCCGTGGTCAAATTGTTCTAGAAATGATAAGTAGCACTTCACCAAAGGAATTCTGGAATGAAATTGATTTAGAAAACATCGAGCCTTTTACCTTAGTTTTGTTTCAGGATAAGCAGCTTTTTCAATTGCGTTGGAATGGAGTCGAAAAAGCAACCTTAAATTTAGAGATTGATAAAAATTATATTTGGTCTTCTTCAACCCTTTATTCAAAAGCGATTCGGGAGCAGCGTTCAAGTTGGTTCTACACTTTTTTAGATGCCAATCCAGAAATTACAGAAGATAAAATGCTGCATTTTCATCGTTATACAGAAAATGGTAATGATGAAAACGGTTTGGTTATTAATAGAAACGATGAGTTGAAAACCTTGAGCATAACACAATCGGTTATCGAGAAAAACAAAGTTATGATTCATCATCTGGACTTGATAGCCGATAAAGAATATTCTAAAACATTTATTTCCATTTAATAAACCATTGCAAAATTGAAACTATTCTTTCATAAATTAACCCACTGGGAATACTGGCCTTTTCAAATCGTTTATATCCCAATTTATTTTCTATGGGCGTACTATTCGATTAAGGCAAAATCTATTTTTTTCTTTAATGCTTCCAATCCGACCATCAAAAATGGCGGTTTTATGATGGAAAGTAAAAAGCAGATTTACAACCTAATTCCAAAAAAATATTATCCTAAAACGGAATTGGTGAAAGCGGGAACTTCTATTGATGACATAAGTAAAGTGCTGGAAGATGCAGGAATTAAGTATCCTTTTATTGCCAAACCGGATATTGGTCTGCGAGGCTCTGCTGTCAAAAAAATAGAAACCCCAGATGATTTAAAACGATATTCCGAAAGAGCTCATTTCGACTTTATTGTGCAGGATTTGATTCCTTATGAAAATGAAATTGGTGTTTTTTATGTCCGCTATCCACATGAAAAAAATGGCCGGATTACAGGAATAGTTGCCAAGGAATTTTTAATCATTACCGGAAACGGAGTGAATACTATTGAAGAATTGATAAAAGAAAATCCCCGATATGAATTGCAATTAAAAGTTTTGGAACAGGAGTATGGGAGTAAATTGCACACGGTTTTGCCTGTGAGCGAAAAAGTAAATCTTGTACCTTACGGGAATCATGCTCGTGGAGCCAAATTTATAGACGGAAGTCATTGGATAACACCAAAACTTACCGACACTTTCAACGAAATGTGTATGCAAATTCCCGGTTTCCATTTTGGAAGATTGGATATAATGTATGGTTCGTTTGAAGATTTGGAAAAAGGGAAAAACTTCTCTGTTGTCGAATTGAATGGAGCTGCAAGTGAACCAACTCATATTTACGACCCCAAGCATTCTTTGCTTTTTGCATGGAAAGAGCTCGCACGTCATATTACTTATATGTATGAAATAAGTGTAGCCAATCATAAATTGGGGTTTCCATATTTGGAACACAAAGTCGGAATGAAAGAATACCGTTTGCATCAAAAACAGAATCAGAAAATCATCAATTTCCAATAAATGAAAACCTTAAAAAACATAATCGTTGGATTTATCGTGAGCTTTGTGGGATCATTGCCTCTTGGGTATTTGAATATTATTGGAGTTGAGGTTTTGTCTAAATTGGGAATTAATTCATTGGTTTCTTATTTATTAGGCGTTATTTTAATTGAAGCTGTTGTTATTTATTTAACAGTTATTTTTTCAAACCAATTGGCAGAAAATAAAAAACTGATGAAAAGCATCGATTTCTTTGCTGTCTTTTTTCTGTTGTTGATTGCTTATGTATTTTATGCCTATTCGAATCAAACGGCCGAAGAGCATAATTATTTAGAAGATTATATTCAATATTCTCCTTTTTTAATTGGAATGATATTGTGTGGATTAAATTTTCTTCAAATTCCATTTTGGATGGGCTGGAATTTGTATCTGATGAATGCCAAATACATAACCCTATCCAAAAAACTTAAATTTCATTATATTTTTGGAACACTGGCTGGAACCTTTTTTGGAATGCTGGCTGTAATCGTTTTATTGAATTCGTTGTCCCAAAAAATATTGGATTATTCAAAAGTTTTTATGCCAATTGTTATTCCTTTGTTTTTTGTGATTTTGGCTTGGTTTCAGGCTCGAAAAGTCTACAAAAAGTATTTGAAGAAAACTATTCGATAGAAGGTTGACTCATATCATACGCCAAAATAAAATAGTTGTTGTTGTTAAATTGAAAATCACCAATAACCGACCATTTTAGTTTCTCAATATGTGCTTTTTGTGAAGGCATATTGGTTTTGTTGATGAAAGTAATACTTACTGGAAAACGTTTCACAAGGTGTGTTCTCATGAAATCAAAGAAAGGATTAATCAAGCCCTTTCCTCGGTATTTTTTGTCGATGCAAATAGGTCCGTATTGAAAAGTATTGGTGTCAGTCATCTTAAAATCTTTGAATGAAAGTCCCGGAAGCATTGGAGTCATGTGATTAAAAATAGCCCACTGACTGAAATAATCCCAACTCGCCGCAAAAATATAAGCGATAATTTTGTTGTTGTCCTTAGCAATAAACAAACCTTCCTGGCGAATCACTTCTTCGAGTTGATCTACAGAAAAAGGAGTGGTTACAAATCCTGAAGCTTTTTCCTCTTCGGTCATATTCGATACTAAATAAATGCTTTGTAACGCAAGCACACCTTCAATGTCTGTATTTTTTGCTACTTCAAATTGGATATTTTCGATCATTTTTATAGATTCTATTTTTTATTTTTTTGTAAAAATATGTAAAATTAAACTCATCACTTTATTTTTAGTTTTCAATCATTTGTTTTTTATGCCAATATTTTTCGATAATTAATACTACTGTAATTCCTATGATATAAGTTAGTAGATCAATCCAAGAGAATGAAGTTCCAATGATTGTTCTGGCAATTTTTGATTTTTCGAGGCCTAGCTTTTCGACGATATTCAAAAATTGAAGGAATTCGATTGTAAAAGAGAAAGCCAATACAGCAAGCACAACGTTCAAAACGGGTAGTTTGAGAAAAGATTTTAAAAAGCAATACATCAAAATAACTACCAAAACATCACCTAGGTAAGGCCTTACAAAGCGGTCATGAATGTAAAGTGCAATCAAAACTTCGATTAAAAAGATCAGGATAGCGAATCCAAAATAGTTTTTGTTAAAGGTTAGCATATTGGTTATTTTGAGTGGAACAAAGATTATGATTTATAAAAACAAAGGTTAAATTTTTTCCTGTTTATTAGAGGATAAAAATATATTTTTTAAAATTTAAAAATCACAGTTTTTTGACTGTTTTGACTATTTTTGCTATATGAAATCGACGTGATTTCATAAATAAAATATAAACGAAGAACGGCGATTCCATTTTCCTTAAAAAAACAAATATTATCCTCGAATGAAAAACATTATTATTACAGGAACAAGCAGGGGAATAGGTCTGGAGTTGGCTTTGCAGTTTGCCAATTCGGGACATCAAGTGCTCGCTGTGTCTAGAAAAATAAACCAACAGCTACTTTCTCATAAAAATATAACCTGTCTTTCGGTTGATTTGTCCAATGAAGAGGAATTGCAACAAGTAACAGATTTTTTGTCTGCAACTTGGCAAACCATCGATGCCATTGTTCACAATGCGGGAAGTTTGTTACTAAGACCTTTTTCGGAAACGACTCAGCATGATTTCGAAAATATATATAAAGTCAATGTTTTTGGAGTGGCCAATTTGACCCGTATTTGCTTGCCATATTTACAAAAAGGCAGTCATGTGGTTACCATAAGTTCGATGGGAGGCGTGCAAGGAAGTCTTAAGTTTGCAGGATTGGCAGCTTACAGTTCCAGTAAAGGAGCAGTAATTACGTTATCCGAATTATTGGCTGAAGAGTATAAAGAACAAGGAATTTCTTTTAATGTTTTGGCATTGGGTTCTGTTCAAACCGAAATGCTGAATGAAGCATTTCCAGGCTATCAAGCGCCACTTTCAGCTAGTGAAATGGCCAATTATATTTACGATTTTACGCTTACAGGAAATAAATATTTTAATGGTAAAGTATTGCCCGTTTCTTCCACGAATCCATAACTAATTTTGCCCGAAACTCTTTTAAAATATTTGCCGGAACATGCAGTAAAACCAGTTTTTGAACTGATTGTTACGCATCAAGTGCATCTCAAAATTGTAAATGAGAGGCAAACGCGTCATGGAGATTATCGAAAAGGAATGAATGGGAAACACGAAATTACCGTTAATGCAAGCCTAAATAAATACAAGTTCCTGATAACGTTGATTCATGAAATTTCGCATTTGGTGGCTTTTGAAAAATATGGGCGAAATATAAAACCACATGGAGGAGAATGGAAACTCTCTTTTCAACGGATGATGATACCTTTTATTCGACCCGAAATTTTCCCCAATCAATTATTGCCTTTGTTGGCTCGTCATTTCAAAAATCCTACGGCAAGTAGTGATACGGATGCTACATTGGCGTTGGCCCTAAAACAGTATGATAAAGAGAATGATAAAAACTATATCTTTGAAATTCCTTACGGTAGTGTTTTTAGAATCTCAAATGGGAAGATTTTCAAGAAAATAGCCATAAGAACCAAACGATACGAATGTTTGGAGATGAGTTCTGGACGATTGTATTTATTTAACCCAAATGCAGAGGTTGAGTTGTTGCCGGGTTAGTTAAATATAAATTAAGTTTTGCTTTAAAAGCAAATAAAAAAAGTATAAAATGAACAAAAATTATTACGCAATATTAATGGCAGGCGGAATCGGTTCCCGATTTTGGCCAGTAAGTACGAGAGAATTTCCGAAGCAATTTCATGATATGTTGGGTTCTGGAGAGACTTTAATTCAGAAAACATTTAGTCGATTATCACAAATCATTCCGAAAGAGAATATTTTGATTTTGACACATGAGAGTTACAATGACTTGATTTTGGAGCAATTGCCAATGGTAACCCAAGAGCAAATCGTATTGGAACCTGCCATGAGAAATACTGCTCCATGTATCTTGTATGCTTCTTTGAAAATTAAAAAAATAAACCCAAATGCAGTGATGGTTGTTGCGCCAAGTGATCACTGGATTGAAGACGAAATGCAGTTTGTGGCCAATTTGCAGCGTTCTTTCGATTTATGCGAAAGAGAAGAATCTTTGATGACTTTGGGTATTTTACCGACTTCCCCAAACACAGGTTATGGCTATATTGAATTTGATAAATTGGATAGCCGCTCGATAAAAAAAGTAGTTCAGTTTAGAGAAAAACCAGATTCCAAAACAGCTAGACGATTTATTCAAAGCAGGAATTATTTATGGAATGCCGGTATTTTTATCTGGAGCGTAAGATCTATTTTGAAAGCTTTTGAAGAATTTCAACCAGAGATGTTTGCTCTTTTTATGGAGGGTTATGATGTGTACAACACTGAGAATGAAAGTGCTTTTATTCAGGAGAATTATCCAAAAGCAGATAATATTTCTATCGATTATGCCATTATGGAAAACGCCAAAAATGTCTACGTTCTTCCTGCTACTTTTGATTGGAACGATCTCGGAACCTGGGGCTCATTGCATGAAAAACTGCCAAAAGACGATAACAACAATGCGGTGGTAAATGCAGTTGTATTGTTGCAAAACGCATCCAATAATATTATTAGAACCGCTTTGGGTAAGCAAGTCATCGTCGATGGACTTGATGATTATATTATTGTAGATAAAGATTCGGTCTTGTTGATTTATCCTAAAAGTAAGGAACAAGAGATAAAAGCGATTGTATCTCAGTTGAAATCCTAATAAATATTTTTCCTCTCGATTAAATTAAAAAAGTGAATTCTTAAGAATCTTGAGTAAACTCAATTTTTCGAAAGAAATCATTTTTTTTATTTTTAAAATCCACCAAATTATATGTCTAAAAACGAAAGCCAATTTCTCATCTATCTCGCTTTTGCGGCTATTTTTATTATTTGGGGAAGTACTTATTTCTTTATCTTTTTGGGACTGGAGACCATTCCACCATTTATGTTGATGGGAATGCGATTTGTAATTGCGGGTTTACTTTTATTGCTTTTGATAAAAGTGCAAGGGAATTTTAAAATGCCAACAAAGGATGCAGTTCTCAAAAATTTAATTTATGGAACTCTTTTACTTGTTGGAGGAACAGGATCGGTGATGTGGGCAGAACAATTTGTTCCTTCTGGAATTGCCTCGATAGTAGTTTGTAGTTTGCCTTTTTGGTTTTTGATTTTAGATTACCCGAAGTGGAAAGAAAACTTCTCAAATATGAGCTCACTTCTGGGCTTGGTTATAGGTTTTGCGGGGGTTATAATTCTTTTTGATATCAATGAATCTGTTTTTTCAGATCATTTTGTTTTAGGAGTATTGGTAATTATTGCCGGTGGAATATCATGGGCATTGGGTTCGTTGTTTTCCAGATATTATCCTACTGATTTGCCTACCTTGATGAATGTGGCTTTGCAAATGATAAGCGCAGGATTGTTTTGTTTGATGTTGTCTTACTTTACAAAAGAGACCCAAGGGTTTGTTTTTAGTAATATATCGTTAACCTCTTGGTTGAGTTTGGGATATCTTATTGTTTTTGGGATACTCGCTTTTGTTGCCTATTTATGGCTAATAACTAAGCGTTCATTAATACAAGTAGGTACTTATGTGTATGTAAATCCGGTTATTGCTGTCTTTTTAGGTTGGCTATTTGCCAAAGAAAACATCAGTTCAAAACAAATACTTGCCTTGATTGTAATTTTAATTGGTGTGGTTTTAATCAATTGGGCTGGATATCGAAAGACATTGTTCAAAAAAGCAAAAGATTAATTTATCCTTTCAAATAGGCTTCTCTAACTTTTTTGAATAATTCCGATGAATAAACAAATTCAACAATAGCTTCATTTTCGGTAAGGAAAATTTCTTCTTTGGTACCTTCCCAAGCTTTTACGCCATTTTTTAGAAATAAAATATGATCTCCAATTTCCATTACAGAATTCATATCATGTGTATTTACGACGGTTGTGATATTGTATTCCTCTGTAATTTCTCTAATCAAATTATCTATCAAAATGGCAGTATTAGGATCTAATCCTGAATTGGGTTCGTCACAAAACAAATATTTAGGATTGTTTACAATAGCACGGGCAATTGCAACCCTTTTCTGCATTCCTCCCGAAATTTCAGAAGGTAGTTTTTTGTGAGCACCTACCAGATTTACTCTTTCTAAAACAAAATCAACACGTTTTTGTATTTTAGCATTACTGTCGTTGGTAAACATTTTCAATGGAAAACCAACGTTTTCGGCAACAGTCATGCTGTCAAAAAGAGCACTTCCCTGAAAAAGCATACCAATTTCGGTACGTATTTCTCGTTTTTCATCTGAATTAAGATCAGAATATATACGTCCATCAAAAGAAATACTTCCAACTTCTGGAGTGTGAATTCCCAATAATGATTTTAACAAAACGGTTTTACCCGATCCACTTTGGCCAATAATTAAATTGGTTTTTCCTGCTTCAAAAACGCAAGAAACACCTTTAAGAATTTTGACACCGCCAAATGATTTTTCTATGTTTTTTATTTCTATCATTTTGTTAAGAGTAATTGGGTAATAATATAGTTGATCAAAATGATGGTAACCGAAGTCCATACAAAAGAAACAGTGCTCGCTTTACCGACTTCGAGTGCGCCACCTTTCATGTAAAAACCATGAAAAGAAGGAATAGTTGCCAACAGCATACCAAAAATAAAAGTTTTGGTAAAAGCATACACAATGTGAAAGGGAATAAAATCTCTTTGAAGCCCTTCGATAAAGTCAATACTATTTCCGAAACCACCGTAAACCGTTGCTATGTAGCCACCAGTTATTCCAAGAAACATACCGATTCCTACAAGGAACGGGTATAAAAGCAAGGCTATTATTTTTGGGAAAACCAAATAATTAAGTGAGTTAACACCCATAACCTCTAGCGCATCAATTTGTTCGGTAACACGCATGGAGCCAATGCTTGAAGTTATAAAAGAGCCCATTTTTCCAGCCATAATAATTGACATAAAAGTTGGGGCAAATTCTAAAATCACCGATTGGCGGGTCGCATACCCAATTAGGTATTTTGGAATAAAAGAGTTTGTCAAGTTCAAAGCGGTTTGCATAGAAACAACGCCACCGACGAAGAAAGAAATAAAAGCAACAATTCCCAACGAATCAATAATTAAATCATCGACTTCTTTGTAGATTAAGCCTTTCATAACAGACCATTTTGTTGGTTTGTTGAAGATTTCTTTCCACATCAAAAAGTATTTTCCGATCTGGGAGGTATAGCGAATGAGCATCATTTTTTAGTGTTCAGTTTACAGGTTGCAGTATTCAGAAAAGAATACAAGTACGCAAAAATACTGTATTTTGTTGGAATTTTAGATTTTGTTTTTAATTGCAAAAGAGTAAAATGCTAAAACAATTTCTCTTTCATTTTTTGCAAACGATAATTTCGGATGAAACGGGCTTGTTCCTCGCTTACCAACAAAGGGGTTTTGGCATTTTTTGCTTTCCAGAAACCTTTTATATAATCAAAGAACAGTAGTGGTTTCTTTTTCATCATGGCTAATTTAACCGAAGAAATAGTCGTTATAAAAAAACCATATCCCAACGTATAAAAAGATTCTCCTTGTTTGTAGCGTGCTGTTTTGTTGTAATTGGCGCCTGTAGGTTTGAGGTGTTTTACGTGCAAGGTAGAATCGGTGACTACTTTCCAATTGTAGAATTTACAAAGTAATTCGTCAACGGTGTCCCAACCCATTGCAGGTTTTAATCCTCCAATTTGATGAAAGCATTCTTTTCGATAAGCTTTCAATGCACCTCGAATATGATCTTTGTCTGTTAGGTTTTCCAGAACCCAGTCGCCATTTTTTTCGATATAGCAAAATCCGCCTACCATTCCTATAGTGGCATCAGATTGAAAATGTTTAATTATGGTTTCGAAATAATTGGAAGGAAAAATTAAATCGGCATCTATTTTTACTATAATGTCATAATTGTTATCCAAAGTTTCTAAACCTTTTTGAAATGCCTGAATGACTTTACTTCCAGGCAAATGGACATTGCTTGAGCTCTTATTAACTAGAGTGATAAACGGATTGTCTTTGGCGAAATCCAAAACAACTTCGGCAGTTTTATCGGTCGAATTATCATTGACAACCACAATTTTTGAAGGCAAAACTGTTTGCGAAATCAAGGATTGTAATGTCAAAGCAATTAACGCTTCTTCGTTGTAGGCGGGTATAACAATATAATAATTCATTATTTTACTTTTTCCGCATAAACAATATAATATCTCGGAACGAAAAATCGCAACAAGGGGCGAAAACCAATTTTTTTAACGGGATGGGTAAATTTTTGGCTATCGATGATTTTCCATCCTGTTTTCTCCAGTAACCAGTCCAATTGCCAGTCTTCAAATTCGTGGTAATGCCTGTCCCACATGTCTGTTTTACTGCGATAGGCAGAAGAAAACCATAGACGCAAAGGAATTGATATCAATAATTTATCTGATTTTATTTCGCTTAAAATGGTATATGGATTGAGCAAATGTTCAAAAATTTCAAAAGCCGTAACCACATCTTGTTTTCCTTCCGAAAAAACACTTTGATTGATGTCCAAATCTTCTCCAGTAGTGTTCTTTACGGTGAAACCTTCTTCTTTCATGATTTTAGAAAAAGGGTTCTCGACACCTAAATCCAATATGGTTTGAGAGGTGTTGATGTGTTTTTTTAAAAATTCTAAAGTATGTTTGAATCTTTTATTGGGAAACGTTTTCTCGTACATGTTTTTAATTTTTAACTATCGCAGTTGCTTTAGAGTTTGCAAATATAAAGATTCTGTTTCTTATACGGTTTGTAATTTCAAATTTGTCCCAAAAAAAGCCCACTGCACTATAAAAGCGAAGTGGGCTCGGTAATAAGCGTACAGTTATTTTTAGTATCGATATACAAAAGCATTGACATTCATTCCCGCTCCTACTGAAGCAAAAAGTAGTACATCTCCTTTTTTAATTTCTTGATTTTCTATTTTTCCTTGAATTAACAAATCAAATAAAGTAGGTACCGTGGCGACACTACTGTTTCCTAGTTCGGCGATGCTCATTGGCATCACGTCTTTCGGAGGTGTTTTACCGTATAATTTGTAAAAACGATGAATGATAGCTTCATCCATTTTTTCATTTGCTTGGTGAATTAGGATTTTTTTTACATCTTCAATGGCGATTCCGCTTTTGTCCAAACAGCTTTTCATTGCCGATGGGACTTGGCTTAGTGCAAATTCGTAAATTTTGCGGCCGTACATTTTGATGTACTTCGTATCTGGATCCAGATCGGGGTTGTATGATTTTCCGAAATAAAGAAAATGGGCTTCTTCGGCAGCGAAGGTTGCACTTTCATAAGATAACATTCCGCTTTCGTCTTCTGAGGCTTCAATAATTGAGGCGCCAGCTCCATCAGAGTAAATCATGGAGTCTCTGTCGTGAGCATCTACTACTCTTGAAAGGGTCTCGGCACCAATAACCAAACATTTTTTGGCCATACCCGATTTTATGAAAGCATTGGCTTGTAGCACGCCTTCAATCCAGCCTGGGCAACCAAAAAGGATATCGTAAGCGACACATTTTGGATTTTTTATCTGTAATTTATGTTTGACTCTAGTGGCCAAACTCGGAATAATATCAGATTGACTTGTGCCGTGTTTTACATCGCCAAAATTATGGGCAAAAATAATATAATCTAAGGTTTCGGGATCTATTGCTGCGTTTTCAATAGCTTTTTGAGCAGCAAAGAAAGCAAGATCAGATGAGGTATAATGATCCTCTGCATATCTTCTTTTTTCGATACCTGTAATGCCTTTAAATTTATTGATGACAACTTCATTTGGATAGGCGAATGGAGTACCGTCTTCGTTTAAGAAAACATGTTCGCTAAAGTCGGTATTGCTTATTTTTTTCTCAGGAATATAACTTCCTATTCCAGTTATTTTTATTTTCATTTTGCTATTTTCAAGATAAACTTCGGCTAAATTAATTATAATAAATGTATAAAGGGCAAATTATTTACTATGCACGCATATAATTGCAGAATATTAAATATATAGCAAAATTATTGAATATATTTTATTGAAAATTATTAAATGATGCATTTTATTCTTGGAATTGTTATAAATAACAAAGTGGATATTTTTTGTTAAAAAATTAAATCCTAATTTTAAAAGGATAAATATCATTTTATTTTAAATAAAAAGTTTCGATAATTTAAAGTATGGTTTTGTTTGAAATAGGGAGTTTTTTAGGGGTGTATTTTATGGAAATTAAATAAGTAGCATAGCCCTGATGGAAGCGGCATCCTTTTTGTCTCGTCTTTTGGGACGAGATAAAAAGATACAGCGGACAGCAGGAGTCATGTTGATGAAAAACCGAAAACTTCTGCTCCTAATTTTGCCTTAGAATCCTAATAAAAATGAAAAACCCTTTCAGTTTTTGGCTGAAAGGGAGTTGCTTATTTTTTTTAATTTAAACCTATGAAAATTATTTTTTTGTTGTTATTACTATAGCACCATTAGACCCTCGAGATCCATAAATAGAAGCCTCAGCGCCTTTTAAAGCCTCTATTGATTTTACATTATTAGGAGTAAGAAAATCAATATTTGACACTACCATTCCATTAACAACAAATAATGGATCGCCACTATTTACCATTGAACTAAATCCTCGAATGGTTATTTTGTTAGTTCTTGATACTTCCACTCCTGCTAATTTGCCTCTTATCATATCATAAATAGTGTTGTAAGTATGAATATCACTTGTGGTATTACTCTGAGATTGGATGACTTCATATTTTTTTTCTGATTTTGAATATACAA
Source organism: Flavobacterium sp. N3904 (assembly GCF_025947305.1). Lineage (NCBI taxonomy): Bacteria > Pseudomonadati > Bacteroidota > Flavobacteriia > Flavobacteriales > Flavobacteriaceae > Flavobacterium > Flavobacterium sp. N3904. The sequence goes on from NZ_CP110009.1 coordinate 1,852,944, forward strand.
TTGAAACATCACTTCCTTTTTTTATTTTTTTTGACTTATCAGCCTCTAAAAACACAAAATTCAAGTTGTCTTCATTATTGTATTTAGAGGATAATAATCCGTATTCATCAGAGTAAACATTAATAGTACTCACCTTTGCAGGAACTAAAATTTCAAATTCTCCATCTTTATTTGTGATCATTTTGGAGTTTATGGAATCTAAATATATTTTAGCTTTTGCTACGGGTTTGTTGTTAAAATCGACAACCTTTCCAGTTAACTTATTTTGACCATATCCAAAAAGAACAAATGACAAACAAATAGTGAGTAATATCTTTGAAATTTTCATAATGAAATTATTTATTTAAGAATTTAGGGTATTAAGTTATTTGTTTTTTTTGAATAATCATTACTGTATTAAAAGTTTTATCAATTTGCTCTGCCAGTTTGTTTTTACTTCCTCTGTTTGCTGTTGTTATTCGGGTTTTAGGAAGGTGTTTTATGAAAATGGATTACAGCGGACAGCAGGAGGAATGTTGATAAATAACCATAAAATAGCTGCTCCTTATTTTTCTTCAGAATCTAATAAAAACGAAAAACCCTTTCGATTTAAAAATCGAAAGGGTTCTGTTTAATCTGCAATCTGCCTTCTGAAATCTAACTTTCAATATACGCTTCAATTGGCGCACAGCTGCACACTAGGTTTCTATCTCCGTAAGCATCATCGGCTCTACGAACGGTAGGCCAGAATTTGTTTTCGGCGATGTACTCCAGTGGGAAAGCGGCTTGCTCTCTGCTGTATGGGAAATCCCAAGTTTCGGCAGTAAGCATGGCTAGTGTATGGGGAGAATTTTTCAATACGTTGTTGCTGTCTTCGATGCTTGCCGCTTCGATTTCTTTACGAATCGAAATCATGGCGTCACAAAAACGGTCTAATTCTTCTAGGTTTTCGCTTTCGGTTGGCTCGATCATTAAGGTTCCTGCCACTGGGAAAGAAACGGTTGGTGCATGGAAACCATAATCCATCAAACGTTTGGCGATATCGGTAACTTCGATTCCTTTTTGTTTGAAAGGACGACATTCCAAAATCATTTCGTGAGCCGCGCGACCCATTTCGCCAGAATATAACGTATCGTAGTGACCGTTTAATTTTTCTTTGATGTAATTGGCGTTTAGGATTGCGTGTTCTGTAGATTCTTTCAAACCGTCTGCTCCTAGCATCGTGATGTAACCGTAAGAGATTAAACATACCAATGCCGATCCCCAAGGTGCTGCAGAAATACCGGTGATGGCATTGCTTCCTCCTGTTGGGATAACTGGGTTGGATGGCAAGAATGGTACTAAGTGTTTGGCCACACAAATAGGTCCTACACCTGGTCCACCACCACCGTGAGGGATGGCGAATGTTTTGTGAAGGTTCAAGTGACAAACGTCAGCTCCTATGGTTGCTGGGTTGGTTAAACCAACTTGTGCATTCATATTGGCTCCGTCCATATAGACTTGACCACCGTTTTCGTGGATGATTCTTGTAATTTCGATAATTGCACTTTCAAAAACTCCGTGAGTCGATGGATAGGTTACCATCAAGCAAGAAAGATCATCTTTGTGAAGAATCGCTTTTTCGCGCAAATCATCTACGTCTATATTTCCATTTTCCAATGTTTTGGTTACGATCACTTTCATACCCGCCATAGCTGCAGAAGCCGGATTGGTTCCGTGAGCCGATGATGGAATTAAAGCAATATTTCTATGGTGATCACCACGAGATTGGTGGTAAGCACGAATAACCATTAATCCTGCATATTCTCCCTGTGCTCCTGAGTTAGGCTGTAAAGTAGTTCCTGCAAAACCAGTGATTACGTTTAATTGTTGTTCTAGTTTAGACAACATTTCTTGGTATCCTTGTGCTTGGTCTAGCGGTGCAAAAGGGTGAATGTTGTTCCAAAGCGCGTTACTTAATGGCAACATTTCTGAAGCTGCATTCAGTTTCATGGTACAAGATCCTAGAGAAATCATTGAGTGATTCAATGATAAATCTTTACGCTCCAACATTTTGATGTAACGCATCATCGCTGATTCTGAGTGGAATTTATTGAAAACATCATGTTGTAAGAAAGATGATGTTCTGATTAAATCCTCAGGGAAATGAACGGCTTCTGATAAAGTCTCGATTGTTGTTGCTTGGGTACCATTTGCGGAAGCGAAAATGCTAACGATTTTATTGATGTCGGCAATACTTGTTGTTTCATTCAAAGAAATAGAAACGGTATTGTTGTCTATGTAGTAAAAGTTTACTTCGTTTTGTTCAGCAATCGTGCGTACTTTTTGAGCATCGGCTTTGATAACAATAGTGTCAAAGAAAGCCGTGTTAGTTTGTTGCAAGCCTAGTTTTTCCAATTCGTTAGACAAAGTGGCTGTCAAAGCGTGAACTTTGTTAGCGATATATTTTAAACCTTTTGGGCCGTGGTATACGGCGTACATTCCTGCCATAACTGAAAGTAAAACTTGGGCAGTACAGATGTTTGAAGTCGCTTTATCACGTTTGATGTGTTGCTCACGAGTTTGCAAAGCCATACGCAAAGCACGGTTCCCGTTAGTATCAACAGTTACCCCAATGATCCTTCCCGGCATAGAACGTTTGTATTCGTCTTTGGTGGCAAAATAAGCAGCGTGTGGCCCACCGTAACCTAACGGAATTCCGAAACGTTGTGTGGTTCCCACCACTACTGCAGCTCCCATTTCTCCTGGAGGAGTCAGTTTTGTTAAACTCAAAATATCGGCAGCTACGGCTACTTTTATTTCATTGGCAGCAGCTTTTGCAATAAAGGAGGTATAGTCGTTTACCTGACCGTATTTCCCTGGATATTGAAGGATAGCTCCAAAAAAGTCGGATGAGAAATCAAAAGTTTCGTGGTTACCCACAACCAATTCTATTCCGATTGGAGTAGAACGAGTTTCTAAAACCGATAAAGTTTGAGGTAATATTTCTTCGGAAACGAAGAATTTATTGGTATTGTTTTTCTTTTGATCACGTGATCTTACATCAAAAAGTAAAGCCATAGCTTCGGCAGCTGCAGTCGCTTCATCAAGTAAAGAAGCATTGGCAATTTCCATTCCAGTCAATTCAACAACCATTGTTTGGAAATTCAAAATAGCTTCCAGACGACCTTGAGCTATTTCGGCTTGGTAAGGAGTGTAAGCGGTGTACCATCCTGGGTTTTCAAAAATATTTCTTTGAATTACCGCTGGAACAATAGCTTGATTGTATCCTAAACCGATGTACGATTGAAACATTTTGTTTTTGCTTCCCAACTGGGCGATATGGTTGGAATACTCATATTCGGTCATGGCTGGGTCTAAAGCAAGTGGTGCTTTTAGACGAATATCATCCGGGAGGGTTTCATAAACAAGTCGCTCTATGGAGTCAACTCCTATGGTTTTCAACATGTGTTGTAAATCGGTTTCTCTCGGGCCAATGTGTCTTAAAGCAAAAGAATCTGTTTTCATTTTTGTGTAGCTATTTTTGTTTTTTTAAGTCTAAAGGAAAAGCTAGATTGTTCAACTATTCATTTATATTTGAATTTCAGTCCAATCAAGATTTAGTGTCGAAATAAATGTTGTGTTTTTTTGTGGTGCAAAAATAAATATTAATCTCTTAATAAAGCCGTTTTTTAACTTGATTTTATAGGGATTTTTCAACTAATGGACTGGTTTATTAACAATTGATTAAATTTGTTTAATGAAGATTTTAAAAAGTATTCTCCAATTTTATATAAACAGCAGCATTCATGTTGGTTTGTCCTGTTTTGCATTGGTGCAAATCACCCAAATGGTATTCCACATTTCACAACAAAATGCAGTGGGCTATTTTGCTTTTTGGGGCACCGTTGTCGGATATAATTTTGTAAAATATGAAGAATTGGCAAGAGCCAAGAGATTACAGCTGCAAAAGCAATTACGGGTGATTGCTGTTTTTACTTTGGGGTCTTTTATCATGACGGGTTATTATTTTTTTCTGTTGGAACGCATCACACAAATAGGGGCTATTGTTTTTCTAGGGTTGACGATGCTGTATACCCTTCCTTTTTTTCCGAATAGAATAAATGCCCGAAATTGGGCCGGAGTAAAGATTTATATCGTATCGTTTTGTTGGGTAGGGGCGACGGTATTTTTGCCTTTGTTGAATGCTGCAGTTACGCCAACAATAAGCATTGGAATACTATCGATTCAACGATTTATTTTGATTTTTGTTTTGATTCTTATTTTCGAAATAATCGATTTACGACATGATAATTCCAATTTAAGAACCGTGCCGCAACAAATAGGAGTGAAGAATACCAAAATACTGGGTTTTGCTTTATTGGTTTTTTTCTGCGGATTAGAGTTCTTCAATATCTATAGTAATTTCAATATTCAATTTTTGAAGCTGAAATTAAATCTTGATATTGCTGTTGCGATTGTAATTACACTTTTTTTGGTTTTTGCTAATGAAAAACGCGCAAAATATTACACTTCGTTTTGGGTGGAAAGTATTCCTATAGTTTGGTTGTTGTTGTTGTTGTTGTTGTTGCTTTTTATTCAATAAAAAAACCGAAGCATTTCTACTTCGGTTTAAATCTGCATTCTAATATCTTAATTGCTTCGCCTGTTCGCTATCGCTTGGGTCTGCAATCTTTTATAACAATCCCGCTCTTTTCAACAAAGAATCTGGTTTTGGTTCTTGTCCTCTAAAACGTTTGTATAAAATCATTGGGTGTTCTGTTCCGCCTTTTGAAAGTACATTTTCTTTGAATCTTTCGGCCACTTCGGTATTAAATATTCCTTCCTCTAAGAAATAAGCGAAAGCGTCGGCATCAAGAACCTCGGCCCATTTGTAACTATAATATCCAGAAGAATATCCTCCTTGAAAAATATGTGAAAAGGCTGTACTCATTGCATTTTCTTTTACATCTGGATACAATTGTGTCGAAGCAAATTGCTCGGTTTCAAAAGTTTTGATGTCTGTAATATTCGTTGGGTTCTGTCCGTGCCAAGCCATATCCAATAAGCCAAAACTCAGTTGGCGCATCGTAGCCAAACCTTCCTGAAAACTAGCGCTTTCTTTAATTTTTTGTACATATTCCTGCGGAATAACTTCTCCAGTTTCATAATGATGAGCAAACAAAGCCAAAGCTTCAGGTTCGTAACACCAATTTTCCATAATCTGGCTTGGTAATTCTACAAAGTCCCAATAAACCGATGTTCCCGATAGATTTGGATAGGTCGTATTGGCTAACATTCCGTGCAATCCGTGACCAAATTCGTGAAATAAAGTAGTCACTTCGTTAAAAGTCAAAAGTGACGGCTTGGTTTCGGTAGGTTTTGTAAAGTTGCAAACATTAGAAATATGAGGTCTTTCGTTTTTCCCGTGTTTAATGTATTGTGATTTGAAAGAAGTCATCCAAGCACCATTACGTTTGCCTTTTCGCGGAAAGAAATCAGCATAAAAAACTGCCACCAATTCGTTGTTTTTGTCTGTTACTTCATAGGTAGTTACTTCTTCATGGTATTTGTCGATATCGAAAATCTCTGAAAAAGTCAATCCATATAGTTTTTTAGCAATGGTAAAAGCACCATTTAATACTTCCTCCAATTGGAAATACGGTTTCAATTTCTCATCATCCAAATTGAATAATTGTTGCTTCAATTTTTCTGAATAATATGCGCCGTCCCATTTTTCAAGTTGTTCGATTCCGTCTAGTTCTTTGGCGAACGCAGACAATTGTTCAAATTCTTTTTGCGCCGCTGGTTTGGCTTTGGCCAATAAATCATTTGAAAAAGACAATACTTTCTCTGGGCTTTCAGCCATACGCTCTTCAAGAACAAAATGGGCATGGGTTTTATAGCCCAAAAGATTGGCTCTTTCAAAACGAAATTTGACAATTTTTAGAACAATTTCCTGATTGTCAAATCCGTTGTTTTGAAAACATTTTGCACCAAAAGCAATAGCCATTTTTTTACGTAATTCACGATTGTCCGCATACGTCACAAACGGAATGTAACTTGGATGATCCAACGTAAAAATCCAGCCTTCTTTTTCTTGCGCTTTCGCCAATGAACGAGCCGCTTCGATGGTTCCTTCCGGTAAACCTGCTAAATGTTTGTAATCAGTAAGATGTAATTCGAAAGCGTTGGTTTCAGTCAACACATTTTCTCCAAATTGTAAACTTAGTTTTGATAATTCTTTGTCAATTTCACGTAGTTGATTTTTCTTGTCTTCTGGCAAATTAGCTCCATTTCTGGAAAAGCTTTTGTACTGTTTGTCTAGAAGTGTAGTTTGTTCCGGATTTAAGTTCAAAGAATCTCTTTGGTCGTAAACCGTTTTTACTTTTGCAAATAAAGAAGCATTCAAGCGAACGTCATTTCCAAATTCAGACAATAAAGGAGAAACCTCTTGGGCGATTTTTTGCATTTCGTCACTCGTCTCTGCAGAGTTTAAATTAAAGAAAACACTTGAAATTCGGTCCAAAGTATCGCCGCTAAAAGACAATGCCTCAATAGTATTTTGAAAAGTAGGATTTTCTGTATTGCTTACAATAGCATCAATTTCTGCTTTCGCCAAGACAATTGCTTCCTGAAAAGCAGGAAGGTAATCTTCGTTTTTTATTTTAGAAAATGGCGCCGTGTCTAGCTTGGTGTCAAATTTCTGGAGTAGTATATTCATGATTGTATATTCGATTTTGTTATAAACAAGTGGTTGTTATGGCTTTATGTTTTCATGTTTTGAAAATAAAAACAAGAAAAATTTGTTAAAATTTATAATAAAAGTGTTGTTTATCGGTTTTTTATGTACTTTTGTCGAGTAATTAATTAACACATCAATTAATTCAGTCGAAAATTTTAACTCTTTTTGTCCCAAATAAAAAGAAAATTATATTGTTAAATACTAAATTTCCCCAAGTTTAGAATTTACAATATCCGAAAAGCTCCTCTTTTTTCAGGAGCTTTTTTACTTATTTAAGTTTTCAGAAGATTTATAAACCGCTTCTTTCAGACCTTCCTTATATGTTATGATTTTATCTAAAATAGTTGCGTCGGCGCTACCAATAATTTGAGCGGCAAGAATTCCAGCATTTTTGGCGCCATTTAAAGCAACGGTTGCTACAGGAACACCGCCGGGCATTTGTAAAATTGACAAAACACTGTCCCAACCATCGATAGAATTACTTGATTTTACAGGAACTCCAATGACAGGCAATGGAGACATCGATGCTACCATTCCTGGTAAATGCGCTGCACCTCCAGCTCCGGCAATGATTACCGAAATACCGCGAGTATGAGCGTTTTTACTAAAATCAAATAATTTTTCTGGGGTTCTGTGTGCCGATACAATATCAACTTCTACAGCTATATCGAATCCTTTTAAAATGTCTATGGCATCTTGCATTACCGGCATATCCGAAATACTTCCCATGATTATGGCTACTTTCATAATAAGCCCCCTAACCCCCGAAGGGGGAATTCCTACTAGGAGGTGGGTAGGTTTTTAGTTAAAGTTTTTTAATTCGTAAGAGTTTAGACTCCCCCGTCGGGGGTTGGGGGGCTTATTACTCTTATCGTATTTTTCACATCCTCGGCTATTCTCCTAGCTTTGTTTATGTCTTCATTGACAATGGTTACGTGCCCCATTTTTCTAAAAGGACGCGTTTGTTTCTTGCCGTAAATGTGTGGTGTAACTCCATTCCATCCTAATATTTTCTCTATGTTTTCGTAAACGACATCTCCAGAGAAACCTTCAGCTCCAGAGAGATTAACCATAATTCCAGCAACTTTACTCTCGCTATTTCCTAATGGCAGATCTAGAATCGCGCGTAAATGGTTTTCAAATTGCGAAGTATAACTCGCTTCAATCGAGTAATGACCTGAATTATGTGGGCGAGGAGCCACTTCGTTTACCAAGATTTCATCATCTTCGGTTTGGAACATTTCAACCGCCAATAGTCCAACATGATTGAATTGCTGCGAAACATTCAAAGCAATCAGTCTCGCTTTTTCGGCTACTTTGTCATCAATTCGAGCGGGACAAATTACATATTCCACTTGGTTGGCTTCGGGATGAAACTCCATTTCGACTACAGGATATGTTTTTATTTCTCCTTGCGGATTGCGGCAAACGATTACGGCCAATTCATTTTTGAAAGGAACCATCGTTTCGGCAATACATTCTACATTCGGTAAATTTTCTAAATCAGCTGTTTGTCTAATGACTTTTACACCGTTTCCGTCGTATCCAAATTCGGTACATTTCCATACAAAAGGAAGTTGAATATTAGAATCTACTAAATCGACTACTAAATCTTTTAATGTCGCGTATCGCTTGAAAGGTGCTGTTGGAATATTATTTTTGATATAAAACTCCTTTTGAATTCCTTTATTCTGAATCAGTTTCAGTGTTTTTGGCGAAGGAAAAACTTTTACGCCTTCGTTTTCCAATTTTTCAAGTGCATCTAAATTCACCAATTCAATTTCAAAAGTCAAAACATCTACTTGTTTCCCAAAATTGTAAACTGTTTCAAAATCCATTAGGTCACCTTGAAAGAATTGATTACATGCTATTTTGCAGGGAGCTTCATCGCTAGGATCAAGAACATAAGTTTGTATGTCAAATTTTCTGGTGTCAAACAAAAGCATTTTGCCTAATTGTCCGCCACCAAGTATACCTAATTTAAAAGAGGATGAAAAATAATTCATTGTGATTGTCTTTAGCTTTGTCTGTTGGGCATATTGCCTAGTGTGTGCAAAGATACTTTTTCCTAATCGAATAGGAAAATGCTATTTTATTTTCTTCAAAACTTCTTTGGCGACAGCTTTGTACGCTGCACTATGATTTGGAAAATCTTTGGTGATTATCGTTTTCAATTCGGGATGAATCCAATCGTAATGTTGTCCCAAAATATACAAAGTCCGCATCGAATAAGCTTTGGGAGCTACTTTGATATCATTAATTAGCCAGTCAAAAGAATTTTCAATTATTTGTTCCAAGTGTTTTTCCGAAAGCTGTATTTCTTTTTTCTTATAATGCGAAAGAACCAAAAGCTGACAAATTTTGGCTATTGGACGAATTGAACTTTCGTCTTTTAAGTTTTTAATATTGGAACAGAAAAAATTCAAATGAGCTGTAAGCCATTCCAATTTTTGGTAACAAACAAATTCAAGAATCCAACAGGCTTTGGATGCATTTTTGTCTGAAACTTGAAAACAAAGTCGAATCAACTCCAGAAAAAGTATCGGATTACTGAGTACTTCGTTGGCATATTTTTGTCGATTGGCCCTATGTCCTGTTACATAATCTAAATTTTTTTGGAATTCGGTGACCATCATCAGTATTTTTGGTTTAAAAGTACAAATCAATTGACAATTGTCAAAAGTGAAATCCCTATCTTTGCCAAATATTTTAAAACACAAAACTGTGATACAACTACACGATAAACAATTTGTTCCGTTTATTTCAGCCAAAGAGATAAACTTTGCTATTGAAAAAATGGTAGCGCAAATAGAAGACGATTTTTTTGATGAAACACCAATTTTTATTGGAGTCTTGAATGGTTCTTTTATGGTGGTTTCCGATTTTTTAAAATTATACAAAAAACCCTGTGAGGTTTCTTTTATCAAACTGGCTTCTTACGAAGGAACAACTTCCACAGAATCGGTTAAGCAATTAATCGGTTTAAACCAGGATTTAACTGGGCGCACCGTCGTTGTTATTGAAGATATTATCGATACAGGAAATACTTTAGAGGAATTGAAAAAATTGTTTAAAAGTCAAAATGTAAAGCATTTTAAAATCGCAACCTTGTTCTTCAAACCCGATGCTTTCAAAAAAGACCTGAAAATTGATTATGTCGGTATCCGAATTCCTAACAAATTCATCGTTGGTTTTGGTTTGGATTATGATGGTTTAGGTAGGAATTTACCAGAAGTATATCAATTAAAAGAATAAAAAAAGAGTAAAAATCACATATAAAAAAGGAATGATCAATATAGTTTTATTTGGAAAGCCAGGAGCCGGAAAAGGAACTCAGGCTGAGTTTTTAAAAGAAAAATACAAATTAACACACATTTCAACTGGAGATGTTTTTCGTTATAACCTGAAAAATGATACTCCATTGGGCAAAGAAGCAAGAGTATATATGGATGCTGGGGATTTGGTTCCAGACGAATTAACGACCAAAATGCTTATTGATGAGGTAAACAAACATTTGGATTCCAACGGAATTTTATTCGACGGATATCCAAGAACAATCGGTCAAGCCGAAGCATTAGACGCATTTTTACCAACAATTGGTTCAAGTGTAACTGCAACAGTAGCCCTTGAAGCCGATGATAATATTCTGGTAGCAAGATTATTGGAAAGAGGAAAAACTAGCGGAAGAGTTGACGACCAAGACGAAGAAAAAATCAGAAACCGTTACCAAGAATACAACGAAAAAACAGCTCCATTGATGGGGTATTACAAGGACCAAAATAAGTTTCACGCTGTAAATGGAATAGGAACTATTCAGGAAATTACAGAAAGACTTACGGCAGTTATTGATAATTTGTAGGAGCAATATCCAGCTTTACGTTACAAGTCCTCGTCCCGTTGTTTATTTTTCTAAAGCGCCTCACAAGCTTCTTTCAGTCGCTTTCGAGTCACTCATAAAAATTAAACAACGGGACTGTGGGCTTTTCACTTCTATCTGGGCTATGAAAATAAGATTACACAAAACGGGATTCTATGAAATCCAAAATATAAACGAATTATCTAACAATTGGAAATAGTAATAATTTTTTTTCTGATACTCTTAAATGGAGTTTTCTCCATGTCTGAAATCGCATTGATTTCGGCCAGGAAAAACAGATTGGAAACCGCAGCAAAAAAAGGAAACAAAAGCGCTCAAATCGCTTTGGATTTAGCCAATTCGCCAAACAAATTCCTGTCAACGGTTCAAATAGGCATAACACTTATTGGAATACTTACCGGGATTTACAGCGGCGACAAAATAACTGCCGATGTAGAAATATTTGTAAAAGGATTTCATCTATTAGCGCCGTTTTCACATTCAATTGCTGTTGGAATAGTTGTTGTGATACTTACATTTTTTTCTTTGGTGTTGGGAGAGTTGTTGCCTAAAAGAATTGGGTTAAACCATCCTGAAGGTATTGCCAAAGCAGTGGCATTACCCATGAAAATTGTTTCGATAATTACGGCTCCATTTATATGGTTACTAATGACTTCGACCGATTTTTTATTGGATATTCTGAAAATAAAACCCACAGCTGATGGGAAAGTAACCGAAGAAGAGATAAAAGCCATAATCAAAGAAGGTACTGAAGGTGGTGAAGTTCAGGAAATAGAACAAGATATAGTAGAACGTGTTTTTCATATTGGAGATCGAAAAATCAATTCGTTAATGACCCATAGAAAAGCGGTTATGATTTTGCCTTTGCACGCAGACAAAAACAAAGTAAAGGAGTTTATGCTGAAAGAACTGCATTCTATTTACCCAGTTTATGGAGATAATCACGATGATATTGTTGGAGTAGTTAACTTAAAAAATATCTTCGCTCATTTTGAAAACGAAAACTTCAATTTGGCCGAAATTATGACTGAAGCTCCTTTTATGATGGAGCAAACTACTGCATACAAAGCGCTGGAACAGTTTAAGGAAACAGGAGTTCATTATGCGCTAGTTTCAGATGAATATGGCGTTTTTCAAGGAGTAATTACGCTGAATGATATTCTCGAAGCACTAGTAGGTAATGCATCTGATTTTTATAAAGATGACTTCCAATTAATTGAAAGAGAAGATGGAACTTGGATGGTAGATGGACATTATTCACTACACGATTTCTTGACTTATTTCGAGTTGGATGATTTGATAAATGATTATGAAGTAACCACAGTAAGCGGATTAATAATGACCGAATTATCACGTATCCCAAAAGAAGGAGAAAAGTTGATTTGGCACAAGTTTGAGTTAGAGGTCATCGATATGGATGGCGTGAAGATTGATAAAGTAATGGTTAAAGCCTTAAAAGGGTAAAATTTGGTTTAATAGTTTAAGTGTTTAAAATTAGTAGAAGATCAGCTAAACTTTAAACTTTTAAACTTTAAACTTTAAACAAAAGAGTATGACAGAAGGGAATTTTGTAGATTACGTAAAAATTTATGTTTCTTCAGGAAAAGGAGGAAAGGGATCTACGCACTTGCATAGAGAAAAATTTATTGAAAAAGGTGGCCCAGACGGTGGTGATGGAGGACGAGGGGGACACGTTTATCTAGTGGGAAATAAAGGACTTTGGACTTTGTTTCACTTAAAATTTGCTCGTCATATTAAAGCAGGACATGGTGGAGACGGAGGAGGAGATCGTAGTACTGGTGCAGATGGAGACGATAAATTTATTGAAGTTCCGTTGGGAACGGTTGTAAAAGATAAAGAAACAGGCGAAACCTTATTTGAAATTACCGAAGACGGAGAGAAACAGATTCTTTCTCGTGGAGGTAAAGGAGGATTAGGAAACTGGCACTTTAGAAGTTCAACCAATCAAACACCACGCTATTCCCAACCGGGTTTGCCAGGTGTAGAAATGGATGTGATTCTAGAACTTAAAGTTTTGGCCGATGTAGGTTTGGTAGGTTTTCCGAATGCGGGTAAATCAACATTATTATCTGTATTGACTTCTGCAAAACCAAAAATCGCCGATTATCCGTTTACGACTTTAAAACCAAATCTTGGAATTGTGGCATACAGGGATTTTCAGTCATTTGTGATTGCCGATATTCCCGGAATTATAGAAGGTGCTGCCGAAGGAAAAGGATTAGGACATTATTTCTTGCGCCATATTGAACGTAATTCAACTTTGTTGTTTTTAGTTCCAGTTGACACTCCGGACATTAAGGCGGAATATGATATTCTGGTAAATGAATTGACAAAATACAATCCAGAAATGCTCGATAAAGAACGTTTGTTGGTCATTTCAAAATGTGACATGCTCGATGATGAATTAAAAGCTGAATTGAAAACGGAATTAGACGTTGCTTTCAAAGATGTTCCTTATATGTTTATTTCATCGGTAGCTCAACAAGGTTTGACCGAATTGAAAGATAAATTATGGAAAATGTTGAACGACTAAAAGGAGTCATAATTAAAGAGAAAAAGGTATTCTAGCAATAGAGTACCTTTTTTTTGTTTTGAACAATTCTTAATATGGGGTTAATCGAAATGTATTTGATTGTGTTTAACGCAGTAAAACTTTAATATGGTTATCAAAATGATTATATTCGTAGCGCTAAAATAAATTATAAATAAATGAAAAAAATTGTATTATTCTTGACCATGTGCCTAATGGCTTTTCCGGTGAGAGCCGATGAAGGAATGTGGTTTTTGATGTTTATCGAAAGATTGAACCATAGAGATATGGAGAAAATGGGCTTGCAATTGACAGCCGAAGAAATTTACAGTATCAATCATCATAGTTTGAAAGATGCGGTAGTTCAATTTAACGGAGGTTGCACTGCCGAGATTGTTTCCAAAGATGGTTTGGTATTGACCAACCACCACTGTGGATATGATGCTATTGCCGAACTTTCTACTGAAGAACAAAACTATTTAAAAAATGGATTTTGGGCCAAAAGCAGAAGTGAGGAATTGAAACCTAAATCACTTTACGTGCGTTTCTTTGTTCGTATGGATGACGTTTCCAAAAGGATTTTATCAAAAGTAAACGATAAAATGACCGAGGCAGAACGAAACAAAGTGATTCAGCAAGAAATTGCTTTGATCGAAAAGGAAAATAGCGAGGGTGGAAAATACACCGTATCCGTTCGTCCTTTCTTTCAGGGGAATGAGTACTATTATTTTGTTTACCAAGATTACAAAGACGTTCGTTTGGTGGGAACACCAACAGAAAGCCTTGGAAAATTTGGTGGTGATACTGACAACTGGGAATGGCCACGTCACACTGCCGATTTCTCTATGTTTAGAGTCTATGCAGACAAAGATGGAAATCCTGCTGAATACTCTGTAGACAATGTACCTTTGCAACCGAAACACCATTTGCCAATAAGTATAAAAGGGGTTAAAGAAAATGATTTTGCGATGATTTTGGGATATCCGGGCAGAACAAACCGTTGGATGCCATCTGGCGGAATAGCACAAAACGTTGCATATGCTTATCCAGCTTGGGTTGAAGGTGCAAAAACGGGAATGGACAACATGAAGATATATATGGACAAAGATGCAACTGTTCGTTTAAAATACGCTTCTAAATATGCTTCGACTGCCAATTACTGGAAAAATCGTCAAGGAATGATTGATGCATTGACCAAAGCGAAAACCGCCAGTACAAAAGCAAAAGAAGAAGTCAAATTTAATGCTTGGGCCAACAAACCGGAGAACGCGGCTAAATACGGAAATGTTATTGCAACAATAAATGATTATTATGCAAAAACAAATTTGAAATCCCGTCATGACAATTATCTTTCTCAATTGATGAGAACAACTTCTTATGGAGCTGGTCCTTCTGTATTGGGTAATGCATTGATTGGTTATTATAAAGAAAATGAAGCCAAAAGAGCAGAAATGCTTCCTAAAATAAATAGTCTGATTGAAACCTATTATGGAGAATTTTATGCTCCTTTGGAAAAAGAAGTTTTTACAGCCCAATTGAATTTATATGCTGCTAAAGCTTCAGAATATGGACTGGCACCAGTTATCGCCACAATGAAAGCGACCAATAACGGTAATTTTGCTGCCGATGTGGATAAAGCAATTGCGGGAAGTATTTTTGCGACTAAAGAAACGGTTGAGGCCTTTATGAAAGATCCAAAACCGGAATCAATTGCAACGGATCCATTGTATGTGATGTCAAATGATTTGCTAACAAAACTCAGAGCCAAGTCTGCTGAACAATTAAAAGCAGATGACGATTTTGCTATTGCTTACCGCAATTTAGTGGAAGGTTTGAGAGAATCAAAACTAAATACCATTCAATATCCAGATGCCAATTCTACTTTGCGTTTGACATACGGAAAAGTGCGTGCTTTGCCTACAGACAAGCGTAATGACGCCAAAACCAATAATTACACGACTATGGCCGGAATGGTCAAGAAGTATAAAGCAGGCGACCCTGAATTTGATTTGCCGGCTCATTTGTTGGAATTAAACAAAGCCCAAGATTTTGGTCAATACGCCGACAAAGCGGGTTATATGCCTATAAATTTCTTGACCGACAATGATATTACAGGTGGGAATTCAGGTTCTCCGGTATTGAACGGTAAAGGAGAATTAATTGGTGTAGCATTTGATGGCAATATCGAAGCAATGGCGGGTGATGTTATTTTTGACAAAAAACTGCAACGCACCATCAATCTGGATATTCGTTTTGTGCTTTGGATTATTGACAAATATGCAGGAGCCCATAACATTATAGAAGAAATGACTATCATCAAATAATAGTATTTTTTTAGAGTAAGAGCCGTCTCATTTTAGTAATGGGACGGCTCTTTTATTTTAAGTTATTCATAATAGGTATCAAATAAAAACTGCAGGGTTTCATTGATGTTGTTGGCTTTTATCGTTGGGTATTTTATAGGAGAATCCAACCAATTTTCGATTATTAGATCAAAATCATCGCCTACTTCATACAGCACAGGAACACCCAGTTTCTTGAGCGCAGCCGCATTGCATTCCTGTTCATAGTGTTTTCTGATAGGGATAGCGAGTATTTTTTTGCCAAGATATAAGGCCTCGGCAGGCGTTTCAAATCCTCCGCCAGTAATAATGCCTTCACATTTTATCAGGCTTTTATTGAAGTAGTCTTGATTGACGGGGAAATACGTGACATTTTTTATGGTGTGTTTGGTTTTTATATCATTCAAAAACCAATGAAACTTTAAATTAGGAAGTTTATTAAACGCTTTTTCTAAACAATCTTTTTGAAAAGAAGGCAAATAAACCGTGATGTGTCCTGCATTTTTGGGTTCGGCATTTGCAATTTCATCTTTGATGATCGGAGGATAAATAAAATCATCGTATTTGTCAAAATGCAAACCAATGTTCTTAGGTGATGGTGCATAATGTTTGAGAATCATTTCGCCCATAATACTTTTCTTGTCGGGTCGGGGCGTATTGGGAGAGATAAAACTTGCTTGATGCCCAAATTGTATCGAATGTACTTTTTGCAATTTGCAGGCCAACGAAGTAATCGAGTCAAAATCGTTGATGACCACATCGTAGTTTTTTAGCGGCAAAACGTTGGCATCTTTATAGATTTGCCTTGGTTTTATGTTTTTGGCAATATCCCAATAATCTAGGCCGCCACATTTACTGTAATGCAAACTGCAACCTTCGCTTTTGAATTTTATAGGCAAATTGACATCCAAACTGGCATTGTTACCACTCATAAAAAAATCAACCTCGCCAAATTTTTGCAGATAAGGATACAATTGGATGGCCCTGCTGATGTGTCCGTTGCCGGTGGCCTGTATAGCGTAAAATATTTTCATAGTTGCTGTTTAGGGTTTTAGGAAAGAATTTTATTGACGATGTCGTTTACTATTTTTTCCTCATTGCTGTCGGCATCTTTGTAGTGCTCTTTGTTATACTGATAGAGACTCCATTTTTGTTTCTTGTATTCTAATGCGGTAAGGTTTTCTATCCAATCGCCGCTATTGAGGTACATTACTTTTCCGTGTTCATTTGCTATTTCCTTCATTTGCGGTTTGTGTATGTGTCCGCAAACCACATAACTGTATTTTTTTTGAATGGCTATTTCGGCAGCGGTAGTTTCAAAATTGGAGATAAAAGAAACTGCTTTCTTGACGCCGTCTTTTATCATTTTGGAGTAGCTTCTTTTTTCTTTGCCTAAAAGTTCCAAAAACCAATTGATTAAGCTGTTGATCAGAATCAGTAAATCATAGCCTTTTCCGCCCAGTTTGGCCAGAATTTTGGCATAGCCATGAGTGGAGGAATCGAATACATCTCCATGAAAAATCCATGCTTTTTTGCCGTCTAAATCTAATGTGAGTTTGTCGACCAATTCGAAATTACCCAAAATAAAATCGGAATATTTGCGTAATGCTTCGTCGTGGTTTCCGGTAATGTAGATGACCCGAGTACCAAGATTCGACATTTTTATAATCTGTCTCAACACATTCATGTGGGCAGCCGGAAAATAACTTTTGGTAAAGCTCCACATATCGACAATGTCACCATTGAGAACCAATGTTTGTGGGTGAATCGATTTTAAATATTGCAGTAATTCTTTTGCATGGCATCCGTAAGTGCCAAGGTGAACATCACTTATCACCACCAGCGGAATTTTTCTTTTCCTTTTCATAATTAGTTTTTACGAAAGTAAGACCGCTATGTTATGTCAATGTGTTTTTAGTATTATTTATATATAAAAAAGAAACCGTCGAGTTACTGGAACAAAACGGTTGTTGAAAGAGAGGGGTTGCAATAATTTATTTTAGTCAATTGCTTTTACCCGAATTCCCTTTGTATGACTGGTATATTCAGGTGCATACATACTTTCAATAGTTGAAATTCCATTAGAGAAATTCCCTATGTTATTTACTCGAATATCATATTCCAATACATAAGTTCCTTTATTTATTCGGTCAAAAAAGAAATGGGTTGCAGCGTCTTTGGTACTTTTATAAAAGCCTAACCCTCCTTGATATTGATAGGAGGAAAGGACATCTATAGGTTCGAAACATGAAGCGCGCATGTCTTTTAAGTGAATAAATTCTACATCTTCTTTGGATATAATGATTAAGCGAACGGTAATCAAATCTCCAACTTTCAACACAGTTGAAGCTGTGATTTTTTGTAATTCAGAACCTTTGTCCGTGTTTTTCTTTAGATATAATTCTTTTGTTATCGATAAATTAGTTCCAGTATTGTTTTTTATTTTATCCAAATCTTCAAAGTATTGCCAATAAACTCCTCCGTAACCAGGTACTTTCGATTTGTTGGTAATGCTTATTGTCGCCATGTCTTTTTTGATTTCATCGGCTTTCCAATTGAGTTTGATGTAGCCTGTCTCGGCTTCTTTTTCATTTTCGGATAGTTTTTTGCTTACTATTTTCTGCTCCCCAATTTGGACGGTTGTATTGTCTTTTACACTCAACCAATCAGAACCTTGCATCAGTAACGCATAAATGGCTTCAGTGGTGGATTTTGTGGTTGGCCAGTTTTTGGTTTGCTTGTTTTTGAGTAACCAAACTTTCATCGCATCTACAGATTTAGTGTCGTTTGCAATTTCTGAGAAAGTTTCAATTAATAATGCTTGAGTTTCAATAGGAGCTTGATACCAATACCAGCCTGCTTTGTTGGCAATCCAATACATTCCCCAATCTTCGTTGTTGGAGGCGGTTTCTTTTAGGCTTTCAAGAATTTTTTTGGCGGTTGCTTTTTCTCCAAAACGATTTAAAGCCAATGCAGTTAATCCTTTTTCATATAAAGAATAACTTAGCCAATTTTCCTTGGCAGTTTCTAAATAGTGTTTGGTTATTTTCTTTAGAGTATCTGAAAGGGGATAATCTTTTAAATAAAAACTACGGGCATAGAGATAATGCAAATCAGAATTGGGATTCAACCAAATTAATTTGTCAGTTGCTTTCTCGTTTTGGGTTCTGATTTTGTGATATTCTAAAAATTTTCTATCAATAAACGGAATGCCTTTTTCTGAAATTTCATCTATTTTTTCAATAGTTGCATCATCAGCATTTAATTTTGCCAAATGGCCTAATCCAGCCAGAATATGTCGGGTGATGTATTCGTTTTCCTCGCTTCCGTCAAACCAAGCAAAACCACCGGAAGGTTTTTGCTTTTGTTTTAATTTGTCAAAAGTTGCTTGTTGTGTGCTTTTCATTTTCTCTAAATCAAAGAGCAAGGCTAGATTCTTTTTCTTCTCGTCTTCGTTTTGAGCGTCGTTTAGCCAAGGCGTTTCGGCAAGAACAATCGATTTTAGTTCTTCGTTTTCTTCTAATTTGGAAATCAGTTTGCCATTTTTTCTCCAAGTTTCAAAAATGGTAGCGATTTTTGGATTGCTTGAAATGATTTTCGAAGCCAAAGCATTTGCATAAAATCTAGCAAAAGTTTGTTCGGCACATTCGTGTTCGTATTCCATTAAATAAGGCAAGGATTGAATCGCCATCCAAGATGGATTGGAGGTGTATTCCAGCGTAAATTGGTGGTTTTTTAAAGTAGTAGAACTGTTATTTTTGAGATTCTCAAAAGTGTATTCTTTCTTCGAGTTTTCTCGCACCCAAATCGGTATACTTTCGGTAACTAACATATTGTTTGTCAAAACGGGCAAGATGTTTTCTTCTCCATCAGAGAAGTTTCCAGCTTTTGCCAAAACTTTATATTGAACACCTTGCAAACCTTCGGGGATTGCAATTGTCCAATTGGCAGTAGTATTTCCAAAAGCACCAATAGTAAAGTTTTTGACGTTTTTTGCATTTAACATTTTTGCATCTATGGGTTGCATAGTGGTTGCATCAAAAAGCTGTAAAACAGCAATTCCTGTTTTGGCCTGATTGGTCATATTCGAGATTTTAGCACGAATCACAAGGGTGTCTTTTTCTCTAAAGAATCTTGGAAAATTAGGCATTACCATTAGTTCCTTTTGAGTCACAACGCTTTTTTCGAGATATCCCGAAACTGCTTCTTTGTTGTGTGCCATTAAACGAAGTTTCCAAGCGGTCAAGGCTTCGGGAGAAGTAAATCCAAAACTCACTTTTCCTTTGCCATCTGTTTTTAAATTCGGGAAAAAGAAAGCCGTTTCAGATAGATTTTTTCTTGCTTTTACTTGAGTGAGTGCTTCTAATGATTTTTTGGTTGTGATGATGATTACCCCGTTTTTGCCTTTTTCTCCATATAAAGCCGTTGCTTTATCTCCTTTTAAAACATCCATCGAAAGAATGTCTGATGGGTTTAAAGTATCTAGTTTTTCAGTAATCACGCCATCTACAATATACAAAGGGTTATTTTTGTCATCGTTTGTCGATAAGCCTCTTATTTTTATTGATTGTCCTGCGCCTGGATTACCATTATTAGTTGTTATATTAACTCCAGCTACCTTTCCTTGAAGCATATCATTTAGCATAGTAACTTTGTCTTGTTCAGTAGTAATGGAAGCTTTTATGTAAGAAACTGCTCCTGTAAGTGATGCTTTTTTTTGAGTTCCGTATCCAACAACTACAACTTCTTGCAAACTATTAGAGCTTTCATGTAAAACAACATCCAAATTTTTGTCATCTCCTGCAATTTGTGTTTGACTTTCAAACCCAATATAACTGAACACCAATTCTTCATTTTCAGCAACATCAATTTCATAATAGCCATCAAAATCAGTTTGAGTTCCTCTAGTGCTACCTTTTACTATTATAATAACACCAGGTAATGCTTCAGATTTTGAATCTAAAACATAACCATAAACTGTTTTAGCATTTTGTGGTTTTTTTGCTTTTCTGTTAAGTTGATTTTTATATTCTAAAGTGATTAGTTTTGGATTTGTTTCTTTAAAATCAAATCCAAACCAGATTAATTTAGTGTCTTCATTTTTAAGGTGTATGCGTGTCCCGCGTGAATTTAAACTACGGATATAAGTGTGGGTTTTGTCAAATCCTAAACCGGTTCGGAAATTCACTCCATTATTATTATAGTCATAAAAGTCCAAGGCGCCCCATTCCGTTTTGGTAAATTGATCTAAAGAACTGTCATACATAGATGCCAAAATTTCGGCTTCCAAATTGGTGTTGGACGCATTCAATTTGAATGACCAATTTTCATTACTCCCAGGCTGGATTTTATTTCTATAACTTTCTACCAAAAATTCCATTTTGGGTTCATCAAATTTTAATTCTATTTCTAATTGATCATTAAAACTTTGATTTTCAAAAATGCTTTCAAAACCAATTTTCAATGACTTTTCGAATTCCTTTTGAAGTGGAATCGTAATTGTAGCTTGATGGTTTTCTAAAACAATATTTTTTTCATAAAAAGAACTATTTTTATAATTGGCTATGGTATGAATATATAATGTGTCCAAGGTTGAACGGAGCTGAACGATTACAAAGCCATCTTTCTTCGGGTCTTTATTGATTTGCTCAACAGTAAATAATTTATTCGGGTTGTATTTGTTTTTGCTTTGTATAATTGAAATATTAGAAACAGTTTCGATAGGATTTTCAAAACTGTCTTTTGCAGAAAACACCACTTTATAATTTCCCGATTGATAATCAGTGATGAAATCGAGTACGAGATTTTTGTCTTTTTCAGTATCTATTTTTTTAGAAAAGACTAAAGTTTCAGCAGGCTTTTTGGAAGTTTTAGAAAAGTTTATTTCGTAAGGAAATAATTTTTCAAAATCGGCATCCGAAATAGTACTGATTTCAGGTTGCGTGAAAACTCTTGATTTGAATTTGTTTGGAAACGGACTTACAAAATACAATTTTATTTCTCCTTTTACGGCTTTGAATTCTCCATTCAAATTAGTGCTGTTAAGTGTGATTTCATTTTTGTTTTTCGTCTCAATGCTATTTGGAATTGAAGTATTCAGTATCAAGTCGTGATAGCCCACTTTGATAGCGGTTACCGCAGTATGCGTTTCTCCATTGATATCGGTTACGCTCGCGTTTATTCGATAATTGAAAACAGGAAGTTGTTCCTTGCTTGCAATTTTATACGGTTGCGCAATGAAATCAATCGAAAATTTACCAGAAGCATCTGTTTTGGTTTCGCTACTAACTAAAATTTCTTCTGGCTCGTTACTGTAATAATTTCTGAAAGAATTTGTAAAACGGGTTATCGTATACGTTACTTTGGCATCCGAAATATTGCTTCCAGCAAATGCTTTGGCTGTCCCTTTTACAGTAACGGATTGATTTACCTGAAAGCTTTCTTTTTTGGGTTCAAAAGCCACTTCAAACTTCGGACGCTTGTATTCTTCTACTTTAAAATAAGTTGAGGAGTTTTCAAAATCTACATTATCCCAAAATGGGTGTTCGTCTTTTGTTTTGTTATAAGTAGCATCTTTTTCGTAATCAGTAGGTTCGTCTGCTTCAATTCTAAAATCTCCTGTTAAACCAGTTTTAGGCAAAATAAATTCACCCGAAAAAGAACCAAATTCATTTGTGGTAACTTCAAATTCTTTAAAATTTGTGTAATTAGGATCTTGAATGGTTATTTTGAAAGAAGTATTGGGAACAATGCTTGATTTGTTGTTCTTTTTTTGAATAGCAATTCCTTTATAATAAACGGTTTGTCCTGGGCGATAAATGGCTCGGTCCAAGTAGAATTCTACCTTGCCTTTAAAGTTTTTATCTTCCTTATTTTCAGAATAATCAGAACTATAGGCAAGGTAATTTTTATCTATTAAAATGGTGTCGTTCGCTGTGGTTAGTAAAATGGGATAAGGATTGTAATTGCTGTTTTTGTTTTCTTTTGGTTCATAGATTGCTAAGCCATCCACATTGGTTTTCATCTCGAAATAACTTGATTTTAAAGAAACATTCTCCATTGGTTTTCCTGTTTTTCTGTCGAGAACAGTGTAGTATTCCGTACCACCTTTTGCATTTGCCAAAACCGAAATATTCGAAACTGTGATGGTTTCGTAACCAAATCCTTTTTTGTCTTTGGTGTCGGTTTCGCTTTCAAAATAAACCAAATAGCTGCCTGTCTCTAGTTGTGGTAAAACAACTTCGGTGGTATATTCGAAGTAATCTTTTTTGTCAATGAATTGGTAGTTTTTTGTGATTAATGATTTTTTATTAGTTACAATTTGGGTAGCCAAACTGTCACGTTTGTTGGGAGCATTATGAAATTCGGCAATTTTGTTGTAATTTATTTTAAAAAAGGAAATCATTAAATTGTTTGTGCTTTTATATCGAATAAAAGCTCTTGCGTTTTCTTTATTATAAATGTATTTTTGAAGTTCAACTTGAATGGTTTTTGAAAGCAGTTCTTCCTTTTTTTGAATCGCCAGTTTGTAGGTGTTCGAATTATTGTTAATAGTCAAAACGCTTTCTAATTCGGCAAACGCTTTATTGTTATAATCAGGATGCGATTCTTTGGAAGCCAATTTGGCGTAAACAGTTGCTTTTTCTAATTGAATTTTTTGCAGTTGAATTACTTCTTGTGTTTCTTTTTCTAAAGTAGTTAGGGCATTCAGTAAATCTTCATCTGATTTTATAAGATAGTTAGAACAAAATAATATGCGTTCCAATTTATTTTCCAGCGTAGGAGCATCAGCTTCTAGTTTTTGATATAATGAAAGCACTTTTTTTAGATTTTCATCTTTGATAAAATCAAGGTTTAATTTTAAAAAGGCATCAGTATCGCCTAAAAGATTATTTTTATGACCTTCAAATTGTTTAGATTCAAACTGCCATTCGTTTATTTTTGATTTATAAAAGGCAATATTTTCTTTTAGCAAATAATCAAACAGATTTTCTTTTTTGAATTTTTCCAAAGTAAAAAAATCAAAAATTGCTTCGTAATTAGTTAGAGGAATAGCTTTTAAAATGGGTTCATTTTCTAATGTTTTATCGAAAATAGCATCTATTTCTTTTTCAGATTTAAAATCAACAGAAGCTTCGTCAAAATTTCCTTCAATTATATTTTCGACAGTATCAACTGCGACAGTATCAACAGCCATAGCCTCGGTTGCAACTACGGCTTCCCCATAATTGGAATACTCACCCAAACATTTTCCATAAACCAAATTCAAAATAGCTTGAGACGGAATACTTACTTGCTTAATTTGGGCTTTTAAATTATTTAAAATTTTGGTTTGTGCATTTTCATCTACAACTTGTAAATATTTAGATGCATAAAAAAAACATTTTATAATTTGTACTTCTTCTTTTTTGGAAACTGCCTTTTTGTATATTTTATCTACAATTTGATTGGCGGTTTTTATTTTACCTTCATTTTCATTTTTAATGACTTTGTTCCAGTCTTTTTCGTATTGTTGGGCAAATAAGGATGTTGAGATGAAAAGAAAGATTAAATAAATATTTTTCATAATTGAATTTAATACAAGTTAGTATCTAAAATAATTTCGTACAAATTACTAAATTTTACTTAAAACCAAATGATACTTGTTACATTTTCTTATTTTTGAGGAATGAAAAAGGCATTGATCATATTTTTGTTATTTCCACTACTTATTTTAGGTCAGACCAATTTCGAAAAAGGTGAGAAATTGTTCCTAGATGGAAAGTATAATCAAGCGCAACCCTTGTTTGAAACTTATTTAAAAAGCAATCCAAATCATCTGAAAACTATAGAATATTTAGGAGATATTGCAGGTCAAGAAAAAGCATGGGACAAATGTATTGGGTATTATAAAAAACTTAAAACATTAAAACCTACTGAAGCCAATTATTACTACAAATATGGAGGTGCATTGGGAATGAAATCTTTGGAAGTCAATAAATTCAAAGCGTTAGGAATGATTAGCGAAGTTCGTTCTTCTTTTGAAAAAGCCATCGCTTTAAATCCAAAACACATTGAAGCGCGATGGGCATTAATCGAACTTAATTTGCAATTGCCAGGAATTGTGGGAGGAAGCGAATCCAAAGCCATTAAATATTCAACAGAGCTGCGCGAATTGTCTCCTGTGGACGGCTATTTATCCCGCGGTCATATTGAGGAATATTTTAAAAGATATGGACAAGCCGAACAACAATACAAAAGAGCTGTCTTAATTGGCGGGTCTAAACTGTGTTACCAAAAGCTGGCCGATTTGTATAAAAACAAAATGAAACAACCCGATAAGTCCAATACCGTTTGGGAAGAATATAAAAATAGAAAACAATAATTAAATCGAGTAATCGGTTATAGATCAAAGATAAAAAAGTATCATAAATGAGAACACATTTCATTGCCATAGGCGGAAGCGCAATGCACAACCTAGCATTGGCATTACACAACAAAGGATATCAAGTTACGGGAAGTGATGATGCTATTTTTGAACCATCAAAATCAAGATTGGAAAAAAAAGGAATACTGCCTGTAGAGTTGGGTTGGTTTCCAGAGAAAATCACATCCGATATTGAAGCCATAATACTTGGAATGCACGCCAAAGCCGACAATCCAGAACTCTTGAAAGCGCAGGAACTGGGTCTTAAAATTTATTCATATCCAGAGTTTTTGTATGAACAATCCAAAAATAAAACGCGTGTTGTTATTGGAGGTTCTCACGGAAAAACGACCATAACTTCAATGATTTTGCACGTGATGCATTACCATAATATCGAAGTGGATTATATGGTAGGAGCACAACTGGAAGGCTTTGATACAATGGTGCATCTTACCGAAGAGAATGATTTTATGGTTTTGGAAGGGGATGAATATTTGTCTTCACCAATTGACAGAAGACCTAAGTTTCATTTGTACCAACCCAATATTGCTTTGATTTCGGGAATTGCTTGGGATCATATCAATGTTTTTCCGACTTATGATTTTTATGTAGAGCAGTTTGAAATTTTTATTGATAAAATTACAAACGGAGGGATTCTAGTTTACAATGAAGACGATGCTGAAGTAAAACGCGTGGCTGAAAAAGCGACTAATCCAATACGTAAATTAGCATACCATACTCCAAAATATACAGTAAGTGATGGAGTGACATTGCTGGAAACGCCTGAAGGAGCAATGCCTATCGAAGTATTTGGTGCTCACAACCTGAATAATTTAGCCGGAGCCAAATGGATTTGCCAAAATATGGGAGTAGATGAAGCCGATTTCTATGAAGCGATTGCCAGTTTCAAAGGCGCATCCAAACGTTTGGAAAAAATCGCCGAAAGCAAAACCAAAGTAGCTTATAAAGATTTTGCCCATTCGCCAAGTAAGGTGGCTGCCACCACCAAAGCCGTGAAAGAGCAATACCCAAATCGTAAAGTAGTGGCTTGTTTAGAATTGCACACTTATAGTAGTTTGAATGCTGAATTCTTAAAAGAATACGAAGGAGCCCTTGAATATGCTGATGTTGCTGTTGTTTTCTATTCACCGGATGCGGTTAAAATTAAACAATTGGAAGAAGTGACGTATGAGCAAATTTCTAAAGCGTTCAACAGACAAGATTTAATCATTTATACGAATCCAAAAGATTTCAAAGACTATTTGTTTAATCTAAATTTGGAGAATTCAGCTTTATTATTGATGAGCTCTGGAAATTATGGTGGATTGAATTTTGATGAGGTGAAAGGATTGATTGAATAAAGTGCATTAAGATTGTTTAAATGGTATAAATTTAAATCTTTATGAAATTATGATTTTAGACGATTCTAATTCACCTTTTCGGGAACAAGGTACTTTTCCAATCACCAATTGGTCAGAAGACGATAAGCCCAGAGAAAAATTAATGCTCAAAGGCAAAAACGTTCTGAGCGATGCCGAATTAATTGCAATATTGATTGGATCGGGAAGCAGGAACGAATCGGCTGTAGATCTCAGTAAAAGGATTCTGGCAAGCGTAGATCATAATTTGAATGCTTTAGGCAAGCTATCCATTGCGCAGTTGATTAATTTTAAAGGAATTGGTGAAGCCAAAGCGATTTCGATAATTGCAGCGATGGAGTTGGGAAGACGGAGACGAGGTGAAGAGGTAGTTGAGTTAACAAAAATCACATCCAGTAAAGCGGTTTTCGAAGTCATGCAACCCATAATAGGGGAGTTGCCTCACGAAGAATTTTGGGTTTTGTTTTTGAATAATTCCAATAAAATACTCTTCAAAACACAGTTGAGCAAAGGCGGAATGACAGGAACAGTAGTCGATGTTCGAATTGTTTTCAAAATTGCTTTTGAACAAAATGCAACAGCAATTATTTTGACACACAATCATCCTTCAGGAAAATTGCAGGCCAGTGAGGCCGATATTCAAATAACAAAAAAGATAAAAACCGCAGGACAACAATTGGACATTCCTGTTTTGGATCATATAATCATTACAGAAAAGGGGTACTATAGTTTTGCTGACGAAGGAATATTTTAGAATACTGATATGAAAAACAAAATAACTGACATATTTTTCGACTTAGACCATACACTATGGGATTTTGATGTCAACTCAGAATTAGCTTTTGAAACTATTTTCAAGAAAGATCATCCAACAATTCAAATAAGTCATTTTATCGGAAAGTATGTTCCTATTAATCAAGCTTGTTGGAAATTATACCAATACGATAAAATAACGCATGCCGAATTAAGATACAATCGTCTCAAACATACTTTTGATGCTCTTGAATATCATGTTTCGGATGCTGAAATCGAAAGTATAGCCCATGATTATATTCAGTTATTGCCCGAAAATAATCGTTTGTTTGATGGAACAATAGAAGTACTCGAATATTTAGAAAAAAAGTATAAATTGCATATTATTACCAATGGCTTTGCCGAGGTGCAATACAAAAAAATAAACAACTCAAATATTGCAGGGTTTTTTAAAACAATCACCAATTCTGAAATGGCGGGAGTCAAGAAACCCAACCCTATTATTTACGAATACGCTCTTAATTTGGCTCAAGCCAATAAAGAAAACAGTATCATGATTGGAGATTGCCTTGAAGCGGATGTTCAAGGAGCTATTGAAGCAGGATTGGATGCTATTTTTTTTAATGACAAAAAGATTAAGGTAGAAGAAAATATCAAACAAGTAACTCATTTATTAGAATTAAAAAAATATTTATAAATTATGAAGGCTAAATTACTATTTTTATTATTTGTTTCAAGCTATGGATTTTCTCAATCTATAAATGATTATGTAGCTGTAATTGTTCCTGTAAAATACGATTTTGTTAAAAGCGAAAATCAGTATCGTCTTAATACATTAACGAAATTCAATCTGCAAAAAGCGGGTTTTGAGGCTTTTTATACCAATGAGACCATACCAAAAGAATACAATGATAGATGTAGCCTATTGTATGCAGATGTATTGAAAGAAAATGGATTTTTGGTTTCTAAACTTTATATTACATTCAAAGATTGTAATGGGAAGGTTGTTTTTAAATCAGAAGTAGGGAAAAGCAAAGAAAAAGATTTTGAAACTGCATATACTGAGGCTTTGAATAATGCTTTTGTATCAGTTTACGCGTTGCATTATAAATACAATGGAGCAGCTGCAAATAGTAAAAAAGCAGGAATAACTGTTTCAGAGGCAGTTCCAGTTGCAGCAACTGCTATTGTGGCAACTGAGGTTATTCCAAATGCAACAGTTGGTTCAGATGTAAATGATGCATTTTTGTTATTTGCTCAACCTATCAAAAACGGTTATCAGTTAGTAGATAATACTCCTAAAGTTGTCATGAAAGTATACAGTACAACAAATCCTTCTATTTATTTGGCAACCAAAGACAATAAGCAAGGGGTGTTAATTTCTAAAGATAATCAATGGTTTTTTGAATATTATGAAAAAGAAACATTAATGTCGGAGAAAATTACAGTGAAATTTTAATTTGTATTAATATAATTTCAATAGCATACAATCTAAAGTTTATGCTATCAATACCCGTATTTATCTTTCCAACGATTTTTTAAGAATTCACGAGTTGTGTTTTCTCTGGAATTAGTACCTGGAATATAAATAGAGGTGTTGCTAAGGGCGTCTGGTAAAAATTCTTGTTCAGCAAAGTTATTGGCATAATCATGCGAATATTTATAATCTTCACCATATCCCAATTCCTTCATAAGTTTGGTAGGAGCATTGCGCAAATGAATCGGTACAGGTAGATCACCTGTTTGTTTTACTAATTGTTGAGCCGTTCCTATAGCCAAATAGGAGGCGTTGCTTTTAGGCGAAGTGGCAAGATAAATAGCACATTGACTCAAAATAATTCGGCTTTCGGGATAACCAATAGTCGATACTGCCTGGAATGCATTATTGGCCATAATAAAAGCAGTAGGATTGGCATTTCCAATATCTTCACAGGACAAAATCAACATTCTTCGTGCAATAAATTTCACATCCTCACCGCCTTCAATCATTCGTGCCAGCCAATAAACAGCACCGTTGGGATCACTGCCCCGAATCGATTTTATAAATGCCGAAACAATGTCATAATGTTGTTCGCCACTTTTGTCATACAAAACCGTATTTTGTTGCACCAATTCAAAAACTCGGTCATTGGTAATCAAGACTTCGTCTTCAGCGGAAGCGTTTACGACCAGTTCAAAAATATTTAATAGCTTTCGTCCATCGCCTCCGGAAAGTCGCAATAATGCCTCTGTTTCTCTTAATTCAATTCTTTTTGAAGCCAAATAAGCATCTGTTTTCATCGCTCTTTGCAACAAATGTTCTAAATCTGCCTTGGTAAACGCATTCAAAACATATACCTGACAACGAGATAACAAAGCAGGTATCACTTCAAAACTGGGGTTTTCGGTAGTAGCACCAATAAGCGTAATCCATCCTTTTTCGACCGCAGCCAATAAAGAATCTTGTTGTGATTTGCTAAAACGATGAATCTCATCAATAAACAAAATAGGGTTTTTTGTCGTAAATAAACCACCACTTTGTTTCGCTTTTTCAATTACATCCCGAATGTCCTTCACTCCCGAATTAATGGCACTCAATATATAAAAAGGACGTTTCGACTCTTGCGCAATAATTTGTGCCAAAGTTGTCTTGCCCGTTCCGGGTGGCCCCCAAAAAATTAACGACGGAATAATTCCTTTTGCTATTTGTTGTGTCAAAGAACCGTTAGGTCCAACCAAATGGGCCTGACTGATATAGTCTTCTAGATTTTGTGGGCGTATGCGTTCTGCGAGTGGTGCTTCCATCTGGTAAAATTACGCAATTTTGAGTTTTTATGACTATATTTTTCAGGAGCTATTTCCAGCTGTCCACTATATCTTTTTTAAGGCGAAAGAAAATCGCCTTAAAAAAAGGATGTCGTTTCCATCTGGGCTAGGGCATTCTTTTTCATAGAATAATTTATTTTATATGACAAAATAGCATTAAATTGCTTTTGGATACATTTTTGATTTGTTTTAAGGGTTAATAAAAAGCTAAAAATCTAATTAGTCTAACAATCTTAGATGCTAAAATAAATGGAAGAAAATCAATTTAAATTCACCAATGCTGTAATTGGAGTGCCGCTTTTTTTTGTTTTATTCCTGTGGTTTATTTACTGGTTGGAAATACGTTTTGGCTACGATTTTGATCAAAACGGAATTTTACCAAGAACTTTTTCGGGATTGCAAGGTGTTGTTTTCAGCCCATTCATCCATTCCAATATTGAACATCTTTATAATAATTCTATTCCGTTACTGGTGCTGTTGGCAGCCTTGTTCTTTTTCTACAACAAAGAAGCAATAGGAATACTGGTATACGGAATTTTACTTTCCGGAACTTTAACTTGGATTATCGGAAGAGAAAATTACCATATTGGAGCCAGTAGCTTAATTTATGTATTGGTTTCTTTTATATTTTTCAAAGGTTTGCAAACCCAATATTATCGTTTAGTAGCTTTATCATTAACAGTTATTGTACTTTATGGAGGAATGGTTTGGTATGTTTTTCCAAATCCCGAGACTTCAAGTAGCAATATTTCGTGGGAAGGCCATTTGTCGGGGTTAATAACGGGTTTGTCATTAACTTTTTTTTATAAGAAACTAGAATTCAAGAAAATAATTAAATACGATTGGGAGCGTCCGGATTACAATCCATTAGAAGATAAATTCATGCAGCGCTTTGATGAAAACGGCAATTTTGTCAATCCGCCAAAACCTGAAATTATTGTAGAAGATCCAGTGGAAATCAATCCCTTTTTTCTTTCGAACTCAAATGTGGTTTATGATTTTATCGAAAATCAGGACGCAATAAACGAAAAAAATGAATCAAAACCGGAGCCTTGATTCATTTTGTGTTTTTAATATGAAAATCATATTGCTTATCCTATTCTATCGCTCGGTTCAGGAATCTGTTTTGTAAAATCTAAATTCTGCAATCTAAAAGTATTAGCTTCTCTGTCTAACTGCTTCGTATAAAAAAGCTCCACAGGCTACAGAAACATTTAATGAACCTATAGATCCAAACATTGGAAGTTTTGCTTTCTCATCCACGATTTTAAGCACTGATGGATTCACACCTCTATCTTCAGAACCCATGATGATGGCCACTGGTTCATTCAGAGAAATATCATAAATATTATGTTCTGTTTTTTCGGTAGCAGCAACGGTTTTGATACCGCTAGCTTGCAAAAGAAAAATAGCATCTTTGATGTGTTCTACTTTACAAATCGGAATATTAAATATTGCACCTGCCGAAGTTTTTACCGTATCACCATTTACTGGTGCAGAACCTGCTTTTTGAACAATAATCCCATTAACACCAGTGCATTCAGCGGTTCTTATTATAGCACCAAAATTACGTGCATCTGAGATTTGATCCAATATTAAGAACAAAGGCTTTTTTCCGTTTTCAATTACGGTTTCAATCAGAGTTTCCAAATCATAAAACGAGATAGGAGATACGGTAGCTACAGCACCTTGATGATTATTGGGAGTCAATCGGTTTAGTTTTTCTACAGGAACATAAGAGAAATTGATATTTCCACGCTTCATCACTTTCATCAAGTCTTTCATCAGTTCGCTGCTCGCTTCCTTCTGAATATAGACTTTATCTACTGTTGCGCCCGCTTGTATGGCTTCAATTATCGCCCTAATCCCAAATATTTGATGTTCTTTTTCCATGGCGCAAAGTTAGGTAAAAGGTTTGTAAAAAAAAAACCACCCCGCAAGCGGGATGGTTTAAATGACTTATTCGAAATAGAATGTCTATTGTAAATAGAATGGACTAAATGCATTTATAGAATACAAATCATTGTTTACTACGTTTGGAACGTTAGCACTATTTGAAGAATACTCTGAATTTGGATACAATAATCTATTTGGTCTTACTGTTTTAGTAGCAATAATAGGAAGTGGAAGCCATGGGAATCCAGTTCTTACTTGATCAAGATATGGTTCAATACCAGTAATCGAGTTAAGTGCTAACCATTTTTGAGTCATGATAGCCTCAATTTTGTTTGTAGATCCTGCCCATCCTAGACCGTTTAAACCAGCTGTTGCTGCAATATATGTAGCTGGGTTAATAGTTGTTGGTGCAAAATTACCCCATCCAGTGTTGTACCAATCAAATGAGGCTGTGATACCAGCTTCGAATGCTGCTTGTGCATCACCAGTTAAATAACCTCTTTGAAAAGCTTCAGCTTGCAAAAATTGGCTTTCAGCATTAAGCATAAAATACCCATCTCTACTTGATCCATTTTGAAGTTGTGGTTGAATTGGACTTAATCCAGTAATATGACGACCTAAATTATTTATTACTTTTGGAGCAGTTCCACCTGCAGCTTGAGCTACATCACCTTGAATTTGTCCATGAACATAACCATCATTTAGGCTTGGATCAACAGTTCCTCCTTGATTTACTCTGAAGTTTCTGTTTCCTCTTGGGTCTTTAACAGTTGAAGTTACGTGAGCATTAGTAATTTGGCCATTAAGTACTTGTGCAATATAATCACCGGCTACGTTAGCTCTGTAACTGTTAGTTGTACTACTATTAGCTTGTAAACCAAATACATTGAAAAAAGGATTGTATTGCTCAGTTGTAGAATCATTATAACCAGGATTAATGGTCATATCACTGTCAATAAAACTGGCGCCAGATGATTGCAAAGCAGCAAAACGTGTTGTTCTTAGTGTTACAAAAGCAGGATCAGTTGTGTTTGACAATCTCAACAACATTTTAAGTTCTAATGTATTGGCAAATTTAGTCCATTCTGTCATATCACCTCCAAAAACAACATCTTCAGTACCAACATGCTCACCTAAGTCTGCATCGATTTCAGCTCTCGCTTCATCAATAAGTGACAATAAGTCTTTGTATATTTGCTTATCATCATCATATTTAGGAGTTGGGTTTTTTAGTTGTTGAAACGCTTCAGAGTAAGGAGCATCACCATATAAACTAATTACATACAACATACCATTGGCTTTCATCAATTTTGCTATCGCAAAATGGTTGTCATATTTATGATCTGCATTGTTGAAATTTAAAATATTTTGAAAATTGTCAATGTTTAAATATAAATTTTCAAATATTGCAGATTGCGTCGAGGTTGTATAGTTGTAAGTAAACTCGTCTAGATTACCTCCTGCAAAAGCATTTACATTAAATCCCCAAGCATAAGATAAACGATTTCCGTAAAGATTTAGGTTGACCGCTTGAGTTCTAAATATACCTGTCAATGCAGCAGCCAATTTTTGATTTGGTGGCACAGTGGCATCTTGTGGATTATTTGGGCTGGCATCCTCAGTCAAATAGCTATCGCAAGAAAACAGGGATACAGCGAGGATTATGGTTAAAAATATGTTTTTCATATCTATTTTATTTATTGTTAAAATGAAGCATTAATAGTAAAACCAAAGGTTTTAGTTGAAGGATATTGTCCTGTTTGAACATAACCAATTGCATTTGGAGAAGTATTGCTCACAGCAGTTACTCTAGTTGCACCATTTTGTGTGTTTGCATTATAAGAATTTGAAGCTTCTGGATCTGCAAAACCTTGGTTTGAAGAGGCCAAAAGTACAAAAGGATTTCTTGCATTAACACTGAAACGAAGTGAACTCATACCTATGTTGCTTATTAACTTTGATGGCATAGTGTAGGTAAGAGAGATTTCTCTAACCTTAAGAGCTGTTCCGTCAACAACCATAGTTTCACCGTTTGATGCAAAACTGTTGTAATATGCAATAACTCCTGATCCACCATATCCTGCTCCCGTCAAAACAGTTGTGTTTTCAGTGTAAACTGGGTTTGCTGCAGTACCGGTATTGATTACAGAATTTGGATATAAGAAACCTAAATCTCTATCAAATTCTGCAGATTCTTTTAAGTGACCTGGCCAAGTTAGATTGTATTTTGTCTCTGAGAAAAATTTATTTCCAGTTCTATAATCTAAAGTGAAGGTTAAAGCAAGATTTTTGTAAGCTATAGTATTGGTATAGTTTATGATATAATCTGGTGTTGCTTTTCCAAGATATTGGTTTGTGGAAGTTACAGTTGGTAAACCAGTAGTAGCGCTAATAATAACTCTACCTTGATCATCTCTTGTCCATTGTGGTCCCATTAACGCTGGGAATGGTTTTCCTACTACTGCAGAAAGACTACCAACCATATTATTGTCTGCACCTACATCATATAGTTCAATTGCATCAGCTCCAGTATTTAAGGATATTAATTTTGTGTCGTATTGAGTGTAACCCACTCTTCCTGTCCAGTTCCAATCATCCGATTGAAATGCTGTAAAGCCTAAATCCAATTCAAAACCTTTGTTTTCAACGTCTCCAACATTAGTTTTTAAATTTGTAATACCACTAGCAAAAGAAGTCGATGCAGTGCTTATTAAGTCTGAAGTAGTTGTTTTGTATGCGGCCGCATCAAATGTTAAGCGATCATTAAAAAAGGCAAAATTAACACCAGCTTCATAGGTTGTGTAAAATTCTGGTTTGATATTTGGATCCACTTGTGTAGTCAAATCAGTATATGAGTTTCCTGTGCTAGGAAATGGATATCCTGGCGCAACCGCTGCTAAGCTTTGGGTGTCGTAAGGGTTTATAGCGGCTGTACTACCTACTTGTGTAAAGTTAGCATACACTTTCAAAAAGTTCATTGTGTCACTAGATAGACCTTCAAAAGCTTTTGTTGGTACAAATGACAATCCTGCAGATGGATAGAAAAAATTACGGTTGTTTTTAGGAAGCGTAGAAGTTGATTCGTATCTTCCTGTTAGGTTTAGGAACAAATAACTTTTGTAATCTAAATCTACGTTTGCAAAATGGGCAATACTAGAAGCTTCAAAAGCATTGTTTCTTAAATTTCTTGGAATAGCAGGATTTATTACATTCACAATATTGTACCAGCCTGGAATTCCTAAGTTGACACCACCTTGTGACATAATGTTGGTGCTGTAAAATTGAAGATTTTGACCTAAATCAAATTTCAAACCAAGATCATCAGTTAATTTGTAATTAAAATGTAATAAGAGATTTCCTCCGTATTCTCTACGAGTGGAATTTGATTGATAGAATGAACTTATTTGTGATAAGTCTGCACCATTAGCTGCAATAATAGGTTGTGAGGCATCTGATAATTCAGTTGATGTGGAAGTTTGATTTGAATTAGTAAATTGAATACCACCATTATATTCTGCACTGATGTTGTCAGTAAAAGTATAAGCAAGTTTTAACGTGTTGTTAAAATAATCTTTAGTTCTATTTAGTCTGTTGTTGTCTCTTTTCCAAAATGGATTGTCATAATAAACTGTCCATCCTGATAAAGGTCCTGCATTTTTGAATTCATTCATAGGAATACTTGAAGCACCTTGAATTAAATTTGCAAGTGTTTCAGAAATATCTGATTGAGAAGAACTACTAACATTATAATTGAATGATCCGTCAATAGAGAATTTTCCAAATTTGTGACCACCTTTGAACAAAAAGTTATTTCTATTTAATCCATCACCTTCAACAATGAAGTTTCTGTTTTCGTTGTTGTATTGGAATAAACCATAACCATTCTCTCCACCTACTTCTAAGGTAACACCATTTTGAAGGATTAAACCATCTTGATAAAATGCTTTGATATTATCTTTTTTGTATGAATACGGAGTCATTATTTGAGATCCATCTTCTTGTGGTAAACCTACAGGTCTCATAGAACCATCTAAAGGTTCTCCCCATCCACCATTTTCATATTGGTCAAATGCTCCATTCCAACCTTGTCCGTATTTGTCTTGTTTTTCAGGAACGAAGGCAACTTTCTCAAAATCAACAGCTGAATTTAAAGTTACTTTAAATTTTTCTGATTTAGATCCTTTTTTTGTTGTAATTAATACTGCTCCATTGATACCTAGTGAGCCATAAAGAGCTGCAGCTTGAGCTCCCTTTAAGATTGTGCTTGATTCTACAATTGAAGGAGGTAAATTTGAAAGAACTTCATTTGTTGAAATTACTCCATCAATAACAATAAGAGCGGCTCCATCTGTATTGATTGATTTAAAACCTCTAATGATTATTTTAGATGATCCTTCAACACCATTACTAGTGTTGTTTACTTGAACCCCTGAAACTTTACCAACTAAACTTCTTGCGATGTTTGGGTTAGAAGCTTCGTTAAGCTCAGCACCTTTAACAACTTGACTTGTTGAGGTTTGGGCTTCTTTTTTCTTTTTAATACCCATCGCTCCAGTTACAACAACACTTTCTAGTTCTGTTGCGTCACTTGAAAGTTTTGCATTTACTGTTGTTGAACTTGCAGATTTCTCTGTTGTTTTCATTCCAACATAGCTAAATACTAACACCTGAGTTGGTGCTGCTTTAATGGTAAATTTACCATCAAAATCTGATTGAGTTCCAATTTTTGTTCCTTTCACTAATACACTCACACCCGGTAAAGGCAATCCTGCATTGTCGGAAACAATCCCTGAAACAGATCTCTCTTGCGCAAAAGTTAGTTGCGCCACAAGTACTACTAGGAGTACTAAGAATCCATTGAACTTTAGTTTCATTTTTAAATATTTTGAATTAGTTGGACAAAAATCATAATAATTTGTTAACTATCCTAATATATGAAACTCTTTTTTTTGTTAAAACTAAAATTTAACATTATAACTAATAGTTATGATTGTGTTATAAAATTCTATTTGCTGGTTTTCACTCTTCCCATTGGCTACTGCGAATTTCAATAAACCATTGCTTGTTTGTATGCCTAATCCTAAGCCAATGCCTAAGATTTTCTTTAGTTTATTTTTGTTAGTTATAGAGGTTGGATCCTTGTATAGACAGTAATCTAATATAGAATTTAAATAAAATTTTGAAGATAATAGATATCTATATTCGCTTATGATTGATGTCATAAAGTTAGCTTGTAAGCTATTTTCTGAAAAGCCCCTTACTGAATTAACGCCGCCAAATCGGAATAATTCATTTATTAGATAGTTGTTGCTTTTTAAATAATAATTTTCACTTTTTAGATTTATGCAATTTTTCTCATTAATATAAAAATTATTCATAATGTTAAAATTAGCAAAAAATTGTTTTGTGGGAGTAGTTGTGATTGTATCGAATGATGTTCTTTTGCCGAGTCCTAAATTGAGATACAGATAATTCTTCAATGGAAAGAGAGAGTTGTTGCTGTCGTTTTTTCTAAAATCAATTGTTGAAGTGATAAAACTATTTTCGTAATCACTCAGGTCTATTTTATTTATATTTTGAATATCGCTTGATTCGGTTGACTGGTATCCTAAATAAATTCGTTTGTTGTAATTTATTAAGTAACCAAGGTTGATGTTTGTTTTTGTGTTTTGATATATACTGTCTTGTTTGAAAATATTAATTAAAGCTTTTAAACCAATTGGACTGTCGAACAAATAGGGTAAATCCAGGCTTGCGTTAAATGTTTTTTGATCGTTGCCATCGTTTTTCCAATAGATGGATAATTGTTCTCCTTTTTTCAGTATATTTTCTAATGTAATATCCAGATAGCCATTAAATCTTATTTTTTTGTTTTCGGTATTATTGAAACCTAAATACCCATCAAAAGTATTTGACTTTTTTTTCTCTAAATATACAAATACTTTTGTCGTGTCTTTTGTAAATAAGATTTCCGGAAATTTAACTTGATTAATAAAATTGTATTTTTCAAAATCTGTATGAATTTCGTTTATGGTTTCTTGGTTGAATATTTTTGAATTGTATTTTTTGTTGATCTCCTTTAATGCTCCTTTTGGAAACAGATTTTTTTGCTTTTGATTGGAATATTGTATTACAATCTCGTTTAGGATTCTTTCACCTCCAGTTTTAACTTTTAGATCGGCTATAAGATGTTCTTTGTGTTTGCGAATATTGACTAATTTTATTTTTGCGAATGAGTATCCATTTTGTTCTAATTTTTGCAGAGTCTGTTTTAAAAACGATTCTATTTGGGGATATGGCAAAATAAGAGTGTCGTTTTTTATTGGGTATTTTGAGTTGATATAAGGCTTGTATTTTATACCTATATATATATCAATTTTTTTTGTTTGATTTCCTAGCGAATATTGGGCCTGATATGTTGTGTCGTTTATTGCTTTTATTTCTTCATTTTTATTTTCCAGATACCCTATTTCAGTCAGTTTTGTTGATAATTGATTGGTTTCATTTATGAGAATTTTTGTGTTTGGAAATATAGATTCGTATCCTATCGAGTCAATAAGTTTAGTTTCGGTACTGCTTTTGCCGATTATTTTTAAATGGAAGTTTTGGGCATTACCTAAAATACTTGTTAGTAGAAAAATAAAGATGATGATTTTGGTATTCAATTTAAATTGTTTTTGTTTAATTATATTGCAAATATCTAATGTTTGTTTTAATAAATATAGTTATTTGTTTTGTTTGCGAATTATATTCTGGTTGTGAATTTACAATAGAGTCTTTTTCGATGTCGAATTTTCTATTTGTTTGTCAAACAAATATTTACTTCGTGCAAAAATTAATGAAATATGGTTTGTAGAGTGAAAAATATTTTATACATTTGCAACCCCGTAAAAAGCGGGAATTTAATATAATAAGAAATTTTTAGTATTAATTATGCCAACAATTCAACAATTAGTAAGAACAGGAAGAACTCAGATAACTAAGAAGAGTAAATCGGTTGCTTTAGATTCTTGTCCTCAAAGAAGAGGGGTTTGTACGCGTGTTTACACTACAACACCAAAAAAACCAAACTCTGCAATGCGTAAAGTAGCGCGTGTACGTTTGACAAATGGTAATGAAGTAAATGCCTACATCCCTGGAGAAGGACACAATTTACAAGAGCACTCGATAGTATTAGTTAGGGGTGGAAGGGTAAAAGATTTGCCAGGAGTAAGATATCACATCGTTCGTGGTGCACTTGATACGTCAGGAGTAGCAGGAAGAACGCAAAGAAGATCTAAGTACGGAGCAAAACGCCCAAAAGAAGCAAAAAAGTAATTTAAAACGTTATTCTTGTAGAGACACGATTTATCGTGCCTAGACGAGTATGAAATTTTATTAAAAAAAAGACATGAGAAAAAGAGCGGCAAAGAAAAGACCACTTTTACCAGATCCAAGGTTTAACGACCAATTGGTAACACGTTTTGTAAACAACTTAATGTGGGATGGTAAGAAATCAACAGCTTTTAAAGTTTTTTATGATGCAATTGACATTATAGAGACTAAAAAGCAAGATGCAGAGAAACCTTCATTAGAAATCTGGAAAGATGCTTTAACAAACGTTATGCCTCACGTAGAAGTACGTAGTCGTAGAGTAGGTGGAGCTACATTTCAAATTCCAATGCAAATTAGACCAGACAGAAAAATTTCTATGGCTATGAAATGGTTGATTCTTTATTCAAGAAGAAGAAACGAAAAATCAATGGCTCAGAGATTGGCTTCAGAATGTTTAGCTGCGGCTAAAGAAGAAGGGGCTGCAGTTAAGAAAAGAATGGATACTCACAAAATGGCAGAAGCTAACAAGGCATTCTCTCACTTTAGATTTTAATTCTTAAGAAATGGCTAGAGATCTTAAATATACAAGAAATATAGGAATTGCTGCTCACATTGATGCTGGTAAAACAACAACAACTGAGCGTATATTATTCTATACTGGAAAATCACACAAAATTGGTGAAGTACACGATGGTGCTGCAACAATGGACTGGATGGCACAAGAGCAAGAAAGAGGTATTACAATTACTTCTGCTGCTACTACTTGTGAATGGAATTTTCCAACTACACAAGGTAAAATTTTACCTGAAACATTACCTTATCACTTTAATATTATCGATACCCCGGGACACGTTGACTTTACAGTTGAAGTAAACCGTTCTTTGCGTGTACTTGATGGTTTGGTTTTCTTATTTAGTGCGGTTGATGGTGTTGAGCCACAATCAGAAACTAACTGGAGATTAGCAGATCAATACAGAGTACCACGTATTGGATTTGTTAATAAAATGGATAGACAAGGATCTAACTTTTTGATGGTATGTCAACAAGTAAGAGATATGTTGAAATCAAATGCTGTTGCAATCACTTTGCCAATTGGTGAGGAAAATGATTTCAAAGGTGTTGTGGATTTGGTTAAAAATCAAGCTATAGTATGGCATGAAGAAGGTTTAGGAGCAACTTATGATATTGTGCCTATTCCAGAAGATATGCTTGAAGAAGTTAAAGAATACAGATCGATTCTTATTGAAGCAGTAGCTGATTATGATGAGACTTTGCTTGAAAAATTCATGGAAGATGAAAGCTCTATTACAGAGGAAGAAATCAACATTGCATTAAGAGCAGCTGTAATGGATATGGCTATCATTCCTATGATTGCTGGTTCTTCTTTCAAAAATAAAGGAGTTCAATTCATGTTAGATGCAGTATGTAAATATTTGCCATCTCCAATGGATAAAGAAGGTATTACGGGGATTCATCCTGATGATGCTGAATTATTAGAAGAAGATCAAACTAAAATATTGCGTAAGCCAGATGTTAAAGAGCCATTCGCTGCTTTAGCTTTTAAAATTGCTACTGACCCATTCGTAGGTCGTTTAGCTTTCTTCCGTGCTTACTCAGGACGTTTAGATGCTGGTTCTTATGTTTTGAACACTCGTTCAGGAAACAAAGAAAGAATTTCTCGTATCTACCAAATGCACGCAAACAAACAAAACCCAATCGAATATATCGAAGCAGGTGATATTGGAGCAGCAGTTGGTTTTAAAGATATTAAAACTGGAGATACATTGTGTGATGAAAAACACCCAATTATTCTTGAGTCAATGAAATTTCCTGCACCGGTAATTGGTATCGCAATTGAGCCTAAAACTAAAGCTGACGTAGATAAAATGGGTATGGCTTTGGCTAAATTAGCTGAAGAAGATCCAACATTTACTGTGAGAACAGATGAGGCTTCAGGTCAGACTATTATTTCTGGTATGGGTGAGCTTCACTTGGATATCTTGGTAGATAGAATGAGACGTGAATTCAAAGTTGAAGTGAACCAAGGTGAGCCTCAAGTTGAATACAAAGAAGCTTTTACAAAATCTGCTCAACACAGAGAAACGTACAAAAAACAATCTGGAGGTCGTGGTAAATTCGGTGATATCGTATTTAAGTTAGAGCCTGCTGATGAAGTTGACGGTAAAGCTGCTGTAGGTTTACAGTTTATTAATGCTGTAAAAGGTGGTAACGTTCCTAAAGAATATATTCCATCTGTAGAAAAAGGTTTCCGTGAAGCTATGAAAACTGGTCCTTTAGCGGGTTACCAAGTAGATAGTTTGAAAGTAACTTTATTAGACGGATCTTTCCATCCTGTGGATTCTGATGCACTTTCTTTTGAACTTGCGGCAAGAATGGGTTATAGAGAGGTTGCTAAAGCAGCTGGTGCTGTTATTTTAGAGCCAATCATGAAAATGGAAGTTATTACACCAGAAGAAAACATGGGAGATATCGTAGGTGATATTAACCGTCGTAGAGGTCAGGTGAATGACATGGGAGATAGAGCTGGTGCAAAAACCATTAAAGCAGATGTGCCATTATCAGAAATGTTTGGATATGTAACAACATTAAGAACATTGTCTTCAGGTAGAGCGACATCAACAATGGAATTTTCACACTACGCTGAAACACCTTCTAATATTTCAGAAGCAGTTATCAAAAAAGCAAAAGGAAACGCATAATCTTTAAGAAAATGAGTCAAAAAATCAGAATAAAATTAAAATCTTACGATCACATGTTGGTAGACAAGTCTGCTGAAAAGATTGTAAAAACGGTAAAAAGTACCGGTGCAGTTGTTACAGGACCAATTCCATTACCAACACACAAAAAACTTTTTACAGTTCTACGTTCTCCACACGTTAACAAAAAAGCGAGAGAACAATTTGAAGTAATGTCATACAAGAGATTGATTGATATTTATTCATCTTCATCTAAAACTATTGATGCTTTAATGAAACTTGAATTGCCAAGTGGAGTTGAAGTTGAAATCAAAGTTTAAGTACTTCAAGAGTAAAAAGGAGCGCTGTTTTTGAGTAAAAAATATTTTTTTGGTTTGTATGCAAATAAGTTATACTTTTGCACCCACTAAAAAAATAGGATTTGCTTAAAAGCTGCGTTCTATATTTATATTTAATAATTAATAATTAATATTTATGTCTGGGTTAATTGGTAGAAAAATCGGCATGACTAGTATTTTCGACGAAAACGGGAAGAATATTCCTTGTACAGTAATTGAAGCTGGTCCATGTGTTGTTACCCAAGTCAGAACCAAAGGTGTTGACGGGTATGAAGCGTTGCAACTTGGTTTCGATGACAAAAACGAGAAACATTCCACAAAAGCGGCTTTAGGTCACTTTAAAAAAGCGGGAACTGTAGCTAAGAAAAAAGTCGTTGAATTCCAAGATTTCGCAACAGAACAAAAATTAGGAGATCTTATTGATGTTTCTATTTTTGCTGAAGGAGAATTTGTAGATGTACAAGGTGTATCTAAAGGTAAAGGTTTTCAAGGGGTTGTAAAACGTCACGGTTTTGGTGGTGTTGGTCAAGCAACTCACGGTCAACACAACCGTTTAAGAGCGCCAGGTTCTGTAGGAGCTTCTTCTTATCCATCTAGAGTATTCAAAGGAATGCGTATGGCTGGAAGAATGGGAGGAGATAATGTAAAAGTTCAAAACCTTAGAGTTTTAAAAGTAGTGGCTGAAAAGAACCTACTTGTTATAAAAGGATGTGTTCCTGGATGTAACAACTCTTATGTAATCATTCAGAAGTAATGGAAGTAAAAGTATTAGATTTCAACGGAAAAGATACTGGAAGAAAAGTTCAACTTTCTGATTCAGTATATGCAATTGAGCCAAACAATCACGCAGTATATCTTGATGTTAAGCAATATCTTGCTAATCAAAGACAAGGAACGCACAAAGCTAAAGAAAGAGCTGAAGTAGCGGGAAGTACACGTAAGATTAAAAAACAAAAAGGAACTGGTACTGCTCGTGCGGGTAGTGCAAAAAACCCTTTGTTTAAAGGTGGTGGAACAGTTTTTGGACCAAGACCAAGAAGTTATTCATTCAAATTGAATAAAAGCTTAAAACGTCTTGCTAGAAAATCTGCTTTCTCTATTAAAGCAAAAGAGTCAAATATAATTGTACTTGAAGATTTTAATTTTGAAACACCAAACACTAAAAATTTCATTAATGTTTTGAAAGCTTTAGAGTTAGAAAACAAAAAATCACTGTTCGTGTTGGGTGATACAAATAAAAATGTATATTTGTCCTCACGTAATTTAAAGGCGGCTAATGTTGTAAGTAGTTATGAATTAAGCACTTACGCTATTTTAAATGCTAATAATTTAGTGCTTTTAGAGAGTTCTTTGGAAGTAATTGAAGAAAATTTAAGTAAATAATAGGATATGAGCATCATAATTAAACCTATAGTAACGGAAAAAGTAACCAAAGAAAGTGAAGTTTTAAACCGTTTTGGATTCGTTGTTAACAAAAAAGCAAATAAAGTTGAAATTAAGAAAGCTGTTGAAGCTGCTTATGGAGTAACTATTTTGAGTGTTAACACAATGAATGTAAGACCAGACAGAACTACTAAATACACTAAAAGTGGTTTAATCAGTGGAAAGACAAATGCTATTAAAAAAGCAATTGTACAAGTACAAGAAGGAGAAACAATTGATTTTTACAACAATATCTAAGATAAAATGTCAGTAAGAAAATTAAAACCTATTACCCCAGGTCAGCGATTTAGAGTTGTGAATGGTTATGACGCCATTACAACTGATAAGCCGGAACGCTCTTTGATAGCGCCGATAAAAAACTCTGGAGGTAGAAATAGTCAAGGAAAGATGACCATGCGTTATACGGGTGGTGGTCACAAGCAGAGATATCGTATTATTGATTTCAAACGTACAAAAGAAGGAATTCCAGCTACAGTGAAATCAATCGAATATGATCCAAATCGTACTGCGTTTATCGCATTATTAGCTTACGCTGATGGTGAGAAAACTTATGTTATTGCTCAAAACGGATTGAAAGTTGGTCAGAAATTAGTTTCTGGACCAGAATCTCAACCAGAAATTGGTAATACATTACCTTTAAGTAGAGTTCCACTTGGAACTGTAATTTCTTGTATCGAATTGAGACCAGGACAAGGAGCTGTAATCGCTCGTTCTGCTGGAACATTTGCTCAATTGATGGCAAGAGATGGAAAATATGCAACAATTAAAATGCCTTCTGGAGAAACAAGATTAATCTTGTTGACCTGTTCGGCTACAATTGGTGCGGTTTCTAATTCAGACCACCAATTAGTTGTATCAGGAAAAGCTGGTAGAACAAGATGGTTAGGAAGAAGACCTAGAACAAGACCTGTTGCAATGAACCCTGTCGATCACCCAATGGGTGGTGGTGAAGGACGTTCTTCTGGTGGACATCCACGTTCAAGAAATGGAATACCAGCTAAAGGTTATAGAACTCGTTCTAAGAAAAACCCGAGTAACAAGTATATCGTAGAACGTAGAAAGAAATAATAAGATATGGCACGTTCATTAAAAAAAGGACCTTTCGTTCATTATAAGTTAGACAAGAAAGTTCAAGAAAACATTGCAGGTGGAAATAAAGGAGTAGTTAAGACCTGGTCTAGAGCTTCTAT
This sequence comes from Flavobacterium sp. N3904, assembly GCF_025947305.1. NCBI lineage: Bacteria > Pseudomonadati > Bacteroidota > Flavobacteriia > Flavobacteriales > Flavobacteriaceae > Flavobacterium > Flavobacterium sp. N3904. The sequence continues at coordinate 1,897,658 of NZ_CP110009.1, forward strand.
GATTACTCCAGACTTTGTTGGACAAACTATCGCAGTTCATAACGGTCGTCAATTTGTACCAGTTTACGTAACAGAAAACATGGTAGGTCACAAATTAGGAGAATTTTCACCAACTAGATCTTTTAGAGGTCATGCTGGAGCAAAAAATAAAGGTAAAAAATAAGAAGCAATGGGAGTTCGTAAAAGAGAAACAGCAGATGCGAGAAAAGAGGCTAATAAGTCTTTAGCTTTCGCAAAATTGAATAACTGCCCTACTTCACCTAGAAAAATGCGCTTAGTAGCGGACTTGGTAAGAGGTCAGAAGGTAGAAAGAGCACTAAACATCTTAAGATTCAGTTCTAAAGAAGCTTCAAGAAAATTAGAAAAATTGGTTTTATCTGTAATTGCCAACTGGCAAGCAAAAAACCCTGACGCTAATATGGAAGAAGCTGGTTTATTTGTTAAGGAAATCCGTGTAGATGGTGGAATGATGTTGAAAAGACTTCGTCCAGCTCCACAAGGAAGAGCACACAGAATAAGAAAACGTTCAAATCACGTAACAATCGTGTTGGGAGCTATCAATAACACACAAAGCAATTCTTAAGCAGCATGGGACAAAAGACAAATCCAATTGGAAATAGACTTGGTATCATCAGAGGATGGGACTCAAACTGGTATGGTGGAAATGATTACGGCGATAAATTAGCCGAAGATTATAAAATCAGAAAGTATATCCACGCTCGTTTATCAAAAGCTAGTGTATCGAAAGTAATCATTGAGAGAACTTTAAAACTTGTAACCGTTACTATCACTACTGCTAGACCTGGTATCATTATCGGAAAAGGTGGACAAGAGGTAGACAAGTTGAAAGAGGAACTTAAAAAAGTTACTGACAAAGAGGTTCAAATCAACATCTTTGAAATTAAAAGACCTGAACTTGACGCGTATCTAGTTGCTACAAGCATCTGTCGTCAAATCGAAAGCAGAATTTCTTACAGACGTGCAATCAAAATGGCTATTGCTGCTTCTATGCGTATGAACGCAGAAGGTATCAAAGTTTTGATTTCTGGTCGTTTGAATGGTGCAGAGATGGCTCGTTCAGAAGGTTTCAAAGAAGGTAGAATTCCTCTATCAACTTTCAGAGCTGATATTGATTATGCACTTGCTGAAGCGCATACTACTTATGGTAGAATGGGAATCAAAGTGTGGATCATGAAAGGTGAAGTTTATGGAAAGAGAGATCTTTCTCCACTTGCAGGAATGGATAAAAAACAACCTGGTGGTGGTAAAGGTGGCGATGCTCCTAGAGGAGACAGAAAGCCTTTTAATAAAGGTGGAAAACCAGACGCTCGTAAACGAAAGTAAATTTTTAAACTAAAGAAAAATGTTACAGCCTAAAAGAACAAAATACCGTAAGGTACAAAAAGGTAAAATGAAAGGAAATTCTCAAAGAGGACATGAACTTTCAAATGGAATGTTTGGTATTAAATCTGTACATGAAGATGGAATGTTCTTAACCTCTCGTCAAATCGAAGCTGCGCGTATTGCTGCAACTCGTTTTATGAAAAGAGAAGGACAATTATGGATCAAAATATTTCCAGACAAACCTATCACTAAGAAGCCTCTTGAGGTACGTATGGGTAAAGGTAAAGGTGCAGTTGAGTATTGGGCTGCCGTTGTTAAACCCGGAAGAATTATGTTTGAAGTTGGAGGAGTTCCTTTATCAGTTGCAAAAGAGGCGTTACGTCTTGCAGCTCAAAAGCTTCCAGTAAAAACCAAATTCGTAGTTGCTAGAGATTTCGAAGCATAATCTATATTATATTATGAAACAATCAGAAATAAAAGATCTTTCTGCAGCGGAGTTGCAAGAAAAACTTAGCCAGACTAAGAAGGCATATGCCGACCTAAAAATGGCTCACGCTATTTCACCAATTGAGAACCCACTTCAAATTAGAAGTGTAAGAAGAACAGTTGCAAGATTAGCTACCGAACTTACTAAAAGAGAATTACAATAATTCTGCTGAAAGATGGAAGAAAAAAGAAATTTAAGAAAAGAAAGAGTTGGGGTTGTTACTTCAAACAAAATGGATAAATCCATTGTAGTTGCTCAGGTAACAAAAGTAAAACACCCATTATACGGTAAGTTCGTGTTGAAAACAAAGAAATTTGTAGCGCATGACGAAACAAACGACTGTAACATAGGAGATACTGTAAGAATTAGCGAAACGCGTCCTTTAAGTAAATCAAAATGTTGGAGATTAGTTGAAATCCTAGAAAGAGCTAAATAATTATGGTACAACAAGAATCAAGACTAAAAGTCGCAGATAACACTGGAGCTAAAGAAGTTTTAACTATCCGTGTTTTAGGAGGTACCAAAAGAAGGTATGCCTCTGTTGGAGACAAGATTGTAGTTTCTATCAAAGATACAGCGCCTAACGGAAGCGTTAAAAAAGGAGCTGTTTCAACTGCAGTTGTTGTACGTACCAAAAAAGAAGTAAGAAGAGCCGATGGTTCTTATATCCGTTTCGATGATAATGCATGTGTTCTTTTGAATGCAGCAGGGGAAATGAGAGGAACTCGTGTTTTTGGTCCGGTAGCAAGAGAACTTCGTGAAAAACAATTCATGAAAATTGTATCATTAGCACCAGAAGTGCTTTAATTCGTTTTAAGATGATAAAGCTAAAAATAAAATCAGGAGACATCGTAAGAGTAATTGCTGGAGACCATAAAGGTGCTGAAGGTAAAGTATTACGTGTATACCGTGAGAAAAACAAAGCAATTGTTGAAGGTGTAAATATGGTTTCAAAACATACGAAACCTAGTGCAAAAAGCCCTCAAGGTGGTATTGTAAAAAAGGAAGCTTCTATACAAATATCTAATATTTCTCTTATTGATCCTAAAACAAAGGAAACAACTAGAGTAGGTATCAGAGTTGAAGGAGATAAGAAAGTAAGATTTTCAAAAAAATCTAATCAAGTACTATAGTAATGGCATATATACCTAGACTAAAAGAAGAATATAAGAGTAGAGTTATCTCTGCTCTTAAAGAAGAATTCGGTTACACAAACGTAATGCAAGTTCCTAAATTGGAAAAAATCGTTTTGAGTAAAGGAGTTGGTGCAGCAGTATCTGATAAAAAATTGATTGACTATGCAGTTGATGAATTGACAAAGATCACTGGACAAAAAGCAGTATCTACTATTTCAAAGAAAGACGTTGCGTCTTTTAAATTAAGAAAAGGGATGCCTATTGGAGCAAAAGTAACTTTGCGTGGTGAAAGAATGTATGAGTTTTTAGATAGACTTATTACTTCAGCATTGCCACGTGTGAGAGACTTCAGTGGTATTAAAGCTACTGGTTTTGATGGTAGAGGAAATTATAATTTAGGTGTTTTAGAGCAAATCATTTTCCCTGAAATTGATATTGACAAAGTAAATAAAATATCTGGAATGGACATTTCTTTTGTAACTACTGCAAAAACAGACAAAGAAGCAAAGTCATTGTTGGCTGAATTAGGTTTACCTTTTAAAAAGAATTAAGATATGGCTAAAGAATCAATGAAAGCCCGTGAGGTTAAAAGAGAAAAAACGGTAGCTAAGTATGCTGAGAAAAGAAAAGCTTTGTTAGAAGCTGGAGATTTCGTAGGTTTGCAAAAATTACCGAAAAATGCTTCTCCAGTTCGTTTGCACAATCGTTGTAAATTAACAGGTAGACCAAGAGGGTATATGCGTCAATTCGGTATTTCACGTGTTACATTTCGTGAAATGGCTAATAATGGACTAATACCAGGTGTTAAAAAAGCATCTTGGTAGAAAAATATTCAGACGTGAGTAATCACGTCTGTTTTTCACATTTATAAACTGGTTTCAGGTTCGATTACGTTTAATCGAAAACCGTTACCGCAAATCAATACATATGTATACAGATCCAATTGCAGATTATTTGACGAGAGTTAGAAACGCTGTGGCTGCAAACCACAAAGTTGTCGAAATTCCAGCTTCTAATCTAAAAAAAGAAATAACAAAGATCTTATTTGATCAAGGTTATATCTTAAGTTACAAATTTGAAGACAACGCTGTACAGGGTTCAATCAAAATTGCTTTGAAGTACGATAAAGATACTAAAGAGCCTGTAATAAAAGATATCCAAAGAATTAGTAAACCAGGTTTACGTAAGTATGCAGGTGCTTCTAAAATACCAAGAATCCTTAACGGATTGGGAATTGCTATTGTTTCAACTTCAAAAGGGTTGATGACAGGTAAACAAGCCAAGCAATTAAATGTAGGTGGAGAAGTAATTTGTTACGTATACTAATTTTAAAGACTATATAAGATGTCAAGAATAGGTAAAAGCCCAGTAACAATACCAGCTGGAGTAACTGTTTCGGTTGCTGATGGTATTATTACAGTAAAAGGAAAAAATGGTCAACTGACACAGGAGTTTTCGGACGTAACTGTTACAGTTGAAGGAGATCAAGTTCAAGTAGAAAGATCTTCTGATCACAAAGACCAAAGAGCAAAACATGGTTTGTACAGATCTTTAATCAATAACATGATTATCGGAGTGTCTGAAGGTTTTACAAAATCTTTGGAATTGGTAGGAGTTGGTTATAGAGCTTCAAATCAAGGTCAAAAATTAGATTTGGCTTTAGGTTTTTCACACAATATTATTCTAGAAGTTGCACCAGAGGTAACTCTTGAAACAATATCTGAAAAAGGTAAAAATCCAATTGTAAAATTAACATCATTTGACAAACAACTTTTAGGTCAAGTTGCGGCAAAAATTAGAGGTTTCCGTAAACCTGAGCCGTACAAAGGAAAAGGTGTTAAATTTGTAGGTGAAGTATTAAGAAGAAAAGCAGGTAAATCAGCTTAAAAAATAACATTATGTCATTAACAAAACCTGAAAGAAGACAAAGAATTAGATTCAGAATTAGAAAAACGATCAGTGGTACTGCTACTAATCCAAGACTATCTGTTTTTAGAAGTAACAAAGAAATTTACGCTCAATTAATTGATGATGTAAACGGAGTTACTTTATTGGCTGCTTCTTCAAGAGAAAAAGAAATAGGAAAAGGTACGAACGTAGAAGTTGCAACTGCAGTTGGGAAACTAGTAGCAGAAAAAGCTTTGAAAGCCGGTATAGATGTTGTAACATTCGATAGAGGAGGTTATTTATATCATGGTCGTATTAAATCATTAGCGGAAGGCGCGAGAGCGGCTGGACTTAAATTCTAATATAGTATGTCTAATAGTAAATACAAGAATGTAGAGCTAGTAAAACCAAGTGGTCTTGAACTAAAAGATCGTTTGGTAAGTGTAAATCGTGTTACTAAAGTTACAAAGGGAGGTAGAGCTTTTGGTTTTTCTGCTATTGTAGTTGTAGGTGATGAAAATGGAGTGGTTGGTCACGGATTAGGAAAATCTAAAGACGTTTCTGAAGCAATTGCGAAAGCAGTAGAAGATGCTAAGAAAAATTTAGTAAAAATTCCTTTGAATGGACAATCTGTTCCTCACGAACAAAAAGGTAAATTTGGTGGTGCACGTGTATTCTTAATTCCTGCCTCTCATGGTACAGGAGTTATTGCTGGTGGAGCTGTTCGTTCAGTTCTTGAATCAGTAGGAATTCATGATGTATTGTCTAAATCACAAGGATCTTCAAATCCTCACAACGTAGTGAAAGCAACTTTTGATGCTTTATTACAAATGAGAAGTGCTTATACTGTTGCAAAACAAAGAGGCGTTTCTTTAGAAAAAGTTTTTAAAGGTTAATTCAAGGAAATTATGGCTAAATTATTAGTAAAACAAGTTAGAAGCAAAATCAACTGCCCTCTTACTCAAAAAAGAGGTTTGGAAGCTTTAGGTCTACGTAAAATGGGACAAGTTGTAGAGCATGATTCAAATCCTACAATCCTTGGGATGATAAATAAAGTTAAACACTTAGTTTCTGTTGAAGAAACTAAATAACAAATACTGTTATGAATTTAAGTAACTTACAACCTGCTGAAGGTTCTACACACAATCAAAATAAAAGATTAGGTAGAGGAGAAGGTTCTGGTAAAGGTGGTACCTCTGCAAGAGGACACAAAGGAGCAAAATCTCGTTCTGGTTATTCTAAAAAGATTGGTTTTGAAGGTGGGCAAATGCCTCTTCAAAGACGTGTGCCTAAGTTTGGTTTCACTAACATCAATCGTAAAGAATACGAGGGTGTTAATCTTGATACTCTTCAATTATTAGTTGATAATGGAGTAATTACAGATACTGTTGATATGACAGTTTATGTAGCTAATCGTCTTGCTACCAAAAATGAAATCGTTAAGATTTTAGGTAGAGGAGAATTGACAGCAAAATTAAAAGTAACTGCTCACAAATTTACTGCTACTGCAAAAGCTGCTATTGAAGCTGCTGGAGGAGAAGCTGTAATCATGTAATTTTTCAATTAAGATGAAGAAATTTATTGAATCAATAAGTAATGTTTGGAAAATAGAAGAACTAAAGAATAGAATTCTTATTACTTTAGGTCTACTTCTTGTTTATCGTTTTGGTGCTCATGTTACACTTCCAGGAATTGACGCAACTCAATTAACTGGTTTAGCAGGACAGACAAAAAATGGATTAGGATCTATTCTAGACATGTTTACCGGAGGTGCATTTTCTAAAGCTTCAGTTTTTGCTTTGGGAATTATGCCTTACATTTCTGCATCTATTGTAGTGCAACTTATGGGAATTGCAATTCCTTATTTGCAAAAACTTCAAAGCGATGGAGAGAGTGGTAGAAAAAAAATCAATCAAATTACCCGTTGGTTAACTATTGTTATTACATTAGTACAAGGACCAACTTATATCTACAATCTTTATAGAACTTTACCTAGTTCAGCATTTTTATTAGGGTTTAACTCTTTTGAATTCTTATTTTCTTCAGTGGTTATTCTAGTTACAGGTACAATTTTTGCCATGTGGTTAGGAGAAAAAATTACTGATAAAGGAATCGGAAACGGTATTTCCCTTTTGATTATGGTTGGTATATTAGCTAGGTTGCCTCAAGCTTTTATGCAAGAATTCACAACTAGAGTTACTAATAATAATGGAGGACCAATGTTATTGGTTATCGAAATCATTATTTGGTTGCTTGTTATTATTTCTTGTGTATTATTAGTTATGGCAATTAGAAAAATTCCAGTGCAGTATGCTCGTCGTACAACTTCTGGAGATTTCGAACAAGATATGATGGGTGGTAACAGACAATGGATTCCATTAAAGCTTAATGCATCTGGTGTAATGCCAATTATATTTGCACAAGCAATTATGTTTATTCCTGCTGCTGTCGCTGGTTTGTCTAAGTCAGATGCATCACAATCTATTGTTGGTGCTTTTAGTAACATGTTTGGATTTTGGTATAACCTTGTTTTTGCAACTTTGATAGTTGTATTTACTTTCTTTTATACTGCCATTACAGTACCTACTAACAAAATGTCTGATGATTTAAAGAGAAGCGGTGGTTTTATTCCTGGGATTAGACCCGGAGCAGAAACTTCTGATTATCTTGATAAAGTGATGTCTTTGATAACTTTTCCAGGATCTTTATTTCTTGCTTTGATAGCTGTGTTCCCAGCGATTGTTGTGAGTCTTATGGATGTTCAACAATCTTGGGCTATGTTTTTTGGAGGGACTTCATTGATAATTATGGTTGGAGTTGCAATTGATACAATTCAACAAATTAATTCATACTTGTTGAATAAACATTATGATGGTTTGATGAAAAGTGGTAAAAATAGAAAAGCGGTAGCTTAACTTATGGCAAAACAATCAGCAATAGAACAAGACGGATCCATCATCGAAGCATTATCAAATGCGATGTTCCGTGTAGAGTTAGAAAATGGACATATTGTAATTGCTCATATTTCTGGAAAAATGCGTATGCATTATATCAAATTATTACCTGGTGATAAAGTGAAACTAGAAATGAGTCCTTATGATTTGTCAAAAGCAAGAATTACTTATAGATATTAAAGGATATTCACTATGAAAGTTAGAGCATCAGTAAAAAAGAGAAGTCCCGAGTGCAAAATTGTGCGTAGAAAAGGGAGATTGTACGTAATAAACAAAAAGAATCCTAGATTTAAACAAAGACAAGGATAATTATGGCAAGAATAGCAGGGGTAGATATCCCGAAAAATAAGAGAGGTGTTATAGCACTTACCTACATCTTCGGATTAGGAAATAGTAGAGCAATTGAGATTTTAGAAAAAGCTCAAGTTAGCCAAGATAAAAAAGTTCAAGACTGGAATGATGACGAGATCGGAGCAATTCGTGAGGCGGTATCAGCTTTCAAAATTGAAGGAGAATTACGTTCTGAAGTTTCTTTAAACATCAAACGTTTAATGGATATTGGATGTTATAGAGGTATCCGTCATAGATCTGGTCTTCCATTAAGAGGACAAAGAACTAAAAACAACTCTAGAACAAGAAAAGGTAAAAGAAAAACTGTTGCGAACAAGAAAAAAGCAACTAAATAATAAGTAATATGGCTAAAGCAACTGCAAAAAAACGTAAAGTTATCGTTGAATCAACGGGAGAAGCTCATATTTCTGCTACCTTCAATAACATCATTATTTCTTTGACTAACAAAAAAGGTGAAGTTATTTCTTGGTCTTCAGCTGGTAAAATGGGTTTTAGAGGTTCTAAAAAGAACACTCCATACGCAGCTCAAATGGCAGCAGAAGATTGTAGTAAAGTAGCTCTTGAGGCTGGACTTAAAAAAGTAAAGGTTTATGTAAAAGGACCAGGAAACGGACGTGAGTCTGCTATCCGTTCTTTGCATAACGGTGGAATTGAAGTTACAGAGATTATCGATGTTACTCCAATGCCTCACAATGGATGTCGTCCTCCAAAAAGACGTAGAGTTTAATACTCAAAAATTTTTATAGTATAACCTAGATTGAATATAGATTATCGAAGGATAAGACCTGAATTCATAATCTCAATCTTAAACAATTTAAAATGGCAAGATATACTGGTCCTAGTACAAGAATCGCTCGTAAATTTGGCGAGGCAATTTTCGGAGACGATAAAGCTTTCGAAAAAAGAAATTATCCACCTGGTCAACACGGGATGGCTAAAAAAAGAGGGAAAAAATCTGAATATGCTGTCCAGTTAATGGAAAAGCAAAAAGCTAAATATTCTTATGGAATTTTAGAAAAACAATTCAGAAATTTATTCGAAAAAGCATCAGCTACCAAAGGTGTAACTGGTGAAGTATTGTTACAATTGTGTGAAGCAAGACTTGATAATGTAGTTTTTAGAATGGGGATTGCTCCATCTAGAAGAGGTGCACGTCAAATCGTTTCTCACCGTCACATTACAGTAAACGGAGAAAATGTAAATATTCCTTCTTATCACTTGAAACCAGGTGATGTTGTTGGTGTTCGTGAAAAGTCTAAATCTATAGAAGCTATCGAACGTTCTTTATCTAATTCAAGTCATGTTTATGAATGGATTACTTGGAATAATGAAACTAAATCAGGTACTTTTGTTACTGTTCCTGCTAGGCTTCAAATTCCAGAAAACATCAAAGAACAATTAATCGTAGAGTTGTACAACAAATAATAATTGACTTAGTCGAAATTTATGGCAATATTTAATTTTCAGAAGCCCGATAAAGTTATCATGATCGATTCAACCGATTTTGAAGGTAAGTTTGAATTCAGACCTTTAGAACCAGGATACGGATTGACCGTTGGTAATGCACTTAGAAGAGTTTTGCTTTCAGCATTAGAAGGTTATGCAATTACATCTGTTCGTATAGAAGGTGTAGATCATGAGTTTTCTACTATTTCAGGAGTTGTTGAAGACGTTACCGAAATTATCCTTAATCTTAAACAAGTACGTTTCAAACGTCAAATTGAAGATATAGATAATGAATCAGTTACTATTTCTGTTTCAGGTAAAGATCAATTGACAGCTGGTGATTTTCAAAAATTCATTTCAGGTTTCCAAGTTTTGAATCCAGAATTGGTTATCTGTAATTTGGATAGTAAAATCAAACTGAATTTCGATTTAACCATCGAAAAAGGTAGAGGATATGTTCCTGCTGAAGAGAACAAAAAACAAAATGCTGCAATAGGAACTATTTTTACTGACTCAATTTTTACTCCGGTAAAAAATGTTAAGTATTCAATTGAAAACTTCCGTGTAGAGCAAAAAACAGATTACGAAAAATTGGTTTTTGAAATAAAAACTGATGGTTCTATCAATCCTAAAGATGCTCTTACTGAAGCTGCAAAAGTTTTAATTCACCATTTTATGTTGTTTTCTGACGAAAGAATTACACTTGAGGCTGATGAAATTGCACAAACAGAATCGTATGATGAAGAATCATTACATATGAGACAATTGCTTAAAACTAAGCTTGTTGATATGGATTTGTCTGTTAGAGCATTAAATTGCTTGAAAGCGGCTGAAGTTGATACACTTGGAGATTTAGTATCGTTCAATAAAAATGACCTAATGAAATTCCGTAATTTCGGTAAAAAATCTTTAACGGAACTAGACGAACTAGTTGCGATTAAAAATTTGAACTTCGGAATGGATTTGGCAAAATACAAACTAGATAAAGAATAAATTACTTCATATTTTGCTCTCCAAAGTGGATAGTAGCAAGATGAAGTTATAAAAAACAAGTCATGAGACACGGAAAAAAATTCAATCACTTAAGCAGACAGACTGCACATAGAAGTTCTATGTTGGCTAATATGGCTTGTTCTCTTATTGAGCACAAACGTATTAACACTACTGTTGCTAAAGCTAAAGCGCTTAAACAATTTGTTGAACCGCTTATAACAAAATCAAAATCAGATACAACTCACAATCGTCGTATCGTTTTTGCTTACTTACGTAGTAAATATGCAGTAACTGACTTGTTCAGAGATGTAGCTGCTAAAGTAGGTGATCGTCCAGGAGGATACACACGTATCATTAAAGTTGGAAATCGTTTAGGAGATAATGCTGATATGGCAATGATCGAATTGGTAGATTTCAATGAGCTTTACAACGGAGGTAAGAAAGAAGTTAAAAAAGCAAAAAGCCGTCGTGGTGGGAAAGCTAAAAAAGCAGACGAAGCTACTGAAGCTCCAGCTGCTGAAGTTGAATCAACTGATACTGCTGCTGAATAATTATGAAAATAATCATTCGATAATAATCAAGGATAAACTATTTATAGTTTATCCTTTTTTTTTGTTTTCTAAAACCATTTTTGTTCATTTTACTAATTATCGAAAACAGAATTGTAATCATGGCATTTTGTAATGTAAAAGATTATTTCTTTCTTTTTTTTGAACAATTTTTTGTCTTTTTGTTACTCTTTGTTATCGAGTACCTCATTGATTGAATTATTTATTAAAAACATTGCATCCGCTGTTTTAAAAAATTAAATTTGCACAATATTAAATTACACATGAAATATACAACACGAAAAAGCGCTATTCTTCTATTAAGTGACGGAACAATTTTTCACGGAAAATCTATTGGAATAAGTGGTAAAACATTTGGAGAAGTTTGTTTTAATACAGGCATGACCGGTTATCAGGAGATTTTTACTGATCCTTCTTATTTTGGTCAGTTAATGGTTGCTACAAATGCCCATATTGGGAATTACGGGGTAAATGACAAAGAGGTTGAATCTAACAGTATTAAAATAGCAGGTTTAATTTGCAAAAATTTTAGTTTTAATTATTCTCGTGAAGATTCTGCGGGTAGTTTAGAAGATTATTTTATCAAAGAGAATTTGATCTGTATTTCAGATGTTGATACTCGAGCATTAGTAAGTTATATTCGTGAAAACGGGGCAATGAATGCTGTTATATGTACTGATGACACTGCTGTAGAAGAATTAAAAATCTTATTAGCTGAAGTTCCTGACATGAAAGGATTGGAATTGGCTTCAAAAGTTTCTACTAAAGCGCCTTATTTTTATGGAGATGAAAACGCTACTTATAAAATTTCTGCTTTAGATTTGGGAATTAAAGAAAATATACTTCGTAATCTGGCAAAAAGAGATTGTTATATTAAAGTGTTTCCTTATGATGCTACTTTTCAGGAATTGGCATCATTTGATCCTGATGGTTTTTTCTTGTCTAATGGTCCTGGAGATCCAGATCCTTTAGAAAGTGCCATAAACGTAGCTAAAGAGATAATCGTAAATGATAAACCTTTGTTTGGAATTTGTTTAGGGCATCAGGTTATTGCTTTGGCAAATGGTGTTTCAACTTATAAAATGTTCAATGGTCACAGAGGGATTAATCATCCTGTAAAAAATATAATAACGGGGCGTGGTGAAATCACTTCTCAGAATCATGGTTTTGCAGTAAATAAAGAAGAATTGGACGATCATCCTGATTTAGAAATTACTCATTTGCATTTGAACGATGGTACAGTTGCAGGTATGAGAATGAAAAATAAAAATTGTTTTTCTGTTCAATATCATCCTGAAGCTAGCCCTGGACCGCACGATTCTTCTTATCTTTTTGATCAGTTTATTGAAAATATCAAATCTGTACAAGACTAAAACGTTATCGTTAATAAATAAAAACATATTAACGTTTTAAGAATAAAGACTTGTGATTTTTTTTACTTAATTTTGAGTAAAATACAAATTAATAACATAAAAAATAAGAATAATGAGTATTATTATTAAAATTCACGCAAGACAAATTTTTGATTCAAGAGGTAATCCTACCGTAGAAGTTGATGTAATTACAGAGAATGGAGTTTTAGGTAGAGCCGCTGTTCCTTCAGGAGCTTCTACAGGAGAGCATGAAGCACATGAATTACGTGATGGTGGAAAAGCTTTTGTTGGAAAAGGTGTTTTGAAAGCGGTTGAAAATGTAAATACTAAAATTGCTGAAGAATTAATTGGAACTTCTGTTTTTGAGCAAAATCTAATCGATCAAATGATGATTGATTTAGACGGTACACCAACTAAATCTAGTTTGGGAGCTAATGCAATTCTTGGAGTTTCTCTTGCTGTTGCAAAAGCTGCTGCAAATGAATTGGGATTACCTTTATATAGATATGTTGGTGGTGTTTCTGCAAACACTTTGCCTTTACCAATGATGAATATTATCAATGGTGGGTCACATTCTGATGCACCTATTGCTTTTCAGGAGTTTATGATTATGCCAGTTAAGGCAACTTCTTTTGCACAAGCTTTACAAATGGGAACAGAAATTTTCCATAACCTTAAAAAAGTATTGCATGACAGAGGTCTTTCGACTGCTGTTGGCGATGAAGGTGGGTTTGCTCCAACTTTAGCTGGTGGTACTGAAGATGCTTTGGATACTATTAAAAAAGCTGTTGAATTGGCAGGTTATACTTTTGGTGACGAAATTATGATTGCTTTGGATTGTGCTTCTGCAGAATTTTATGTAGATGGTAAATATGATTATTCTAAATTTGAAGGTCCAACTGGAAAAATTAGAACTTCTGCTGAACAAGTTGAATATTTAGCTGAATTAGTAGCTAAGTATCCAATTATTTCTATCGAAGATGGTATGGATGAAAATGACTGGGATGGTTGGAAACTACTTACCGAAAAAATTGGTCATAAAGTACAGTTGGTTGGAGATGATTTATTTGTAACAAATGTAAAAAGATTATCTACAGGTATTGAGAAAGGTATAGCTAACTCTATATTGGTAAAAGTGAACCAAATTGGAACTTTAACGGAAACAATTGCTGCTGTGAATATGGCTAAAAATGCAGGATATACTTCAGTAATGTCTCACCGTTCAGGGGAAACTGAAGATTATACAATTGCAGATTTAGCAGTTGCATTAAACTGTGGTCAAATTAAAACAGGATCTGCTTCTCGTTCAGATCGTATGGCGAAATACAATCAATTATTAAGAATTGAAGAAGAACTTGGGAATTCTGCATATTTTCCTGGAAAAAACGCTTTTAAAATTAAGTAATACTAATAGGATTATAATAAAAAAGCCATTCATCTCAAGTGAATGGCTTTTTTATTGAATATTTAACAAATTGATTGACCATTTAGTTTTTAATTTAATGTGGAATTCCTTAGATTTGGTAAATTATAATTTAAATTTTATTTCATAAAAAAATATGTCAAAAATAGCGATATTAGAAATCGATGGTAATAAATTTGAGCTTCCGGTAATTATTGGAAGTGAGAATGAAGCTGCCGTAGATATTAGTAAATTACGTGATATGTCGGGGGTGATTACTCTTGATCCGGGTTATAAAAATTCTGGTGCTTGTAAAAGTGAAATTACTTTTTTGGATGGGGAACTTGGGATTTTACGTTACAGAGGTTATTCTATTGAAGAGTTAGCTGAAAAATCTCATTTTCTTGAAGTTTCTTATTTAATAATTTTTGGAAATTTGCCCTCAGTTGAAAGACTGCAACAATTTGAGAACGACATTCGCAAATTCACTTTGGTAAGTGAAGAAATGAAGATTATTCTAGATGGTTTCCCAAGAACTGCACATCCGATGGGAGTTTTGTCTGCCTTGACAAGTGCTTTGACCGCATTTAACCCTAAGTCTGTAGATGCCGATAATGAAAAAGACATGTATGACGCAGTTTGTAAAACTATTGCTAAATTTTTAGTTATTGCTACCTGGACTTATAGAAAAAGTATGGGATATCCTTTGAATTACTATGATAATACAATTGGATACGTTGAGAATTTTATGAATTTGATGTTTAAGTTGCCTACAGGGCCTTATACAGCAAATCCAATTATAATAGATGCATTAGATAAATTATTTATTTTACACGCAGATCATGAACAAAATTGTTCTACATCTACAGTTAGAATGGTAGGTTCATCTCATGCTGGTCTTTTTGCTTCAATTTCAGCAGGAGTTTCGGCTTTATGGGGTCCATTGCACGGAGGTGCTAACCAAGCCGTACTTGAAATGTTGGAAGAAATACATGCCACTGGTGGTGATGCAGACAAATATCTGGCCAAAGCAAAAGATAAAAATGATCCATTCAGATTAATGGGTTTTGGTCATAGAGTTTACAAAAATTTTGATCCAAGAGCCAAAATTATCAAAAAAGCGGCAGATGAAGTTCTTGCTACTTTGGGTGTAGAAGATCCAATTCTTGAAATTGCTAAAAAGTTGGAGATTGCCGCATTAGAAGATGAATATTTTAAATCAAGAAATTTATATCCGAATGTAGATTTTTATTCCGGAATTATTTATAGAGCATTAGGAATTCCAACAGATATGTTTACTGTATTGTTTGCAATAGGCAGATTACCAGGTTGGATCGCACAATGGAAAGAAATGAGGGAGAATAAAGAACCTATTGGAAGACCAAGACAGATTTATACTGGTTATCCTTTGAGAGAATATCCAAAGTCATAATATCATAAATACGATAAAAAGCTTCACTAATTGGTGAAGCTTTTTTTTTATCTTTGGCAAAAGTTTAAAAAAATGCTAGAATTAAATATTAAAAACGAGACTTCAAGATTGAGAGTGGTAGTGTTGGGATCAGCGGTTAATAACGGGCCAACTCCATTAGAGAACGAAGCTTACGATCCCAAATCTTTAGAACATATTTTAGCAAATACTTATCCTCTTGAAAAAGACATGGTGGTTGAAATGGAGGCTTTCAATAGTGTTTTTCAAAAGTATGGCGTTACTGTTTTGAGGCCTGAAATGATTGAAAATTACAATCAGATTTTTGCTAGAGACATTGGTTTTGTAATTGATGATACTTTTGTAAAATCAAATATATTACCTGATAGAGAACGAGAATTGGACGCCATTCAGTATGTTATTGATCAAATTAATCCGGCAAAAGTGGTTCGTCCACCTGAGGAAGTTCATATTGAAGGTGGTGATGTGATGCTTTGGAATGATTATGTTTTTGTAGGCACTTATAAAGGAAGTGACTATGCGAGTTATATAACTGCAAGGACCAATTGGCAGGGAGTAAATTTTATAAAAGAATTGTTTCCAAACAAAATTGTCAAAGAATTTGATTTGGTAAAATCGAAAATAGAAGCCCGTGATAATGCTTTACATTTGGATTGTTGTTTTCAACCGGTTGGAAACGATAAGGGAATTATATACAAAAGAGGATTTAGAGAAGAAGCTGACTATATGTTTCTGGTAGATTTATTCGGAAAAGAAAATTTGTTCCATATTACAAGAGACGAAATGTATCATATGAATTCGAATGTTTTTTCGATAGATACAAATGTTGTTGTTTCTGAAAAGAATTTCACAAGATTGAATAATTGGTTACGGGCAAATGGATTTGTAGTAGAAGAAATTCCATATGCCGAAATAGCAAAACAGGAAGGATTGTTGAGATGTTCTACTTTGCCATTAATTAGAGATTAACAAATCAATTTGGGTTTTATTGTTTAACTTTAAGCAATAGATTCTTTTAACGATATTACCATAAAAATATGAAATGCGCCTAAACGATTATTTGTAGCGAGTACTAATGAAGATATGCGAATTACGTATGACCAATAAAAAACAAT
This sequence comes from Flavobacterium sp. N3904, assembly GCF_025947305.1. Lineage (NCBI taxonomy): Bacteria > Pseudomonadati > Bacteroidota > Flavobacteriia > Flavobacteriales > Flavobacteriaceae > Flavobacterium > Flavobacterium sp. N3904. The sequence goes on from NZ_CP110009.1 coordinate 1,914,165, forward strand.
AAATATCAACATATGAAACAAACAACAAACTCCATTTTGATGATTCGGCCAGTTGCATTCCGTATGAATGAACAAACGGCAGTGAATAATTATTATCAAAAAGTTTTAGACGGTCTTTTGCCAGCCACAGTAAATGCAAAAGCACAACAGGAATTTGATGTTTTTGTTGAAAAGCTTCGCGCGGTTGGGGTTGATGTAACCGTAGTAGATGACAAAGAAAATTCGGATACACCGGATAGTATTTTTCCAAACAATTGGATTTCTTTTCATGAAAATGGTGATGTAGCTTTATATCCTATGTTTGCCGAAAATCGACGTCATGAACGTCGTGAGGATATTTTGGATACACTAGAAGAGAAAGGATTTGTAATCGATAATATTATGGATTATACATCGGCAGAAGAGGATGGTTTTTTCTTGGAAGGTACTGGAAGTTTAGTATTAGACAGAGAGAATGGTAAAGCTTATTGTGCTCTTTCTCCGCGTGCCGATGAAGAATTATTTATTGAATTCTGTGAAGATTTTGAATTTACTCCCGTAATTTTCGAAGCATTTCAAACAGTCAATAACGAACGTAAATTAATCTATCACACCAATGTGATGATGTGTCTTGGTGAGACTTTTGCCGTTATTTGTGCAGATTGTATCGACGACAAAAAGGAAAGAAAAATGGTTCTGGATAGCCTAAAAGGGGATGAGAAAGAAGTGATTCTAATTACCGAAGAACAAGTCAATAATTTTGCGGGTAATATGCTTGAGGTTAAAGGCGCTGACGACAGAAGGTATTTGGTAATGAGTGCCTCAGCTCATCAAAGTTTGAGTAAAAAGCAAATTACTCAATTAGAAGAACATGTTACGATTTTGAGTTCTAGTCTTGATACGATTGAAGCTTGTGGTGGCGGAAGTGCCAGATGCATGATGGCAGAGATTTTTTTGCCAAGAGAATAAATTATAATTACAATGAAAAAAACCAGATTCCAATTTAAAAAAATGGGAATCTGGTTTTTTTGAAATCTTTTGGGCTCACATCAAATTTCCTTTGATGATATTGATAAGCGCACTCACTATATATTGAATTCCAATTGCAATTACTATAAAACCAACAATTCTAGAAATAGCAACTATACCAGATGCTCCAAGTAATTGAGCCAGAAAATGAGCGCTTTTCAGAATTATGAAAATAGCAACAGCTATAGCCAGTATGGCACAGGAAGCAATGATGAGTTCATTTGTTGCATGGTGCTCCTGATAAAACGCAATTAAAAGAGAGATAGATCCAGGTCCAGCTAACATTGGCATTGCCAGAGGAGTTAATGCTATATCATTTCGTTGCTGTGCATCAGTCTCTATCTTTTTGTTTATACCTCTTTTTTTATTGAATTTCCCAGAGAGGAGTGAAAAACCTGAACTAACAATTATTAAACCGCCAGCGATACGAAGGGAATCAATGCTGATTCCAAAAAAACTTAAAACGTATTTTCCAATAAAAAACGAAATTATCAGGATAAGAAAAACATTTATTGCTGTCCATAATGATATTCTTGATCGTTCTTTTTTTGAGTCTCCACTAGTTAATCCAACAAAAATAGGAACAGTTCCAATTGGGTTTAATACCGAAAATAGTGCGGCAAATAGATAGATAAATAAATCCATGCAGTTTTATTTTTTTATTGTAAAAATACACTTTTTTAAAGAACTGGTTTTATTGCCGTGTTAGGATATTGTTTTTTATTGCCGATAATTCATTTATTACTAACTTTCTCTTTTCGGTATTTTAATAAAATCATAAATATGCAAACCTATAAGTAGACAAATTGCAGGCACTTGCTCCTTTTTGTTTACTTTTGCAGTAGATATAGAAAAAAAATGATAAAAAATAAAAAAACGCTTATTCTAGGAGCAACTACAAAACCAGAAAGAGCAGCATACAAGGCCATCGAAATGTTGGTAGGCAAAGGTCACTCAGTTTTGGCTTTAGGGCAAAATATGGGAGAAGTTGCCGGAATTAAGATTAAAACCAAAGCAATTCCAATAAAAAATATAGACACAGTAAGCCTTTATATTAATCCTACCCGTCAAAAGGATTATTATAATTATATAGTTGAGGCAAAGCCTAAGCGTGTGGTCTTTAATCCTGGTACCGAAAATCCAGAGTTTTATCAGTTATTGGAATTAAACAATATCAAGGTTGAAGTTGCTTGTACATTAGTATTATTGACTTTAAATAAATATTAATTTATTTTAGTATTTATCTGGGACAACCAGAGACAAAACTGTTTATTAATAGCAACAATTTTATATTTTGCATTTGTTTTGCTTAAAAAAATGAAATTTGGATTTTAAAATAAGCCTAATTTTCTAAAAATGCAGTTTGTCAAATTGCTTACTTTTGTATCCATGGAATTTTCTTCAAAATTAATAGAAAAAGCAGTCAATGAAATGTCTCAGTTACCAGGAATTGGTAAGCGAACCGCATTGCGACTGGTTTTGCACATGTTGAAACAGCCCAAAGAGCAAGTCGCTTTTTTGTCACAGGCATTGTTATCCATGCGTGAAGACATTAAGTATTGCAACAGTTGTCATAATATTTCGGACAGTTCTACTTGTGAGATATGTGCCAATAAAAACAGAAACCATCAAATCATTTGCGTTGTCGAAGATATTCGGGATGTAATGGCTATAGAAAATACAGGTCAATTTAGAGGCATCTATCATGTTTTGGGAGGGAAAATTTCGCCTATAGATGGAGTAGGGCCCAGTCAATTGAACATTATTTCATTGGTCGAAAAAGTTAAATTGGGTCAAGTAAGCGAAATAATTTTTGCGTTAAGCTCTACAATGGAAGGAGATACGACTAATTTTTATATCTACAAACAAATTGCAGATAGTGCTATTATTGTATCTACAATTGCCAGAGGAATTTCTGTAGGAGACGAGTTAGAATACGCAGACGAAGTAACTCTCGGGCGCAGTATTTTGCATAGGGTGCCTTTTGAAAAATCTTTAAAAACCAATTAAGCAGTTTATTAAGCTATAATGCTTTTTAAATAGTAATTGAAAAACTATATTTGTTATTAAATTTTCAAAAATGAACAGACGTTTATTCTTTATATTCTTATTGATTAGTATCTTATTTACTTCTTGTATTCCGGTGAAGGATTTAGTTTATCTTCAAAAAAAAGGAGATCCTATAAGTGAAAATTCAATTGCAATGGTAGAGTCAAAACCTTATCGATTGCAAACACATGATGTTTTGAGCATTACTATAAAAGCAGCCGATCCAAAACTAGTTGCAATTTTTAATCCCACAACAGATGGTCAAGCTTCAGGTCAATCGGAATCAGGTTTATATTTTGACGGATTTACAGTAGACGATCATGGTAACATTAGAATACCTGTTTTGGGCGAGATGAATGTGATGGGATTTACTTTGGAAGAAGTAAGAGTAAGTATCGAGAAACAGTTGTTGACTGATTATTTTAAAGAAAATGCCAGTATTTTTGTCGTTGTCAAACTAGCAGGTTTTCGTTATACCATAAATGGTGAAGTACAAAGTACAGGTACCAAAACATTGTTTCAAGAGAAAGTAAATGTTATGGAAGCTATTGCAAATGCTGGAGATATAACCACAACAGGTGACCGGAAAGCAGTAACCATTATCAGGCAAACCCCCAACGGAACTGAGATGAAGGATATTGATTTGACAAATATCAGCGTAATGAATTCTCCGTACTATTATCTACAGCCTAATGACTATATCTATGTTAAGCCACTTAGACAAAAAACTTGGGGAACGGGCAGTACAGGGATTCAATCATTGACAACTATTATCACGCTTTTGTCATTGTTTACTACCACCTATTTATTGCTAAAAAATTAAAATCAATTTCAAAATATGTTAGATATTAAAGATTTTTCGGTTTTTGAAAATCAATCTAGTTTTGATTTTAAGGGTTTTTTAATAAAAATCTTAAGTTATTGGAAATGGTTTTTGGCAACAACATTTTTAGCCCTTTTTATCGCTTATCAAGTTAATATTCGTAAAGAAAAGATTTACGGTATCGAAACTCTTATTTCAATAAAAGAAGAAACAAATCCGCTTTTTACTTCCAATACGAGTTTGGTGTTTAATTGGGGAGGAACTTCAGATCAAATTCAAACCATTTCGACCACACTTCAATCGCGGTCCCATAATGAATTGGTAGTTGCTAATTTGCAATTTTACATTGATTATTTAATTCAAGGAAAATACAATCTGGAGGATGCTTATGGAGCAGTACCTTTTTATTTGGACATTGACAAAAAACAGGGACAAGTAACGGGACATCTTATAGGGATTAAATTTTTGAGCGAAAACGAATATCAAATAAGAATCCCTTTTGAAGGAACATCTGTCTCTTTGATTCACTATTCTGATAATAGCTATAGCAATACAGCGGTACAAGAAGGTGAATTCGTAAAAAAATACAAAGTAGGTGAACAAGTGACTTTGCCTTTTTTGAATTTGAAATTGCAAATAAAAGACAATCCCGGGCTTTACAAAGGGAATGAATACTTTGTACGATTTAATGATTTTGATGGGACAGTTTCAAACTATAGAGGGATAAATGTAAAAACGGATGACAAAGGAGGCTCTATCATTACCTTGGGAATGCAAGGGACAAATAAGGCCCGGATGGTTGATTATCTGAACGCGACTGTTAATATGTTGATAAAAAGACAATTGGACAGTAAGAATCAATTTGCAACCAATACAATTCGCTTTATTGACAGTACGCTCGTTGCTATGGAATCCCAATTAAAACAGACGGGTGATGAGCTAAAATCATTTAGGAAAGGGAAAAACATTTATGATGTAGAAGAAGGAGGAAGTGACAAATTTTCGAATAAAATTTTGGACTTTGATGTTCAGAAAGATGCTGTAAATAGAAAAATAACCTATTATAATTCATTAAAAACCTATTTAAAAAATAGCGTTGATTATTCAAAACTTCCAGCTCCATCAGTTGCGGGAATTGAAGATCCAAATATTGTTGTCAATGTTTCTAAATTAATTGCGCTTTCGGCCCAGAGATCTGAAATGGCATATGCTGTCAAGAGTGAAAAAATATTTCGTGATTTTGACAATCAGATGGAAGCGATAAAAAATGTTTTACTTGAAAATATTACTACCGCAAAAGCTTCACTCCAATATGATTTGGCCATGGTTGAAAGCAAAATCAATGAAGCGGAAAGTAAGATAAAAAGTCTTCCGGATGATCAGCAAGAGCTTATTAAAATCAAAAGAAAATATGATTTAAACGATAATATTTACAACACTTTTCTTCAAAAAAGAAGTGAAGCCGATATTGTAAAAGCTGCCAATTTATCGGATATACATTTTATAGATCCGGCAAAAGATATAGGTGGCGGTTTGATAGGTCCAAAAACGGGGGTAAACTATATCTTGGCGTTATTTTTGGGATTGTTACTCCCATTGCTAGTCATTGTTGGAATTTTCTTTATCAACAATGCGATTCACAATCCCGAGGACATAAAGGCGCTTACGGGTATTCCGTTAATCGGTATTATAGGGATAAACACCCAAAAAGACAGTTTGGCTGTTTACGAGAAACCAAATTCAGCTTTGTCAGAATCCTTTAGGGCGATTCGTTCTTCTCTTCAATTTTTATATAAAAAGAATAATGTTGCAGGAGCAAAAACGCTGATGATTACTTCTTCGGTAAGTGGTGAAGGAAAAACATTCTGTTCTATAAACATTGCTACAGTGTTTGCTTTAAGCGAAAAAAAGACAGTTATTGTTGGTTTGGATTTAAGAAAACCAAAATTATTTGAAGAATTTAATTTGACCAATCAAGTTGGAGTAGTCAATTACCTAATCAAGCAAAAAAAATTGGAAGAAATTGTAAATCACACTTCAGTTCCTTTCCTAGATGTAATTCTGTCTGGACCCGTACCGCCAAATCCATCCGAGTTAATATTGAGTGACGGAATGAGAGAATTAATAGAGGAACTCAAAGAAAAATACGACTATATAATTCTGGATACTCCTCCGGTAGGTTTGGTAGCAGATTCACTGGAACTGGTTCAATATAGTGATGTTACTTTGTATATAGTGAGACAAAATTTTACAAAGAAAGGGATGATCACCTTGTTGAATAATAGAGTAAATAGGGGGGAACTCCACAATACAAGTATTATTTTGAACGGTTTTGAAAATAAAGCTAAATACGGCGGAGGTTATGGATACGGATACGGTTATGGAAATGGGAATTATTCTAACGGATACCATGAGGCTGAAAAAAAGAAAAGTATTTTTGATATAATTTTTAGAAAATAAACGTTCAAAGTAAGATAAATTTTAAAGTAATCAACAATGCAAGAAATCAATAAAAAGACAATATTAGTAACAGGAGGTGCAGGATTTATAGGTTCTAACTTGTGTGAATATTTTTTGTCTAAAAATTGCAAGGTTGTTTGTTTGGATAATTTTGCTACAGGGCATCGTCATAATTTGAAGGACTTTATAAACAATGAGAATTTTACTTTAATTGAAGGGGACATCCGGAATCTGGTAACTTGCCAACAGGCTGTTCAAGGCGTAAACTATGTTTTGCACCAAGCGGCATTAGGTTCTGTGCCGAGATCTATAAATGATCCTATTACTACAAATGATGTAAACGTTTCCGGGTTTTTGAATATGTTGGTAGCTGCTCGTGATGCTAATGTACAACGATTTGTATACGCAGCGAGTTCTTCTACCTATGGGGATTCCGTTGGATTGCCAAAAGTAGAGGATGTTATAGGCAAACCATTATCTCCTTATGCCATTACAAAATATGTAAACGAGTTGTATGCAGAAATTTTCAGCAGAACATACGGATTGGAAACCATTGGATTGCGTTATTTTAATGTATTTGGAAGAAAGCAAGATCCCAACGGAGCCTATGCAGCAGTAATCCCAAAGTTTGTGATGCAATTGATGCAACATGAAAGCCCAAAAATAAACGGAGACGGAAATTATTCTCGCGATTTTACATACATAGACAATGTAGTTCAGATGAATGAGTTGGCAATGACTGCAGACAATCCTGCAGCGGTAAATACCGTTTACAACACCGCTTATGGAGACCGCAATACCTTAAATGATTTGGTAGGTTATTTAAAAACATTTTTATCCGAATACGATCCGAAGATTGCTGAAGTTGCTATTGAGTATGGACCAAACAGAGCTGGAGACATACCCCATTCGTTGGCAAGTATCGACAAGGCCAAAACAATTTTAGGATATGACCCCAAGTTTTCACTGCAACAAGGTTTGAAAGAAGCTGTAGGGTGGTATTGGGAGAATCTTAGCAAATAGATTTTAGAGTATAGATAAAATATATAGTGAAAATAGAACAGATATGAAAATTACAAAAATTTGCTGCATTGGTGCAGGATATGTTGGAGGACCAACAATGGCTGTTATTGCTCAAAAATGTCCACACATTCAGGTTACGGTTGTTGATTTGAATACCGAAAGAATCTTGGCTTGGAATGATGAAAATACAGATAATATTCCAATTTATGAACCGGGTTTGGATACAATTGTAGCAGAGGCCAGAGGCAGAAATTTATTTTTTTCTACCGAAGTTGACAAGGCCATAGACGAAGCCCAAATCATTTTTATATCGGTAAATACACCAACAAAAACTTACGGAAAAGGGAAAGGAATGGCTGCCGATTTGAAATATATCGAATTGTGTGCCCGCCAAATCGCCAAAGTTGCCAAAGACAATAAAATAGTGGTAGAGAAATCGACTTTGCCAGTACGAACTGCCGAAGCGCTCAAAAGTATTCTTGACAATACCGGAAATGGTGTTCAGTTCCAGATTTTGTCTAATCCTGAGTTTTTGGCCGAAGGTACCGCAGTTCAGGATTTATTGAGTCCGGATCGCATCTTAATCGGTGGAGATACCTCGATAGAAGGTCAAAAAGCGATTCAGGCTTTGGTTGATGTATATTCAAATTGGGTGAGTCCAGAAAAGATATTGACAACCAATGTCTGGTCATCAGAATTGTCAAAATTGACTGCCAATGCCTTTTTGGCGCAACGCATATCATCTATCAACGCGATGTCTGAACTTTGCGAAAAAACTGGAGCCGATGTCAATGAAGTGGCCAAAGCCATTGGTATGGACAGCCGAATTGGGTCAAAATTCCTGAAAGCTTCAGTAGGATTTGGGGGCTCGTGTTTTCAAAAAGACATTTTGAATTTGGTTTATATCGCCAAATCATACGGATTGAGAGAGGTTGCCGATTACTGGGAACAGGTTATTATTATGAACGACCATCAAAAGCGTCGTTTCTCCAATAATGTAGTGCGAACACTTTATAACACAGTTGCCGACAAAAAAATTACTTTTTTGGGTTGGGCTTTCAAGAAAGACACTAATGATACCAGAGAATCTGCAGCGATATATGTTGCCGATGACCTGATAAACGAGCAGGCAAAAATTGCGGTATTCGATCCTAAAGTGTCGCGCAAAAAGATACTTTCAGATCTTGATTATCTGGAAACACGAGGAACAGAAGAGAATGCAAAAAGCATATTTACTTTTGAAGATCCTTATCTGTCCTGCGAAAATGCACATGCAATTGCTGTACTTACCGAGTGGGATGAATTTGTAAGTTATGATTGGCAAAAGATATACGATGGGATGCAGAAACCAGCTTTTGTCTTTGACGGAAGAAATATACTGAATAAGGCCAAATTGGAAAGCATTGGTTTTGTGTATCAGGCTATCGGTTCTTGATGGTTAATAGTTAATAGTGAGTAGTGAATGGTGATCATAAGGTCTATCTGGCAAAATTATTATAAAGAAAGAGAGCTAATTTTAAAAGTTAGCTCTTTTTTTGCACCTTTTTTTTAGGTAATAAACAAAACTGTTTTAATAAAGACAGGGTTGGATTAATGGCATCGCTATTCTTCAGAAATGATTTTTGATAAAATTAATGTTCCTAACTACAAAACTGTAAAATTGCAGTTCTAAACAGTATTTTTACAGTTAAGAACTATAAAATTGGTATCGACATCAATGATGGTTTTAAGAAAATAGGAAACTATGCAGCTGTGGACATTACAACTTGATGTTTCGCTTTGGTTGCAGTAATGCCAACTGCCGCAACTACAGCATATAGAGCCTTGCCAAAAACATGGCCTTCTATTTGGGCGTGACCCCGTTGTGCAAAGGGGCTTACTTATAGCGCTGCTTACACAGCCCCTTTGCACAACTCGGTCGGGCTATTGCCATTACTGCGGTAATTTGGCGCTATCCCTCACGCGTGCTGAGGAGTGACTATAGACAGAAAGAAGATTTGGTATTTTTTTGAGCATTGTTTTACTGCCGGAAAAAAAGAAATTTTGCCCGATTAATAAGTATTTATTTATACTTTAGCAAAACCAAAAAGGAGGATGTTTATTAGACTTATTTACTAGTTGGGCAAAATTAAAAAAGAAACGAACGCTATGATTTTAGAATTAAAAACATTGATTGACTCTACTCCAATTGAAGTGAAATTTTCGAATATTGTGGATTTTGATAGACTTGACGAAAGGATATCAGCAGTTGGAGTTTTATATGTAAATACCATTGGAGTTTGCGATGGTTACATAGAGTTTTGCCCTGACAATGAACCTCTTTTGACATCTGAAATAATATCGTGGATTTGGGTATTTAGACCTGACTTAAGTGCTGATATCTTAAAACTAACTCTTCAAAACGACTTGAAATTATTAATTGAATCATATCAGACAGAAGATATGGATAAATGGTGGAATTACATAAATGGGAACTGATAACATTATTGAAATTGAGATTGATGAATCTGAAAGGCTTTTAATTAAACCTGAAACAGAAAAATTCCCAATGATTTATAGAAGTGCATCAGAAGTACATTGGGATAATAATAAAAATTGTCTTTATTCGCCAAAGCCAAGAGAATGGTCATATTTAGATTGGTACAAACATATAGTATCTCTCATTGTTACAGATTGTAATTGTAGATTATTAATTACAGAATCGACAGAGTGGATAAATGTGCCAGAGGATTTGAAAATTGAAATAAAGGAATTTAAAAATTAACGTTGCCCAACACACGCTACAAGCAATTTGGGTATTAGGCTTAATTTGAATTGGGTTTTGTATTTGGAAGATTTGGCAAATCCGAATAATGGGCTTAATTTAGTCCCAAACTACTTGTAGCGCAAGAACGTTGGGAGATATTTTAACAGAAATCATGTAAATTAAAAAAACATATAAATGAAATATATTTTAGGGTTATTATTTTTAGGAATGAGTGTAAATATTAATGCACAAGATGTTAGTGTTGAGAAATCAATGTTTGGAATTCAAACAGGGTTTTCAGGAATTTGGTTAAATAATGAGTTTAAACTCACGAATAGTTTAGCGTTAAGAAGCGAAATTGGAATAGAATATGATTTTGCGGTTGGAGATCATTATGATGGTGCTGGATTTATACTGCAACCCGTTTTAACAGTAGAACCACGGTATTATTATAACTTAAAAAACAGAAATTCTAAAGGGAAAAACATATCAAAAAATAGTGGGAATTATATTTCACTTAAAACAAGTTATCATCCAGATTGGTTTGTAATTAATTTAGACGAAAACATAACTAAAACTGCAGACTTAACTATAATCCCAACTTGGGGCTTAAAACGCCAAATAGGAAATCATCTCACTTACGAAACTGGCGTTGGATTGGGAGTTAGAATTGTATATTTGAAGCCAAATTATTACAATGGTAACGCGCAAAATGTTGACGGAGTTGCAGAAAATGAAATTCAATACACACCCTATTTTACTTTAAGGATTGGATATACATTTTAACAATTAAAAAACATCTCCCAACAGCTACTCCTATGTAAAGCATCGTAAAGTTATTCACAACTTTTGAGAGGGTTATATGTCGTTTATTTTTCGAGTATAGAATTCCGTTCCAACGGCTTGTTGAAAAAGTTGGAAACAACTTTTTGTCCGCCGAAGGCTTGGATTGAAAAAGTTATTCTAACTTTTTCAATAATGCCAGGAATTTATATCTCTTTTATTACATAGTCTTTCTTTTAAAATTCTTAAAACTCATACTCCTATATGTGGTCTGTTTTGTGCAGCCACCAGCATCTGTTTGATTGTAAGAAAAAAAATAGCTGCCTACTACAAAATGCGGCTTCATTTTATAGAACCGCCATAGCTGTTTTGCAGTCTATTTTTGGTATAACTGAGTTTTTTAAGAAGATTGTTTTTATTTTTCTAACACTAAATTTCTATTGATTTGATAGGGCGTTTCGGTTTTAATTACTGAGAGTATTCTTCGTGCCATTTTATGGGCTATTTTAATAATGACGTTCTTTACGTTCTTGCCTTGATGTTTGCGGTAATAGTTTTGCATTTCGGCATCTTTTCTAATGGCAATCCAAGCTGCTTCCACTAAATAACTTCGTAATTGTGAACGGCTTCTAGGGGTTATTCCCAAACACTTTTCCGAACCGCCGCTATTGTAAATCCCGGGCACCAATCCGATGTAAGAGCTAAATTGTCCCTCGTTATTGAATCGGCGCAAATCACCACATTCGGCCAGAATTACACTTGCCAGATAACCTCCAATTCCAGGAATGCTCCTCAAGAGATTATAATCTTTCTTATGGGTCTTTCGGCAATGAGCACGCATTTGATTAGCGATTTCCAAATACTCTGACTTGATAAATTTGTACATCCGTATTTTGCCCTGCAAAGCCAATTCTCCGCAGCTGGTGCTGAATTTTATTTTTTCCAGCCATACAATAAAATCTTGGTTCCAATTCGGGCTATCAAACTCATCTGGAATCTTTATGCCATGAAACAGCAGCATGCTTTTGATATGCAGTTTGGTTTGTCGGAGTTTCTTAGTGACTTGGGTTCTATGACGGGCCAAAGTCGTAAACTGTTCGTGTTCTTCAATAGGAATATAAACTCCCCTGAGAACTCCAGCCTTTAATTGATTGGACAGGTTTTTGGAATCTAAGGCGTCTGTTTTTTGATACCGCTCCTTGTCTCCTGTCTTGACATCGGATGGATTGACCACCGAAACATTCCAACCTAAGTTTAAAAAATAGCGGGCTGCGGAAAACCCGCAGCAACCTGCTTCGTAAACCAGATCCACTTCGTGATTAGGAAATGTCTGCTCCACATATTGAAATAAATCCTCGGCGACAGAAGGCATCGAGTACGTTCTGTGAAAAAACAAATCAGTTTGAATGGAAACGGTCCAGCTTTTTTTGTGAATATCTAAAGCAATGAATATCTTTGGTTTTATTAAGGCATCTTGTAATTGCATAATCTTCGTTTTTAGTAACTCTAAGTTATGCTTTTACATAGATGCTACAACGGATTTGGGCATTTGGCTTAATGGAAAAATGGTTTTGTATTGGGGATGATTTGGCAAATCCGAAAATAGGGCTTAATTTAGTCCCAAACCCGCTGTAGTAGCGGGACGTTGGCAGTAATTTTGCCCGAAAAAAGCGAAAATAAAATTTTGAATATGAAAAAAATACTTAAAATTATAGGGATTTACCTTTTTTTGATTGTTGCAAGTCAAAGTTGTTCACCAGAACATTATTTGATTTCGAGTATTGAATTTAATGGAGCAACAGTAAGTGAAAGAAAAAGTGAAAGAGAATTAAATAATTTCAAGCAAACGAGTGTTTTAAAAAATGATATAGTTTTTATTGTTTCATATTACACTGATTTTATTGCCAGTTTAGATTTAGGATTATCAGGAAAATGTTACGCTTTTACAAAAGGAAGTGTAATAGATAATTACTTACTTGAAAATACATATTCCATAAAATTCGACCATCCATTCACATATAAAAATGTAACCATAAATGCTAATCAAAATTTATTAGAAATAGATGAGATAAAAAAACAAATTGCAATTTACGAAACAAATAATGGATATTATTAGGAGCCGATAAAGTATTTGAATTTAGCCAATCATTTAAAAATGAAAGTGTTTTTTCAACAGACGACTATGAAGTTACTTTTAATTGTAGCACTTCCGACAATAGAAATTTTGAAAAAAAGATTATAGTAAAAATTGAAAATTAAAAAAAAAACTACTGCCAACACACGCTACAAGCAATTTGGGGATTTGGCTTAATCGAAAAATTGGTTTTGTATTTGGGAGATTTGGCAAATCCGAATAATGGGCTTAATTTAGTCCCAAACTACTTGTAGCGCGGGGACGTTAGCGATTATTGCTCCGTTTGACAAATCCTGAAATAGGTTGACTAAAAATTAAACACTTTTAGTAAACTATGGAACCCACAAAAAAAGAACACTGTCCAAAAATTGAGTACAAAAAAATCGGTTTTGACTTAAAACTTTCCATCATTGACCAAATTTCTAACGGTCAAATTTCCCTAAATCATGCTTCAAAATTACATGGAATTTCTCGCTCTTCAATAACGTATTGGATGAAAAAATTACGTTCCTTTGAACAAAACTCCAAAACTATGAGCAAAAATCAAGAACTAAAAAAACTTAAAGAGCGTATCGAAGAACTGGAATTCATTAAAGACTTTCAACAAATGATAATTGCTGATTTTGAAGTAAGTACTAATCTTGATTTTGCAAAAAAGTCATTGCCCGAAGCATTGCTAAAAGAAGTGGAGAAAAAGAAAAAAGACCTTTTAAAATCAAATGGTTCTCCAGGTGCTTCGGAATAAGCACTCAGGCTTATTACAAACGAATTAATAAACAGAATATTGAGGATTTAGAGGCTCAAAAAATCAAAAAACTCATCACTCCTATTCGCCAAAAAATGGCTCGATATGGAGCCAAAAAACTCTATCTTGACTTGAAAGATGACTTTAAAAAAAATGATATAAAAATAGGTAGAGACAAGTTCTTTCATTTTTTAAGATATCACAATTTATTAATACCAAAAACAAAGCTTTATCACATTACAACCGACTCTAAACATGGATTTTACAAATCAAAAGACTTACTTGTCAACCTTGAAATAAAACATGCTGAACAGGTATTTGTCAGTGATATAACTTACATTAAACTCACATCTCAGCATGCCTATTTAGCCTTAGTCACAGACGTTTATTCAAAGAAAATCATGGGTTATAAAATTGATACAAATATGCGCGTACAATTGGTCAAAGATGCTTTAGTAATGGCTGTTAAAAATAGACGTTACATCAATATAAATCTAATCCATCATTCCGATAGAGGGATGCAATATTGTTGTCCAGATTTTGCTGAATTTGCTAAATCTAAGAACATTATTTTAAGTACAACACAAAATTCCAGCCCATATGAAAATGCTGTTGCAGAAAGAATTAATGGAATATTAAAACACGAATTTGGATTAAATAAAACAATTCCAAACTTAAAAACAGCTCAAAAAATGGTAAAACAAGCAATAGAAATTTACAACAACGAACGTAGACATTGCTCTCTGGGAATGAAAACACCTGAATTTGCACACGTGAATCAAATCCACAAATACAAATCCTATAAGAAGAATAAAATCGCTATTTTAGTTGCGTAGGAATGTTGACAAGTTTGGAAAAAAATCCCTTCAAAGATTTTTTCTAAACTTATCAATATTACGGCTACAATCACCTATTTTTGAAATTATAAAACAACCAAAAATAGTCAACCTATATCAGGACAAGACAATATGGTGAAGATTTAAGTGCAAAAAAATAATTTATAAAAAAAGCAAACTAAGCAAATTAGATTAAAACATGAAAAAATTAATAATCATTATTTTACTTATTACAGGAATAAATAAATCTTTTTCCCAAATCACAAACATCGAAATAATAACCAAAGAAAATGACACTTTAAAAAATGTTGAATTAAAAGTAAACTATTTGTCCAAAGTTGAGTTAAATTATAAATTACAAGAAAAGTTAATTGTTTTAGATAAAAATGGAAATAAAAAAGTGTTACTACCTTCCGATGTAAGTTCATTTAGTTTGAAATATGAGGATAACATTTTAAATTATGAAAATGTAGAAAATGAAGGATTTGCTTTAGTAATGTATTCAAATAAATTAAAATTACTTAGGTATATTAAACCTAACTACTCTGCAATACGTATATACATTATTAAAAGACCAAACAATGGTAAAGTCTCATATATGGAAGCTATGGGTTTAAGCAGACTTATCTCGAAAAAAGTAATTGCTAGAGAAATCACTGATTGTCCAAGTACTATTTACAAAGTTGAGAGTAAAGAATTAGCTATTCAGGGAGAAGCTGGCGTTTTAGAACTAATAAAAGATTACGAGGCAAGTTGTTTTAAATAATGGACTACAGATTTTTTGCTTAATAATAGGTGTTTTATTTATTTACCGAAAATTGATATTAATCAGCAAAACTTTAAGTAATAATAGCGGAAAAGTAACTTTGGCTAACGGGTACAACGGACTTGGACAATAGACTTAACTGAAAGTTGTTTTTGTATTTGGGTCACGATAGTTATTGGGATTGCTTCGCCTGTTCGCAATTGCTCGAGTGGTAAATCCAAAAACAGGGTTTAGTTCCAAATCCGCAGTAGCACCAGAACTTTATATTTTAAAAATACTCGAATGATAAAATTTGAAACATTAGAAACGAATAGATTAATTTTAAGAAAAATTACGCCTGAAATAATTGGATATATGTTTGACAATTATTCAGATAATAAAATTAAAAAATACCTTGGATTGGTAGATGAAGATGAATTCACTCTAGAAAAAATGAAGCGCGAAGGAGGTTACAAAACATATAATAGAACAATTTTATCTTTTCTAATAGTTCTGAAAAGCAATAATGAAATAATTGGAAGATGCGGATATCACAATTGGTATAATGATCATCGTCGAGCAGAGTTAGGCTATTCTTTAAGTAAAGATGAAAATAAAAAAAAAGGATATATGAGCGAAGCTGTTATTTCGATTTTAGAATATGGTTTCAACTGTATGGATTTAAATAGAATTGAAGCCTATATTAGTCCTTTAAATATTGCATCCCAAAGCATAGTTAAAAAAAACGGGTTTGTTCAAGAAGGGATTTTAAAAGAGCATTTTATAGAAAATGGAATTGTACATGATTCTTTAGTTTTTTCGTTATTAAAAGAATACTATAAATAGTAAAATAACACAACAGTAAACAACTCTTAATACGGATTTGGCAATTGGCTTAATGGGAAAATTGTTTTGTATTTGGGATTATTTAAATCGGACAACAAGATTGAATTGGTTCCAATCCAATTATGGTAATGAAATTGCAAAACACTCCTATTTGTTGAATTGTATTTGCAATTATTTGTACATTGTTATTGTGCATATCTATAGAATTACGTTATAAAAACTTACAAAAAAATAAAATTTCATCTTTTGTCGGTATCACTAAAAACAATGATTTTTTGCTGTAATTTGCAATTATTAAAAAATATTTTATTGACTATGAGTAGTTTACCATTGTAATTTTAAAAAACATTTATTTTGCTTTCGGTATGGCTTTTTTTGATTCGATTCGATTCTTATTTTTTGTACCTTTGTGGGCTTAATTCAGAGAAAATTTGTGCTCATTTATGAAAACACTGACTCTGTTTTTTATGGATAGTACTTTTAAAACCAACAATAGTTTAAGAAATTGAATAAAGACATCAAAATTGCAGTAATAGGTTTGGGTTATGTTGGTTTGCCTTTGGCTCGATTGTTTGCTACCCAATTTTCAGTTGTTGGTTTTGATATTAATACATCAAGAGTTGAAGCATTACAATCAGGTACAGACAATACTCTTGAGGTTGATAATGAAACTTTGCAAAAAGTATTGGTTCAAAAAGCAAATACTGGAAAAGGATTATATTGTACCTCAAAAATAGCCGATATAGCCGCTTGTACTTATTTTATTGTTACCGTTCCCACTCCAGTAGACAAAAATAATCGTCCCGATTTGACACCATTGTTTAAATCCAGCGAAACCGTTGGTTCAGTTCTGAAAAAGGGAGACATCGTTATTTACGAATCTACTGTTTATCCGGGTGTTACCGAAGAAGAATGTGTACCTGTTCTGGAAAGAGTTTCGGGATTGCAATTCAATGTCGACTTCTTTGCAGGCTATTCTCCAGAAAGAATCAATCCAGGTGACAAAGAGCATACGGTTGAGAAAATATTAAAAATAACTTCAGGTTCCACACCTGAAATTGGACAAAAGGTAAATGAATTGTACCAATCGGTTATACTGGCAGGGACGCATCTTGCCCCTTCGATAAAAGTGGCTGAAGCTGCCAAGGTAATTGAAAATTCCCAGCGGGATATCAATATTGCTTTTGTCAATGAATTGGCCAAAATCTTTAATCTTTTAGACATTGATACTGCCGCTGTGCTTAAGGCGGCGGGTACCAAATGGAATTTTTTACCCTTCAAACCAGGTCTGGTTGGTGGGCATTGCATAGGAGTTGATCCTTATTATTTGGCACAAAAAGCACAAGAAAAAGGTTACCACCCTGAAATAATATTGGCCGGACGCCGTTTGAATGACAGTATGGGTGATTATGTGGCTTCGCAAGTAGTGAAGCTAATGATAAAAAAAGGAGTGACTATCAATGGTGCACGTTTGTTAATGTTGGGAATTACTTTCAAAGAAAACTGTCCTGATGTTCGCAACACCAAAATCGTAGATGTGATTAAAGCATTTGAAGATTATGGCATTCAAGTGATTATTTTTGATCCTTGGGCCAATCCTGCTGAAGTACAGCACGAATATGGACTGAATGTTATTAATGAAGCACCCAAGGCCACTTTTGATGCCGTAGTACTCGGTGTTGCCCATGCAGCATTTTTGAATTTAGACATTCATTCGTTACGAAAAACATGCAGTATATTGTATGACGTCAAGGGCGTTTTGACTGATGGGGTTGATGGGAAGTTGTAGATGTGAATAGTGATAAGTGAATGGCTAGAAGTGAATAGTGAGAAGTGAATAGTGAAGGTGTTAGAAGAAACAAAATTGACAATATAAAATATATAAATGAAAAAGATACTTATTACGGGAGGGGCGGGGTTTATTGGTTCACATGTCGTAAGACGGTTTGTGCAAAACTATCCGGATTATCAAATATTTAATTTGGATGCTTTGACGTATGCAGGAAATTTGGAGAATATCAAGGATATCGAAAAAGAACCGAATTATACTTTTGTAAAAGGAGATATTACCGATGAAAATTTTATAGACGTTTTGTTTCAAGACCAACAGTTTGACGGTGTGATTCATCTCGCTGCTGAGTCACATGTGGATCGTTCGATTGAAGATCCTTTGGCTTTTGTAAAAACCAATGTAATCGGTACAATGAATTTATTGAATGCCGCCAAAAAACAATGGGTAGGGAATTTTGATGGCAAACGTTTTTACCACGTGAGTACTGATGAGGTTTATGGTTCACTAGGTGCTGAGGGTTTATTTACTGAGACAACCGCTTACGATCCTAATTCACCTTATTCGGCTTCCAAAGCAAGCTCGGATCACTTTGTTCGTGCTTATGGAGAAACATACGGATTACCCTACGTTATCACAAACTGTTCCAACAATTACGGCCCTTTTCATTTTCCGGAGAAATTGATTCCGTTGTTTATCAATAATATTATCAATAAAAAACCATTGCCGGTTTACGGAGATGGAAATTATACGAGAGATTGGTTGTTTGTAAAAGACCATGCTGTGGCTATCGATTTGGTTTTTCATGATGGGAAGAACCATGAAACCTATAATATTGGTGGATTCAACGAATGGAAAAACATTGATTTGGTCAAAGTATTATGCCAAATTATGGATCAAAAACTAGGTCGAACTGAAGGTGAATCAGCAAAATTGATCACTTACGTGAAAGATCGACCAGGGCACGATTTGCGTTATGCCATTGATGCAACTAAAATTAATACACAATTGGGATGGAAGCCATCTGTTACTTTCGAACAAGGCCTCGAAATCACTATCGATTGGTATTTGAATAACCAAGATTGGTTGAATAATGTGACTTCGGGAGCGTATGCTTCGTATTATGAGAAGCAGTATTCGTAGGATATAGTGGATAGTGGAGGTGAAAAGTGAATGGTGAGCTGAAATTCGATATAAAGCTTGCTCGTACATAAAGGAATTAATAAGAAATAAAAGCATGAACTGGTACGTAATTTACACCAAGCCCAAATGGGAAAAGAAAGTTGCGGAACGTTTGAATGAAATCGGGATTATTGCCTATTGTCCTTTGATTACTAAAGTCAGTCAATGGTCTGATCGCAAGAAGAAAGTGCAAGTGCCATTGTTTAACTCCTATGTTTTTGTTAAAATCAATGAAAAGGAACGGAATGTTATTTTTGAAATACCCGGTGCCCTACGGTACTTGTTTTGGTTGGGGAAACCTGCCATTGTAAAAGATAAAGAAATTGAGGCCATTCAGGATTGGCTGAATGTACCAGATAGTTTTGAAGTGATGGTATCAACATGGAAAAAAGGTGATAAAATTGTACTGGAATCGGGGCCGTTTGTTGCCCGAACTGCCATGGTGCAGGAAGTAAAACACAACCATTATGTACTTGTTTTGGAGTCTTTGGGATGTATTCTTAAAGTGGAAAAGAAATAAGTGATTGGTTTTTTATAAAATGCCATAAAAATGATATGAAATTAATATGATGCTAATTTTATAATTTTATTTCATTTAACAAACAATATTTTTTTGAGATTGAATTTTGATTTTGTTTGTAAAATGTTCAAACAATTTCAGTTTTATTTCGAAATTCTAATAAAAGGTGAGCCAAAATGGGACTTACTGCGGCGAAGCCGTGTCCGTTCATTACCCATTTTATAAGATAAATAAGTAAAATCACTAAAGTTTCGGTAAATTTGTTTTAATAAATTTGCACTATCATAAAATTAAAAAACTGATTTTAATTTGAAAACTATTTATCAGATTAAAAGAAATATAATAACATTCAACGATATTTCAGCAAAAGCAAAAAAGTTAGTTTTAATTCAAGTCATAAACTAAAATATTCAAAAACAGCATGAAAAAAATAATCACAGCAATTGTCCTTTTAATAGCCCTTTTTCAATCTTCTTCTCTAAAGGCTCAAGATATTTTGAATGCAAGTGATCTTAGTTCGGTAAGAGTCGAATATTTATCGGATATTGACATCGACAAGATAAGATTGCAATTACAAAGTAATAATATTACGATAGTTCAAGCTGAGGGAATGGCCTTGTCCAAAGGAATGAGTGCTGCTGAGTTCGCCAAATTGAAAAAGCGTTTGGAAACTTCGGCGGGAGGAAAACTAAGTGCCAATAATAGTGGAGGGAATGAAGATGCTGTTCGACAACAAGAAAAAATTGAAAATAATAAAGTAAAGGACAATTTAAATTCTCTTGTTTTTGGATCGGAGTTGTTTGATAATCCCACTTTGAATTTTGAACCTAATCTGAAACTGGCAACTCCAGTAAACTACATATTAGGTCCTGGTGATGAGCTTCAAATAAGTGTTAATGGAGTACAGGAATTTAACGCAAGTGCCCCTGTTTCAGCTGAAGGAAAGGTAAGTATACAATATGTTGGACAAATTTCAGTATCGGGGATGACAATTGAAGCGGCTACTCAAAAAATAAAAGGTGCTATGTCCCGAATCTATAGTACTGTACGTTCTGGACAGTCACAAGTTAATGTAAGTTTGAGTCGCATTCGTACCATAAAAGTGACACTGATAGGGAGCAGACAACCCGGAAATTATTCTATTTCGTCGTTGGCAACAGTCTACAACGCCCTGTTTTTAGGCGGAGGACCAGGAAAAAATGGGAGTTACAGAAATATAGAGTTGATTCGAAACAACAAAGTATTTAGGAATATCGATATTTATCGGTTTTTAGTTTCAGGCGATCAATCGGATAATGTTGGATTGAAAGACAATGATGTTATTCGTATACCAGTTTACACCAATCGAGTTACCCTTGAGGGAGAGGTAAAACGTCCCGGTATTTTTGAAATGAAAAAAGGAGAGTATTTTTCTAACTTATTGACTTTTGCTTCCGGATTTAATGAATTTGCCTATACAGCTTCTGTAAATGTTGTGCAAAAAACTTCCAAAGAGTTCAAAGTCGCAGATATACAAGCTTCACAATACAATACTTATGTTCCATTAAATGGCGATGTGTATCGTGTTTCCAAAATCTTGGACCGATTTGAAAACAGAATTATTATAAAAGGAGCAGTGTTCAGACCTGATACCTATTCGTTTTATGAAGGGATGCGGGTTTCGGATTTGATCCGTCAAGCCGAAGGATTAAAAGAGGATGCCTATCTACAAAGAGCCCGAATCATTCGTTTAAAGTCTGATTTAACTTACGAGAACGTCAATATTGATTTGTCTAAAGCAATGTCGGGTGATTTCAATGCCGATTTAGCTTTAAAAAAAGAGGATGTAGTGACGGTGTATTCTATTTTAGATTTTACGGAAGAATATAAGGTGACTATTGAGGGCGAAATCAAAAGACCTAATTTGTATGATTATCAAGAGAATTTTACACTGAATGATTTAATTGTTGCTGCGGGTGGACTAACAGGCTCAGCCTCCAAGCGAGTTGAAATTGCGAGAATGATTAAAGCTGAAACTATTGACGATACAAATCCGAACAAGATTGAATTGTTTAATATTGAAATCACACCCGATTCAAATGAACAAGCTATTAATTTTCAGTTAAAACCTTTTGATGTGGTAAATATCAGAAGGATGGCTGTTATTGAGAAACCAAAGATGGTTGAGGTAACAGGTTCAGTGAGTTATCCTGGGAAATATGTCTTAGCCAATAAAAAAGAAAAAATTTACGACATTATCAAAAGAGCCGGCGGATTAACATCTGTGGCAAGTTTGAATGGAGTAAAAATAAAAAGATCAGTCCAGAAAACTCAAATTGAGCAAATTGAAAATGTGGATTTAAATTTGGGCGGAAAAGACACTATACAAAAAAAATTAGTAGCAGATTTGAAATATGCAATTATACCTGTAGATTGGTTGAAAGTAAGCAAAAATCAAAATGACAATGCAAATGTTACGTTATTGCCTGGCGATGTTATTGAGGTTTCTGCCTTTAATGAGACCGTTAAAGTTGCTGGTAATGTGCTCTTGACTTCTGACATTCCTTATGTAAAAGGTAGAAGTATTAATTATTATTTGGATGCCGTTGGTGGCTTGGATGCCAAAGGATGGAGAAAAAAAGCTTATATCATTTATCCCAATGGCAAAGCTGCAGTAACTCATACTATTTTATTTGTTTTTAGAAATAATCCAGAGGTTTTGCCTGGTTCTCAAATTGTAGTTCCCGAAAAACCAGAAGGTACAAAGATGAGTACTGGAGAATGGGTGAGTATTGCGTCTGTACTCGTTAGTATGGGAGTACTTTTGGTGACGGCCATAAAACCATAGTTTTGATTTTAAAGATTTAAATTTTTTGGATAACATAAAATCGAATATAATATAAAGAATTAAAAGTAAAATTTCTACGTAATGAATACAGATTAACTTTTAGATCTGAACCGATAAACCGATAATGGAAATATGAAAGAACAAACACCCAATGACGAGATTTCTTTAAAAGAATTTATTGAAAAAGGCAAGGAACTGTATGCTTATTTGCTGGCCCAATATAAGATTATTGTATTTGCAGGAATTCTTGGAGCAGCTTTGGGATTAACTTATTCTTTTCTCAAAAAGCCTATTTACACAGCTACTTTGACTTTTGCTATAGAAGATGAAAATTCTGGAGGGGGATTGGGGGGAGCTTTAGGATTAGCCAACTCGTTTGGCATTGACCTTGGCGCTAGTGGCGGTAGTATCTTTACTGGATCCAATTTGACTGAGTTGTTCAAGTCTCGAACAATGGTAGAACAAACTTTAATGACTCCCGTAACGGTAAAAGGTAAGGTAATTTCTTTGGCTGAAATGTACATTCAAAATAAAGAATGGAGAGACAAATGGGATGATGACATTAAATTAAAAAAATTGCAGTTTTTGCCCAATACCAAGCGTAAATATTTTACTAGAGTGCACGATAGTATTTTAGGTGTAATTTATGATAATTTATCAAAAAAATCTTTATCAGTAGACCAAAAAAATATAAAAGTTTCTATTATTAGTATGGATGTAGCTTCTGCCGATGAATTGTTTTCATTTTATTTTTGCGAAGCTTTGGCGAGGCAGGTAGGAAAATTTTATATTGATACCAAAAGTAAAAAAGCTAGAATGAATATGGCTATTTTGCAAAAGCAAACAGATTCTATTCGTGCTGCGTTGAATAGTGCTATTACTGGTGTTGCCGTGGCTACTGATAATACGTTCATGTTGAATCCTGCCTTGAATATAAAACGTACTTCATCTGCCCACAGACAGGTTGATGTACAGGCTAATACTGCTATATTAACTGAATTGGTTAAACAGACGGAATTAGCTAAAGTAACATTACGCAAGGAAACACCTTTAATACAAATAATTGACCGTCCTATTCTGCCTTTACCAAATGATAGAATTGGTAAAGTATTTGGTGTTTTATTTGGAGGTTTTTTAATGGGGATTTTGACTTTGTTATACTTGTTTTTCAGGAAAATTTTGGTAAATTAAAGCTGGTTGTGTTTTTTTTTTGAGATTTATTAATCAAAATTAAATTTGCTTTAAAAGTATTTGTTCACTTTCTGTTCTAAGCAATAAAAATTAAAATTTAAAAGAAAATGAAAATATTAGTAACTGGAGCTGCCGGTTTTATTGGCTATCATTTGGTTAAATCTTTGCTTAAAAATGGGAATGAAGTTATTGGGATTGATAATATTAATGATTATTATGACGTCAATTTAAAATATTCCCGTTTGATGAAAACGGGTATTGATAGTAAACTGATAACCGAAAATAAAGAGTTAATGCAAAGTAGTATTTATCACAAATATAGTTTTGCCAAAATTGATATTACTGACTTAATACGATTAGAAGAGTTATTCAATCAAGAAAAATTTACTCATGTGGTTAATCTTGCAGCTCAGGCAGGGGTTCGTTATTCTTTAGAAAATCCCCATGCTTACATTCAATCTAATATAGTCGGCTTTGTTAATATTTTAGAATGTTGTCGTCACAATAAAATAGTGCATTTGCTTTATGCTTCTAGTTCGTCTGTTTATGGAACAAATTCCAAAATTCCATTTTCTGAAGACGATCGCGTAGATCATCCAGTTAGTTTATATGCAGCAACAAAGAAAAGCAACGAGTTGATGGCATTTTCCTATAGTCATTTATATAACCTACCAACAACAGGATTACGTTTTTTTACAGTTTATGGCCCTTGGGGAAGACCAGATATGGCTCCTATGCTTTTTGCCAATGCCATAACAAAAGGAGAATCAATAAAGGTTTTTAATAATGGTGACATGCAACGTGATTTTACTTATATTGATGATGTAGTTGAGGGTATAGTGAGATGTATTGCCATTTTACCCAGAACAGAACCTAAAGCAGATATTTTTAATGTAGGAAATTCCAAACCGGTAAAATTAATGGATTTCATATCTATAATGGAAGATTGTATTGGAAAAAAAGCTTTGAAACAATTTTTACCTATGCAAGATGGAGATGTTAAGGTTACTTATGCAGACACTTCATTGATTCAAAAAGCAAAAGGCTACAGTCCCGATTCTGATTTGAAAATGGGGACTCAATTATTTATCAAATGGTTTAATGAATATTATTAAGTTTAGAATTTGAAACTCTAACTTGGTATAAGTTTTCAGCATTCTTCGCCTATAGGTACTAAACAAATTCTAAAATGAAAGACGAAATTAAAAGTTAATTAAACATCAGTTTTTAGTCATCCCAATCTATTAGAATAGTTAGATTAATTTGAAATGTCAAACGTAAAAGAGGTAGGAAATTTATCAGAGAAATAAATTTCAATATTCTGGTTATCAGTAGTTTAATCTCTAATTTCAAGAGTGAAATGTTTTTAGAAGGAATTAGTGAAAAGTAATTCTATCTTCAGTTAAGATTGGAAATATCATAAAAATTGAAAGAGGGAACTTTTATCTTAATCAGTTTAAAAATATTATAAAAAAAATGCCAAATTCAAATTCAAAAAGAATTGTCAAAAATACTCTTTTACTCTACGTAAGAATGTTTTTCACAATGGGTATATCGCTATATACTTCTAGAGTAGTCTTAAATACGTTAGGGGTAAATGATTATGGTGTTTACACGATTGTAGGCGGAATTGTGACATTGTTTAGTTTTTTTAATGGAGCTATGTCATCAGCAACACAAAGGTTTCTGACTTTTGACATAGGTAGAAATGATTCGGAACAATTAAAAAAAACGTTTAATGCTACATTAAATATTCATATAGCCATAAGTATTCTAGTGTTTGTTTTAGCTGAGACATTCGGGTTGTGGTTTGTTAATAATAAGTTAAATTTGCCTTTGGAAAGAATGGTGGCAGTTAATTGGGTATACCAGTTTTCAGTATTTACTTTTTTATTAGGAGTAGTACAAGTTCCTTATGATGCATTAATTATTGCAAGAGAAAAAATGAATATTTATGCTTATATGAGCATTGTCGAAGTCTTTTTAAAATTGATAATTCTTTATTTACTTTATTTTTTTGCATTTGACAAACTTATTCTCTATGCTGGTTTGTTATTTTTTGTTTCCTTTTTAGTAAGAACGGCACATAAGATTTATTGTAAAATAAATTATGAGGAAAGTAAATATGAATTTTACTTTGAAAAGGAATTGTATACTAAATTAATCGCTTATTCAGGATG
Organism: Flavobacterium sp. N3904; assembly: GCF_025947305.1. Lineage (NCBI taxonomy): Bacteria > Pseudomonadati > Bacteroidota > Flavobacteriia > Flavobacteriales > Flavobacteriaceae > Flavobacterium > Flavobacterium sp. N3904. The sequence continues at coordinate 1,940,052 of NZ_CP110009.1, forward strand.
GAATTTATTTGGAAACATTGCTATAGTTGCAAGGGGGCAAGGGATGAACGTGATTATTAATCTTTTTTTTGGCACAGTTTTAAATGCAGCTTATGGAATAACACTTCAAGTACAATCGGCGGTAAATGTTTTTGTTATGAATTTTCAAATGGCTGTAAATCCTCAAATTATTAAAAATTACGCAAAAGACCATATCGAATTATGTAAAAGCCTTATTTTTCAAAGTGCAAAATTTTCATATTTTTTGATGTTAATCATTGTTTGTCCCATCTTGACAAATGTAGATTTTGTCTTAAAAGTATGGCTCAAAACCCCTCCGCATTATACGTCGCAGTTTGTCACTCTTTGTTTGTTAAATTTATTAATAGATTGTATTTCAGGTCCTTTGATGACCGGAGCCCAGGCAACAGGAAAGATTAAATGGTATCAAATTGTTGTAGGTAGTTTGGTTTTTTTAAACCTGCCAATAGTGTATCTGTTACTGAAGATATACAATAAGCCAGAATTGATTTTTTATACGAGTATTTTAATTTCTATCTTTTCATTCTCGTTCAGGCTTTATTTTGTAAATAAATACTTAAATTTATCTGTTAAACAGTTCATTACAGAAGTCATTGGTAGAATTGCAGTAGTTAGTTTGATTGCTATGATAATTTTTATCTTATTAAATAATTTTTTTTATATATCAAACGAATGGATTTCAGTTTGTGTTAGGGTATTTTTTGTAGAATTTGTCCTAGTAGGCTGTATTCTTATTTTTGGAATTAATAAACGAGAGCGGGAGTTGATTCGTCATACTATTTTTGAGAAATTTTTAAAACGATAGTTTAGAATGAAATTCAGCAGAAAAAAAAGCTAATTCAAAAATATAATCCATGAGAATACATTATTTGGCTTTCAAACAAAACAAAATTTAAATTTTACATATACCATATAATCAACGAAATATCAAAGATATAATTGATTTTGAAAAAATAAAATATTTGCAAATTATTTAAAATCTAAAGTTTATGTTTAATAAAAATATCGAATTTAATTTAAAATATTTTTGGTTTTCAATAATTTATTAATGAATCTTTCTTTAAACAATTAGTAAAAAAAATTAAATGAATACTATTTTCATGTATTGGTTCAGAATGGAAGGCGATAGACAAAATTTCGGAGATGTCTTAGGTCCTTATTTAGTTGAAAAATTAACTGGAGCTAAAGTTACTTATGTGCCAATTAAATGCAGTACTTTGAAAGGAGTCGCGATATACATATATAGGATTTTGTGGGGTAGTAACAAAATTAAAGACCTTATTTCCTTATTAAAAAAAGACAGGAGAAAACCTACGCTGATTTCTATAGGCAGTATTATTGGATGGTATAATTCTCCAAATTGCAATATATGGGGTTCTGGAATAATGTTCAAAAATGATGCTATTACTAATGCCAATTTTTATGCAGTTAGAGGAAGATGCACGCAGCAGAGATTAAAAGAATTAGGATATCAGGTGCCAGATGTCATTGGAGACCCAGCATTACTATTGCCTTTGGTTTATAATCCTATTCAAGAAAAAAAATATAAATTAGGGATCATTCCTCATTTTGTTCATTTTGATCAAACCTCAAAACAAATAAATAATCCTGATGTCCTGATTATTAATTTACTTGACAATATAGAAAAAGTGGTTAAAGATTTAAAATCATGTCAATTCACTATTTCCAGTTCTTTGCATGGAATAATTGTTTCCCATGCTTATGGAATTCCTTCGCTTTGGTATAATTTGCCTGGTGAAAAATTACATGGGGATAATATTAAGTTTTTAGACTATTTTTCTTCAATTGAAATTGATAATTATGAACCTTTTGAAATTCAATTTTCAACTAAAATTGAAATTGACTCGATAATAAAAAATATTGATGATCATTGTGATATTTTAGCCATTAGTGATGTTTTGAAAAAACTTCAAAAAGGATTGTTGGAAGTTGCTCCATTTGAATTATTAATGGAATATAAAGTTAATGTTTTAAAATTTTAATTTCCTATTTGTTACTATTTAGATAAATTATATATCACCTAATATAAGTACTTTTAAATTTAACATCTTTTGTTCAAAATAAAAACGATTAAGTTGCGTCTGTAGGGAGTTTAGAATTATAGTCACTTTAAAGTAAAATTGTATTTACTTTTAGAATCCTAAATAAAGCAAAACTTTAAAAGAGTTGAAATTTTAATTACTGATAAAAAATTTAAAATTTATTATGAAAAAATTATATTATTTTGGGCATTCAGTAAAAGGCAGTTGCGATGGAGGGAGTTCCAGAAACAAGGCTTTTAGAAGTTCTTTTTTGAAGAAAAAAGCAATAATGGTTCCCATATATAATACTAATCTTTTTATTCGTTTTGGATCGCTGCTAAATGTTTTGAGAATCATGATTTTATCGAAGGATAATATCTTATTTATTCATCAAGGAACACTCATTTTTTTATTTCCGATTTCTATTCTGAAATTTAGTTGGATAAGGGTACTCGTATTTAAATTAATTCAACATACAGTAAACCGAAATGATGTAACTATTGAGGTTAACGATTTGCCCTATGAGCAAGCTATAGATTTAGAATTGTTTGTTGAAGAAACCCATAAAATTTTTCAAGACCAATTATATGCTTTAAAAAATGCTAAATATGTATTTGCCTCACATGAAATGGGGAAATATGTATATGATACTTTCAAATTGAATTACAAAGTGATCATCAATGGCTCAAACGAAATAAATGAGTCATCAGATTCAGGAAAGATTCATGAATGTTTTAACAGTACTGAAACTAAGTTTATTTATGCAGGAAGTTTGAATAAAGGCAGACAAATTGAAGCTTTAATTTCAATTTTTAGTAATCGAAAAGAAATTTTAATACTTATAGGTGAATGGGGAGAATGGATGTTAGATTATAAGTTGTCCAGCAATATTTTTTATTTGGGAAAATTTCAGGAAGAACATGCCCATTATTTGACTTCAAAATGTGACGTTGGCATCATTCCTTACGATGAAACTCGATTTTATTATAATATTTGTTATCCCACAAAAGCCTCTTTTTATATTACTGCAGGAATTCCTTTCTTGTCTACTCCATTATTGGAATTAAAAAATGTTTTCGAAGATAGTGGAATTGTCTATTTTGTTCCTTTTAAAGAATGGGAGTCTTTTATCAATGATTTTGACATTGCTAGTTTTTTTGATATAAAAAAAAGAATAAAAAACGAAAAGTATAAATTCTATTGGAATGATTTATTGAATTGATTTTTAAGAATTAATGCAATAGAGTTAGTAGTTGTTATTTCAGAAATTAATTTGAAGGTACTGTTAAATAGAGACCGAATTATTCACGGTCTCTTGGATATAAAAGATAATTAAAATATGGTGTATGTTATTATTACAGTATTTATAGCACTTTCTGTTTTTGTGATTGTTCCTCAGAAATCAAATATTAACAAGAGTATTTGTTTTTTATCAATTGGTTTTTTTCTTGTTCTTATTGCTGGTTTTCGTAACGATGATGTTGATAGAGATTACAAAAATTATCTATTAGCTTATTACAGTAATTATGAAACAACTAGATTTGAACCCACTCTTACAATTATAGTAACATTTGTAAAATATACATTTAATAATCCCATTTTTCTTTTTGTAATATACGCGATAATTGGAGTGAGTTTAAAGTTTGTCGCTATTAAACAGCTTTCAAAATTGTACCTATTATCTGCACTTTTATATGTAAGTAATTTTTTTATATTACAAGAGATGACCCAAATCCGTGTAGGCATAGCTTCTGGAATTTTGCTTCTGTGTATTAAGCCTTTATATGAACGAAATTTTAAAAACTTTTTTTTTCTGACTTTAATTGCGATAAGTTTTCATTATTCATCTGTCATTATATTGCCACTTTGGTTTTTAAATCCATTTTCTTTAAAAAGGAATTTATATTTCAGCATTGTACCTTTATCTTATCTAATGGTTTTTTGCGGTTTAACGCTTGGTTTTTTAATAGAGCGACTACCAATAGAGCAAGTTCAAAAATTGTATACCATGTATAAGTTGCAGATAGAAAATGGTGAAGGAGATGTTATTAATTTATTTAATTCTTTACAAGTTTTACGATGTTGCATTCTTTTGTTTTTGATTTATAAAATCGACATATTGTCATTAAGAAATAGATACTCTATCCTCCTTGTTAAAATTTATACAATCGCTTTAAGTTGCTTTGTCATTTTTTCCGACATTCCAGTGGTTAGTTTTAGGATAAGTGAGTTGTTATCAATCGTTGAAATAGTATTAATTCCATTTTTACTATATGTTTTCAAAGAAAAAAAGATAGCTGTTTTGTTCCCTATAACTATAGGTTTATTTATGTTATTGATCAATTTGTTTTATATAAAACTCATTTTATAAATTGAAACTAAATTATTATTTTCATTCTTAAATTTTTGTAAAAAGAGATTTGTAATGAAAATAGATTAATTAGATTAAGCTAAAAGAATACAAATATGATCAAGGATAAAATTCTTATTTTACTGTCAACCTATAATGGGGAGAATTATTTGGAAGAGCAATTAGATAGTTTATGTACACAGGAAGGAGTTGAAATTCATTATTTGATAAGGGATGATGGATCTACAGATAGTACACAGGATATTTTAAAAGCTTTTTCATCTAAAAATTTAACTGCTGAACTAATTTTTGGCAAAAACATCGGTTGTATTAATAGTTTTACTGAGCTTCTTAAATTGGCGGGCAATTATACACACTCTTTTGATTATTTCGCTTTTTGTGATCAAGACGATATTTGGTTAAAGAATAAATTATTTGTTGCAATTCAAAAACTAAAAAAAATGTCTTTTAGTAAGCCTGCGATGTATTGTTCTAATTTATATTTGATTGATGAAGAGGGAAATTCTATTGGGGAAATGCATAAAAGAGGCAATGTAACATTTTCTAAAGGACGATCTTTAGTAGAAAGTATAGCAACTGGATGCACAGTAGTTTTTAACAGAAAAGTTGTTGACTTTTTTTTGCAATATCAGCCTAGTTACATGACTATGCATGATTTATGGATTTTTCATATGTGTGCTTTTTTAGGAGAGGTTTTTTATGATGATGTGCCTCATATTTTATACAGACAGCATAGCAATAATGTTATAGGCTCAAAAGCAACATTAATTTCTCGTTGGAAAAATAGAATGAAGTCTATCAAGACATTATCTAATCAGCATTACAGAGAATTAGAAGCAAAGGAGATGCTTAGACTATATAACGATATTCTTTTAAGTCAAGATCGGCAAATAATAAGTATTGTTGCTTATTACAAAAAAAATTTATTTTCGCGATTAAGATTTCTTTTACCACCCCGGAGGAGTGATTTAAATATGAGTAAGCTAGAATTGAACTTTTGGCTTAAAATACGTATTGTATTAGGTTTCGTATAATTGATGCTTTGTCAATTATAGAACAATGTTCTTTAATAATCTTTAAATAATTTTAATGCTCAACAGGATTTATATATATCCCCGTTATTCCTCTAAAGGGCCAAGTAGTAGGTATCGTATTTATAATTATCTAGAATATTATAAAGAAGAGGGTTATTCCATTAGTGTACATCCCTTATTTGGCGATTGGTATCTGGACTCTATTTGGGAACATCGTCCCAAATGGAAAATTTTCCATAAAATATTTTTTGCTTATTTTAAAAGATTGATTCTAATTTTATCAATGCCTTCAAATTCGATAGCTTATATTGGCGCAGAATTATTTCCTTATTTGCCATATGGTTTTGAGAACATATTCAAATTAAAAAAAGTAAAATACATTATAGAATTTGACGATGCTATTTTTCACTATTATGATATGAATGCCTCAAAGCACATTAGGAAATTTTTAGGAAATAAAACAGCAAAGGCAATTGTAAATGCCTCTTATGTGATTACCGGTGCAGAATATTTGACTAATTTTGCTATGCAATATAATCAATCGGTTCTTGAGATTCCAACTGCAATAAATGCCGAAAAATACATTAGCAGTGAGCCAATTTCCGGTGAGGAGTTTGTGGTTGGTTGGATTGGGTCTTTTTCTCAGAGTATTCATATAATTAACCTTCTGCCTGTATTTAAGCGTCTTTCAGAAAATTATAGGTTTAAATTACGTTTGGTTGGTTTCGATAAATATTTAGAAAAATATTTAAAAGGAATACCGTATGAAATTATTGTATGGACAGATGAAGGTGAAATTGCAGAGATGTCAAAGTTTTCAGTTGGGATTATGCCCCTTGATGATTCCCCATTTAGTAATGGGAAATGTGCTTTTAAATTGATACAATATATGGGTGTTGGTATCCCAACTATTTCAACTCCATTACGATCCAACATAAATGTAAATCGAGATTCAGCAAATATTTTTGCGTCAACTCAAGAAGAATGGTATATAGCTTTTGAAAAAGTTATTCAAAATAAAGAGCACTATATTAAAGTGGGCCAAAAAAATAAAGAGATTGCAATGGAGTTTTATACAATACAAGCTAATTATGCAAAATATCTGTCTGTTTTTAAGTCACTTTTTAGCAGGCAATAGCGGCAAATGATTCCAAATTAATCAAAAAGAATTCATTTATTAAATTAATATAATTTTTATAAGTATGAAGAATTCAGTGATACTATCTTTTCTGTTTTGTGTTTTTCTTTTTTTTTCTTTTCAAATTGTAAAGAATCAAGACGTTTTCGTATATAAGGATTCACCTGAAAAATATAAAAGCAACAAAGGTAATTTTGGAAAAACTACTTTGATCTCCAAAAAAATGATTGATGCTTCATATCCTATAGTGAAGAGTTTGCCAGTTGGTTATGATACAATGGGTAAAACAGATTATACTGATTTAATTCAGTCGGTTCTCGATACCTATAATAATGTTACTTTTCCGGGATTCCCATTATTAGTTAATCCCAAAGGGTTAAGTTTAAAAAGTAATAGTCAAATTATTTTTAATAAAGGTGCTAAATTATTGATGGAACCAAATTCCAAGCAAAAGTATGAGGTTCTCAGATTACATGGAGTAACCAATGTAAAAGTCTATTCTCCTACTATTATTGGAGACAGAGAAGGGCATACGGGTACAACAGGCGAATGGGGCTTCGGAATCTCAATTCGAGGATCCCAAAAAATTAAAATTTTCAATGCAGTAATTAAAAATTGTTGGGGAGATGGCATATATCTTGGCACCACAGGAACTTTAACTAATTCAGATATACTAATTCAAGATTGTTATTTAGACAATAATAGAAGAAATGGAATTTCAATTATATCGGGTATTAATATTTCTATTTCAAATACATTAATTTCAAATACAAATGGTACTGCACCTATGAGTGGAATTGATATAGAACCTAATACAAATAAAGAAGAGTTAGGTAATATTATTATTAAAGATGTAATCACTTTCAATAATAAAAATGAAGGAATTTTAATCGCTTTAAGAGGTTTGTATGGTAAAAATAATAAGGACATAACTGTGGCTATAAATAATCATTTAGATGATAATTCTGGTTCAGCAATGGGGTTTGCATTTCCAAAGGAGAATACTACTTTTAAGAATATTGGAGGAAATATAGTTGTTACTAACTCTGTCTGGAAAGGGGATTACCCTAATTTAGTTAAGTTTCACGACAATAATAGTAATTTCGTTACTGTTAAATTAGTACGTCCTAAAGCACTAAATAAAGATGATAACTTATCTACTGAAAAAATGAAAGAATTAAAAACCAAATTAAAAAAAGGGAATAATTTTTTACTAACGGAATAATTTTTTTACAACTAATATAATTTATAATATGAAAATAGCCCTAGTGGAGAATTTTGGAGCTGATTTTGTAGGGGCAAGACTGCGATATGCATTGTTTTTAAAAGAGAATGGTATAGAAGTGACGGCTATTATACCACAAGATGGTCATCGGGAGGTAATTGTAAGGCAAGGAATAAGAGTTATAGAAGTAGGAGCAAATATTCGCGGGAATGGAATCGCAAATAAAATAAATTATGCCATACAATTAAAATCTGTCTTAAAAAGCGAATCATTTGACATTGTGCATTTTTATCGATTGCAACCTAATATTATTGGAACCTTTATTGCCGGATCATTTACAAATTCCAAAATTGTAAATCATGTTACTGGTTTAGGGGTAGCATTTACAAACAGAAGTTTAAAGAACACATTCTTGCAGTTTGTCATTAAGAAATTATATCATACTAATAATTTTTGTTTTTCTCCTTTTACAATTTATCAAAATAAACAAGATGCTTTTGATTTAGGAATTCATAGAAAATCTATCTGCATAGAAGGCAGTGCCGTAAATGAAACTAAGTTTGATAAAGAGATTATACAAACAAAAAGAGAGGCGATTTTTAATTTAAAAAAAGAAATCGGAATAACTGTCGATAACACTAAAGTGTTTTTGTTTGTATCACGCCTTTTAAAGGAAAAGGGTATTTTAGAACTAATAGAAGGTTTTATTGAAGCCCAAAAAAAACTCAAAACACCGATTTTTTTATTGATTGTTGGATGGAGTGATATAGAAAATCCATCATCAGTATCACTTAAAGCATTAGAAGAGCGTATAAAAGATTATAGCAATGTGAAACTTCTTGGCAAAAGATCAGATGTAGATTTGTTATTAGCATTAAGTGATATCAGTATTTTACCAACCTATTATAGAGAAGGAACACCTCGATTTTTATTAGAATCAATGTCAATGGGTAAGGCAATAATTACTACAGATATGCCTGGATGTAATCATTTAATTCCGACCGGTGAAAATGGAGAACTAATTCAACCCAAAAGTGTTACTGCAATTGAGAATGCTATTTTGCGTATTTTAAATCGCGATTTAATTGATTTAGGCATTAAAAGTAATGAGTTGTATCAAGAGAAGTTTTCAGAAAAAAAAGTATACCCTGCAATTTTGAAACTATATAAAACGATTTTGAGCTAAATGAATATTTTACTTACCGGGAGTTCAGGCTTTGTTGGCACTAATCTTAAAAATTATTTAGAAAATTCGAGCGAGATTCGTTGTCTTTCTGTTCGTTATAAGGAAAATCAGTTTTTTAAATTTGATGAAGGTGCCCTAATTCATCTAGCTGGTAAAGCCCATGATTTAAAAAAAGTTTCCAGTTCACAGGATTATTACGATGCCAATTTTAAGTTGACCAAGCAATTGTTTGATGCTTTCCTAGTTTCGGAGTTGGGAGTTTTTATTTTCATGAGTACTGTAAAAGCTGTGGCAGATGAGGTTGAAGGAATATTGGATGAAGATGCAAAACCAAATCCTAAAACGCATTATGGCATTGCGAAACACCAAGCAGAGGAATATATATTAAGCCAGAAATTGCCGAAAGGCAAAAGAGTTTATATCTTAAGACCCTGCATGATTCATGGGCCGGAAAACAAAGGAAATCTCAATTTATTATACCAATTGGTTGCCAAAGGACTGCCCTGGCCATTGGGTACATTTGAGAATCAACGCTCTTTTTTGAGTATCGAAAATTTGTGTTTTGTTATTAAGGAACTGTTGGAAAATGAAATGATTCCTTCTGGGGTTTATCAAGTGGCTGATGATGAAGTTTTTTCTACCAATGAATTGATTCGATTGTTAGCAACTACTTTGGGCAAGAAAAGTAAAATATTGAACTTATCAAAAAATATGATAAGGGCTATTGCAAAATCAGGAGACTATTTGCACTTACCCTTAAATTCCGAGCGTTTGCAAAAGCTAACGGAGAATTATGTTGTGAGTAATCAAAAGATAGTAAAAGCTATCGGAAAATCGCTACCTGTTTCTTCGAAGGAAGGTTTGATTAAAACTTTTAAATCGTTTAGGAAAATAATATAAATAAAATCATAAAAATGAAAATAGCACTTATCACAGGAATTACAGGACAAGACGGTGCGTATCTTGCTGATTTATTATTAAAAAAAGGATATGAAGTTCATGGTGTCAAACGCCGTAGTTCTTTGTTTAATACCGATCGTATTGATCATTTGTATCAAGATCCTCATGAAAAAAATGTGCGTTTCAAATTGCATTATGGGGATTTGAGTGATTCTACGAATTTGATACGTATCATTCAGGAGGTACAACCCGATGAGATTTACAACTTGGGTGCGATGAGCCACGTAAAAGTCAGTTTTGATACGCCAGAATATACTGCAAATGCTGATGGTATTGGTACTTTGCGTTTGTTGGAGGCAATGCGTATCTTGAAACTAACCAAGAAAACCAAAATTTATCAAGCGTCAACCTCAGAGTTGTATGGTTTGGTACAGGCAGTTCCGCAATCCGAAACCACTCCTTTTTATCCTCGTTCGCCTTATGCAGTGGCTAAGATGTATGCCTATTGGATTACGGTGAATTATAGAGAAGCTTATGGAATGTTTGCCTGTAATGGAATTTTATTCAATCACGAGAGTCCTCTACGAGGTGAAACTTTTGTGACCCGTAAAATAACCAGAGCAGTATCAAAAATGGCGTTAGGTTTGCAGGAGAATTTGTTTTTGGGTAACCTTGATGCTCGCAGGGATTGGGGACATGCCAAAGATTATGTAGAAGCGATGTGGCTGATTTTGCAACAAGATGAGCCGGAAGATTTTGTAATTGCCACAGGTGTTACGACTACCGTTCGTGATTTTGTAAGTATGTCTTTTTCTGAGGTTGGTATTACAATAGCGTTCCGAGGAGAAGGGGTTGATGAAAAAGGATATGTAGTGGCTTGTTCCAATCCTGATTATCAAATTGAAATAGGTAAGGAAGTAGTAGCTGTTGATAAAGCTTATTTCCGTCCAACGGAAGTGGATCTATTAATTGGAGATCCATCAAAGTGTCATGCGAAATTAGGCTGGAAACCTAAATACGATTTATCTATGTTGGTCAAAGAGATGATGGCATCAGACGTTGAGCATTTCGAAAAAGAAAAAATGTTGCAAGAAGCGGGGTATACGGTTAAGAATCAGTTTGAATAGAATAGATATAAATGTTTATAGGCACTAATTCGCAAAATATATGATTGGGAATTGGTGTCATTAAAATAGATGAAAAATATGAACCAACAAGATAAAATATACATTGCTGGTCATCGAGGTATGGTGGGGTCTGCTATTTTAAGAGCTTTACAGGCACAGGGATACCGTAACTTTTTATTAAGGAATTCGGCTGAGTTGGATTTACGGAATCAACAAGCTGTGGCTGATTTTTTTGCACAAGAAAAACCAGATTATGTTTTTTTGGCGGCTGCTAAAGTAGGAGGTATTATAGCTAATAATACTTTTAGAGGTGATTTTATATATGAGAATTTGATGATTCAGAACAATGTTATTCATCAGGCTTATGTCAATCAAGTTAAGAAACTGATGTTTTTAGGTTCTTCTTGTATCTATCCTAAGATGGCTCCACAGCCTTTGAAAGAAGATTACTTATTAACGGGGCTATTGGAGCCTACCAATGAACCGTATGCAATTGCCAAAATTGCCGGTATCAAAATGTGTGATGCCTATAGAAGTCAATACGGCTGTAATTTTATTTCGGTAATGCCAACGAATTTATACGGGCCCAATGATAATTATGATTTGAATAATTCCCATGTATTGCCCGCAATGTTGCGCAAGTTTATAGTAGCCAAACGTAATGGAGATGCATCCGTAACCATTTGGGGAACAGGTAGCCCAAAACGGGAGTTTTTGCATGCCAATGATTTGGCCGAAGCCTGTTTGTTTCTGATGGAAAATTACAATGATAGTGGATTAGTCAATATTGGAATTGGTGATGATATTTCCATATTGGATTTGGCCCATCTGGTTAAAAAAACAGTGGGATTTGATGGAGTCATTCTAACAGATACTTCTAAACCTGATGGTACCCCAAGAAAATTGATGGATGTTTCTAAATTGAATGGCTTGGGATGGAAAGCAAAAATCACTTTAGAAGAGGGGATTAAAAAAGTATATGAGGAAATTAAGGATACTGACTGGGAGTAGTTATTGATTGTGAGTTGTGAGTTTTCGGCTATCAGTTTTGTGTTCTTAATTGTCTGTTTAAAAGTTTAAAATGGTTTAATGTTGTGAAAAAGAAGGATAGTGAAGGTGTTTCAATTCAAAATGTTGAAATAAAGGATTTGAATTTACTTTTGGTGATGGTATAACAAGATTGTGCTTCTCGAGGGTACTTCGCTTTGCATAAACTTTTAGAGATCGATGTCCTTAAGATTAAGGATATCTAGCTGTTTTTGTTTTTAATCTAGGTTACGCAAAGGAGCAGAGATGCAAAGAAACAGTTTAAACTTTGCATCGGTGTGGCTCTGAAAGAAAATTAAAGTTTAACTTTATGATGTTGTCAAAGAGTTAGAATTAACAGGTAGTCGTTAACTAGAGATACTGATAAGCTATTATTGTAGCAGTATTGTATTTTCGATGTAAAGCGATGTCCCTGCTGCCTCTTTGTTTTGAAAAGCCAATGAATATGAAAGTGATTTGTAGATTTTGTTCTATTGGAGGGACAACTTCGAGAACTATATTTTGTTTCTCTTCATTTTTTGATATGATAATTGGTTGACCATAGTTAGTGGAAAAGGTATCATTTTCTATGTTCCAATTGGCAATGGCTAGATTGAATGTAACATGGGTGGCTTCTTCGGGCCAGTTGATGTCATTTGCCGGATTGAAGTCGGGGTGGGAAAAACGGTTGTTTCTTATTTCCCATTTATTATTATCAATGAAGACTTTTGATATAGGTCGGTGTTTGTTGCTTTCAAATCCGATTAGAAATTCTTGACCAAATTTGGTTTTAATACCTTCAGTGAATAAACGGGATCCGAGTTCATTTTTTTGATCTTCTTGAAGGACTTCGAGAAGGAGTTTATTGGCTCTGCCCGCAAACCTTCCGTCTTTGGCTTGTTTGTTGAATTCGGCTGCCAATAATCGGAATGTTTTCGCTTTTGTAGCACATTGCCCAAATTCGATGTTTTGCATTCTCGCTTTGTGAAAGGAAGGTAAAGTTTTGAATTTTTCAGTAGTCATGTTAGACTCTGGTTTCAGCCGGGCTCTGTTGATTCCATATTCATCAATAAAAAAGTTTAGATCGTCTATTGTGCCTTCTATTTGAAAGGGTGCTGTTATTTTTGCCATAGTTTTTTTATTGCAATTTAAGAAATATTTCTTGTTAACTATATTTTTTTTGTGTGTTTTTAGCTATATAAATGTATGTTTTTTTAATTGTTCAAGGATATAGAATTTTTTCATTTTGCGCAGAACCAAGAAATTCGAAAATTTAGCAATTATAGACTTGAATTTTTTAGTATTCCCTATATGACTTTAGACTTGCCTCATTTGGAGAACGTACTATTGAAGTTTTGTATTAGGAAATTTGTAATTAAAACAATTCAAATGGGGATGAAAATCAGAATAAAATATTTTGCTTTTCGGCTGATTTTGAATACCAATAGAATTAAGTTTTTTATTAAATAGATGAAAATATATGTCTGAGAATAGTAAATATCCGCAATTGATTGAGGGAGGTATCCATACCGATAGCAGGGGTCAAATTTCTTTTGTGAATGCTATGAAATTTGATGCTATTGAGCGGTTTTATATCATCAGTAACTCAACTGAAAATCCTATAAGAGCCTGGCATGGTCATAAAATTGACAATAAATACTTTTATTGTGTTCAAGGTACTGTAAAAGTGCATTATGTAAAAATAGACAATTGGGAATCACCTTCGAAAGATTTAAAAGTAGAAAGTGTGTTACTTAGTGCAACGGAAAGCAATATTCTTCACATTCCTGAAGGCTACGCCAATGCGATTGAATCTCTGGAAATGGGTTCTAAATTAATTTCTTTTTCGACTTTGCCGCTTGACCGAGCTTCTGAAGATGATGTACGGTTTGAAAGTGGGATGTGGTTAGTTGTGAGTGGTGAGAAGTGAGAATGAATAGTGAGAAGTGAGTGGTGAATAGATAGAAGTGACTTTTTTAAAAACATAAAAAATTATAATATGAATATAGAACCAACTTTTATTAACGATTTAGTTGTACTGACTCTCGATGTATTTGAAGATGAAAGGGGTTATTTTTTTGAGGGGTACAATAAAAATAAATTCAGTGCATTGGGAGTTGACATCGATTTTGTCCAAGACAATCAATCTTTTTCTCAGAAAGGCACTTTGCGGGGACTGCATTACCAGAATCCACCTTTTGCACAAACCAAATTGGTTCGGGTGTTACAGGGTGAAATTATGGATGTGGCAGTTGATTTGAGAAAAGATTCGCCTACCTATGGAAAGCATTTCGGTATCAAATTGACAGCAGAAAATAAAAAACAATTGTTGGTACCGCAAGGGTTTGCCCATGGTTTTTCGGTTTTGAGTGCTACAGCAGTGGTTTTATACAAATGTGATCAGTTTTATAACAAGCAAAGTGAAGGCGGAATTCGATATGATGATGCAACCCTAAATATCGATTGGGGAATGGATTTGAAAGAAGCTATCGTTTCTGAGAAAGATTTGGTTTTGCCGAGCTTTGCAGATTGCAACAGTGCATTTTGAGTTGTGAGTGAGTAGTGAAGGGTTAAAAGTGAGAGATGGCAAATGTGTTGTGGGTTTTTGAATTTTGGATTATTTGAAGCCTTTTTTTCAGATAGATGTGTTTAGTTAACCACTATTAAATATAGTAAAAACAAAAAATGGAAAAAATACTAGTTACTGGTGCCAATGGACAATTGGGTTCAGAGTTGAATGTTTTATCAAAAAACTATGGCCAATTTGAATGGGTTTATACCGATTGGGAAGAATTGAATTTGTGTGATTTGGATAATTTGGCATTGTCCTTAACCAAAATTAATCCACAAATTATTATCAACTGTGCAGCCCATACAGCTGTGGATAGAGCCGAATCGGAATTTGAGTTGTCGGATGTTTTGAATCATCAATCGGTCGCCATATTGGCTCAATGGAGTCATGAGAACAATTGTAAATTGATTCATGTTTCGACAGATTATGTTTTTGACGGTACTGCTTCGACCGCATTAGACGAAACGGCCCAGCCTAATCCTATTAATGTGTATGGAGTTACAAAATTAGCGGGAGAAAAAGCTTGTATGCTAGAAAATCCGGAAGCGATTATTATCAGAACATCATGGGTGTATTCTAGTTTTGGGAACAATTTTGTAAAAACAATGTCCCGCCTGATGCAGGAAAGAGATTCTTTGAGTGTAGTCAATGACCAAATAGGAAGTCCAACCTATGCCGCCGATCTGGCCCAAGCTATTATGACCATCATTGCACACCAGCAATGGCAAGCCGGAATCTATCATTTTTCGAATGAAGGAGAAATTAGCTGGTATGAATTTGCATTGGCGATTCAGGAAATTGGCAATTTTGATTGTGCAATCAGTGGTATTCCTTCTTCGGCTTATCCAACACCAGCAAAACGTCCTCAGTATTCTTTATTGGATAAAACCAAAATAAAAAAAACATTTAGGGTTATAGTTCCCGAGTACAAAGAGAGTTTGGAGAAGTGTATGAAGTTGTTGCGATAGTTAGTAATTGGTGGTAAATAGTGAGAGGTGAATAGCGAGTGTTGAGTTTTGGATGTTGGTATATTAAAATAAAATCAGAAAATAATAATTTAAAAAAGTAGGATTGCTTTTTTTGCAGTCTTATAACTTAATTCATAATATTTATAAAAATGAAAGGAATTATACTGGCCGGGGGATCCGGTACCCGATTGCATCCGTTAACATTGGCGATGAGTAAGCAAATGATGCCCGTTTATGACAAGCCGATGATTTATTATCCTTTATCGACTTTGATGATGGCAGGAATTCATGAAATATTGATTATTTCCACTCCACATGATTTACCCAATTTCAAAAAATTATTGGGAGATGGATCGGCAATAGGGTGTCAATTCAGCTATGCGGAACAGGCGATTCCAAATGGTTTGGCTCAGGCTTTTGTGATTGGAGCCGAATTTATTGGTTCGGATTCGGTTGCCTTAGTGTTGGGAGACAATATTTTCTTTGGAGCGAATATGCATGAACTATTGCAATCCAATACTAATCCAGCAGGGGGTGTCGTTTTCGCTTATCACGTTTCGGATCCGGAACGTTATGGAGTGGTCGAGTTTGACAAAAACCTAAAAGCGCTTTCTATTGAAGAAAAACCATTGGAACCCAAATCCAATTACGCCGTTCCCGGATTGTATTTTTATGATAATACGGTTGTGGAAATAGCCAAGAATATCCAACCCAGTGCGAGAGGAGAATATGAAATTACCGATGTCAATAAAGTATATTTGGAACAAGGTAAATTGAAAGTTGGGATTTTGAGCCGTGGTACCGCGTGGTTGGATACCGGAACTTTTAACAGCTTGATGCAAGCCGGACAATTTGTGCAGGTTTTGGAGGAACGTCAAGGACTGAAAGTGGGCTGTATTGAAGAAATTGCCTGGAGACAGGGTTTTATAAGCGAACAACAATTAAGAGATTTGGCAGAACCTTTGAAAAAATCAGGTTACGGAGAATATCTTTTGGGGCTTTTGAAGCATAAATTATAGTTTTTCGGTATAGTGAATGGTGAATAGTGACTGGTGCCTCTCGACTTTACTTTGACTTCACTCAGTTAGGCTACTCTAAGTAGCAGAACGCAGCAGAAAATAAAACGCAGACAACTGGAAACTCAAAATTCAAAATAGAAAATAGGAACTATAACCCATTATACATTATCCAAACAAAAACTCAAAACAGACAACACACAACTTCAATATATGTTCTACATAGGATTACTTTTTTTATTTATTTGCATAGAATTGATTTATTTCAAGATCGCCAATCATTACAATATCATTGATAAGCCCAATAGCCGCTCTTCACATACATCTGTAACTTTACGGGGAGGAGGGATAATTTTTCCTATCGCGATTCTAACAGCCAGTTTGCTCGGGTATGTTTCCTGGTCAGTTGCTTTGGCAGTAATTTTAGTGGCAGTAGTCAGTTTTATAGATGATATAAAAGCTTTGCCACAATTGCCCAGATTTGCCTCCCACGCGATTGCGATTGGATTGGTTTTTTACGATTTGAATTTATTTACTCAAGCGATTTGGGCTTTGCCTATTGTTTTTATTTTGTTGATTGGCTGGGTAAATGCCTTTAATTTTATGGATGGAATCAATGGGATTACAGTCCTGTATGCTTTTTTTGCTGTCGCTAGTTTTTCTTTTTTACCAATAAATCTGGAATATCTGCCGTTGCTGATTACTGTAGGATTGTCCTGTATTGCTTTTGGTTTTTTTAATGTCAGAAAAAAAGCCAAAACTTTTGCTGGAGACGTCGGAAGCATTAGTATGGCCTTGTTCTTAGGCTATTTTATGATAAAAACCATTATTGGTTCGGGGCAAATAGGCTATCTGCTTTTCTTTTCTGTCTATGGAATTGACGCCGTAATTACCATTTTTACACGAATCAAAAAGAAAGAAAATATTCTGGAACCCCATCGCTCTCATTTGTATCAATATTTGGCGAATGAGTTAGGTTATTCCCATATTTTGGTTTCATTTCTTTATGCAGGGATTCAATTGCTTATTAACGCACTATTAATTTATTTGGATTTCATAGGTTACTTGTCGCTTCCTATTGTTGTTTCTTTTTTACTGTTTCAAATTCTGGTTTATGTATGGATTAGAAAAAACGTTGTTCAAAAAGTGAATCTAAAAGAGGTTTGATTTAGTTGATTTGTTATAAAACAGTCTATTCTCCAATCAAAAGCAACTGAGTCCACTTATTGCATTTCTCCCGAAAGTTTCGCTTGCGGGTTGATGTGACAAAACGAGAATTATTATTGCATCTCGACTATTAATTGATATATTTTGAAACTGACTCTAAAACGACTTTTCGACATTGTATTTTCGGGATTATTCCTTTTTTTATTTTCATGGCTACTTTTTATTGCTTGGTTTTTGGCAGTTATAGATACGCGAACCAATGGAATTTTTACTCAAGATCGAATTGGTCAATTTGGAAAGTTATTTCGAATTTACAAGTTACGAACGATGCAAATCAATCAAAATTCTGAAGATTTTCGGATATCAAAACTGGGTCGAATACTCCGAACTTATAAATTAGACGAGTTACCTCAGCTGATTAATGTGTTGAAAGGAGATATGAGTATTGTTGGGCCGAGACCTGATATTTCGGGCTATTATGATCTACTGGAAGGGGAAGAACGCAAAATTCTGGAATTAAAACCAGGATTGACCAGCCTAGCCTCTTTGAAGTATTTCGATGAAGATGAATTGCTGAAGCAGCAAGATTTTCCATTAGAATACAATGATACAGTTCTTTTTCCCGATAAAGTAAAACTTAATTTGTGTTATTACTATCACCATAGCATTTTCGGCGATTTGAAAATTATTTTTCACACTGGTAGAATGATGTTATGGAGAAAAAATCTCCAGCGACGCTAATTTTTTAATAAATTTAGCCTTAAATTTAATTTTCATCATTAGAGTTCGCTAAATATAAAATCATAAAAAGTTATAAAATAGATTGTTGTTGCCTTTTTTTGTGCAATTGGTGAAATAAACTTGATTCTCAAAACAAATCTATATTTCTAGCCATTTTAATTTGTATTTTTGTTATTAATGCCCTTTTATTTTTAAAATATATAAAAAAGTAAAATATGAATAAAGATTCGATCGTAGCTGGACTTTTTTCAAGATCCAATTTAAGACTGAGTATTCGTAATTTAAGTTATCTTCCAAGGTGGATAATTGTTCTGATTGATTTTTCAGTTTTGATTGTTGCCTTTTTTTTTACCTTACTTATTTTTAGAGGAACCGGACTAAAGTATATTAACACTACACATAATGTATTATTTATTTCTTGCTTTTTTGGAGTAAATATTTTTTTCTTTTGGTTGTTTAGAACCTATTCCGGTATTATACGGCATTCTTCTTATATTGATGCGGTAAAACTTTTGTTTTCGCAAATGGCCGTTATGGTTGTTTTTCTGGTTTTCAACTTTTCCTATGAGTTATTGAATGGCGAAAGAGTTTTTTTGACCACAGCTCTTTTCATAAATGTGGTGCTTTCTTTTTGTGGGTTGTTTTTGTATCGTGTAATCGTAAAACAAACTTTTGAACTTTATTTTTCTGAAAAAAGCAGTAATAAATTAATAAGAACCATTATTTATGGTACCGATGCCAATGCCATTTCAGTAGCGAATGCCTTAAAATTTGAGACACCAACCCGTTTTAAAATTGTTGGTTTTGTAGATAAGAACAATCAAAACGAATCTAAAAGAATGTTGGATTTACCCATCTTAGTCCAAAGGAAAAAACTGCCCTCGTTGATGCGATCTGTTGGAGCAGAAGCCGTTATTATGGCTGATAAAAGTTTGGAAAAAGAGGAACAACTGATTATTGTAGATCAATGTCTGGAATTTAATTACAGAGTATATACGGTACCCTTAATTACCGACTGGGAGAATCAGAAAGAAATTTCACAAAAGGTAAAAAACATACAAATTGAGGATTTACTGGAAAGGAAACCAATTGTTCTCGACAATAAATCTATTTCGAAACAGTTAAAGGACCAGACCATTTTGATTACAGGTGCTGCCGGATCCATTGGCAGTGAGATCGTAAGGCAAGTTTTGAGCTTCAATCCTAAGCGGGTGATAATTCTAGATCAGGCTGAAACGCCCTTGCATCATTTATGTCTGGATTTGCAAAAAAAACAATCTAAAGTTAAAATACAAAATGTTATAGCCGATGTCAGAAATAAAGAAGCTATGAACAAAGTGTTCAAATTATACAAACCTCAAGTGGTTTATCATGCTGCGGCCTATAAACATGTTCCTTTGATGGAAGAAAATCCTTCACAGGCTATATTAACCAATATTGAGGGAACCAAAAATTTAGCTGATTTGTCCTGTGAGCACAGTGTTGTGAAATTTGTTATGGTTTCTACCGATAAAGCTGTCAATCCAAGCAATGTTATGGGCGCCAGTAAAAGGATTGCCGAAAAATATGTGCAGTCCTTGCAAATTAAGAATTTGAAAGAAAATAATATTAATTCCACAAAATTTATTACGACCCGCTTTGGAAATGTTTTGGGATCCAATGGTTCTGTTGTTCCTTTGTTTACCAAACAAATTGCCAATGGCGGTCCTGTGACTATTACACATCCTGATATCATCCGTTATTTTATGACTATTCCGGAGGCATGCCAGTTGGTTCTTGAGGCAGGTGCCATGGGAAATGGAGGCGAGATATACATATTTGATATGGGTAAGCCTGTTAAGATTATTGATTTGGCCAAAAAAATGATCAAATTAGCCGGTTTTATACCAGAAAGAGATATCAAGATTGAGATTGTCGGTTTGCGACCGGGTGAAAAATTATACGAAGAATTGCTAAACGATACTTCCAAAACAATACCTACCTATCATGAGAAAATAATGATAGCCGAAGAAATTCAGGAAGAATTTGAAAACTTGCATACCGAAATAAATGAACTTATCGGAATTGCCAATTTCTTTGACAATGATGATATTGTTGCCAAAATGAAAGTAATTGTACCAGAGTTTAAAAGTATGAATTCGACTTTTGAAGTTTTAGATAAATAATTTTTTGACCGATTTTAAAACGAATAACTTATTGAAGGACTTCATTTCAAGGGAAGTATAGAAAGAAGTTGTTTCTTTTTAGCGCACAAAAAAATATCGGAATTACCGTTTTTAATAATTACAACAACGTGTTGTTTTATAAATTTAATATGGAAAAGTTTACAAAGTATTTTTGTAAACTTTTTTTGTTTATAATTGTTGTTCTTTCAATTAGAAACTTGAATATGACTAAAATTAGGTATGAGCAAGCTAGTTAAAACCTTACTTTTGAAAAGCATATCAATTAGTTAAGTTTAGGGCAGTCGAGAACATTTGGATCTACATGGTCAAATATCTGTCAATGATGTGGTAAAATTGGATTGTACTGTACTTTTTTTTATGTATCAGTTGTGATACTAAATGTTCCGAGAAGTTTTTTTACAATGGATATGTGTTATTGCGCAATTTTTTCACTTTTAGATGATTGAATGGGATAATAATATTAATTAAGACTTTTTTTCGTGTTAAAATAAAAAATCGATGTTTTTCATGGGTAAAAAATGTATTTAAACAGAAAAAAATTATTCAAGGTGAAAAATAATGATAAATTTGTGCCATTAAAATTTTGTAAGCAATCCTGTGACTTGCAAGGGCGAAGCCGTTTTTGCCCAAACAAAATATACTATTTTACGATAATTCACTTTTTTATAAAAAAGAATAACCTAGCCTATGTCCAAGCTTCCAAGCTTGATGGCCTTATTAATATTAAAGTAGAGAATAATCCAAATTAGATTTTAAATGCTTTTTTCTAAATTGTTACATTTGCACTTTATTTAAATCTGCGAAAATTGCATGTCATAATTTTCACTTTTAGTTTCCCATAAAAATGAACACTAGTACTACCCAAAATACCAATTGGTTGTTTGAGATAACACCAAAGAACAAATTTTTTTCGCTGAACCTTAAAGAAGTTTGGCAGTATCGCGACCTGCTGTTTCTGTTTGTCAAAAGAGATATCGTAACCGTATACAAACAAACCGTTTTGGGACCATTGTGGTACCTGATACAACCGTTGTTTACCTCGGTTACGTTTACCATAATTTTCAATAATGTTGCGGGAATAGATACTGGGACGGTGCCTCCATTTTTATTTAATCTGGCAGGAATCACCGTTTGGAATTACTTCACCTCCTGTCTTAATGGAACCTCAGATACGTTCAGGAGCAATGCCAGTATATTTGGGAAAGTATATTTCCCCAGAATTATTGTCCCTATTTCGATCGTGATTTCCAATCTATTAAAGTTTGGAATACAATGTTTTATTTTTATTGTTTTTTATCTTTTTTATTATTTTCAAGGAGCCGATATAAGTCTGAATGCCACTGTCGTTTTTTTTCCATTACTTATTATACTAATGGGTATTTTGGGTTTGGGTCTGGGAATGTTTATATCGTCGTTAGTCACAAAATACAGGGATTTTAATTATTTGATTGGCTTTGGGGTGCAATTGTTAATGTATCTGTCTGCGGTAATGTACCCCATGGCGCTACTTAAAGAAAAGCTTCCGGCATACGGTTGGTTGGTGCAATACAATCCGTTGGCCTATGTTATAGAAACCGCTCGTTATATGTTGCTCAATGTTGGTCAAATATCACTTATGGGATTGGGATATACCTTTCTAGTCACGGTAAGTGTCTTTTTTGTCGGATTATTAATTTTTAATAAGACCGAGAAGAGTTTTATTGATACGGTTTAGGTGGTTATGAGTTGTGGGTTGTGAGAGTTTGAGTTTTGGGTTTAAGAGTTTGAGTTATGGGTTTTGGGTTGTGAGTTTGAGTTATGAGTTTTGATATAATATAAAAAATTGAAATTATTATGAGTGATTTTAAAAGTTATAAAGATTTAGATATTTACACCATAAGTATGGATTTGTTTCTAAGTTTGCATCCAAAGACTTTAAAGTTGCCTAAATATTAATTATACGAATTGGGAAGCCAATTAAGGCGGTCTTCAGATAGCATAGTATCCGATATTGTTGAAGGATATGGACGAAGAAAATATAAGGCTGATTTTATTCGGTTTTTGGTTTTTTATCATGCCAGTTGCTTAAAGACGATTAATCATATTTACAAAATAACTGTTTTATATCCTGATTTGAAAGAAGATTTGGAACCGTTTATATTGAGTCATGAAAATTTGGGAGGTAAAATTTTTAATTTCATGAGTTACGTAGAAAAGAATTGGAAATAGAAATGGTTGTGGGTTGTGGGTTGTGAGTTATGGTAAATAAAACTCACAACACAACACTCACGACCCACAACAAAAAAAATGAAAGACATTATATTAAAAGCCGAAAACATCTCCAAGCAATACCGCTTGGGACTAGTGGGTACAGGAACATTAAGCCACGACTTGAACCGTTGGTGGCACCAAATAAGAGGGAAAGAAGACCCTTATCTCAAAATTGGGGATACCAACGATCGCAGTACAAAGGGAGACAGCGAATATGTTTGGGCGCTGCAGGACATCAATTTTGAAGTAGAGCGAGGCGAAGTTCTAGGTATCATTGGTAAGAATGGAGCTGGAAAATCGACCTTGCTCAAGATTTTATCACGGGTTACGGCACCAACGACGGGGAGTATAAAATTTGCTGGACGAGTTGCTTCCTTGCTTGAAGTGGGTACGGGTTTTAATGGCGAGATGACAGGCCGTGAAAATATATTCCTGAACGGAGCCATACTGGGCATGACCAAAAAAGAGATTGCCTCAAAAATTGATGAAATAATTGATTTCTCGGGTTGCGAGCGCTACATAGATACCCCCGTAAAGCGCTACAGTAGTGGAATGTATGTTCGTTTGGCTTTTGCCGTAGCCGCTTTTCTGGAACCCGAAATTTTAATTATCGATGAGGTATTGGCTGTAGGGGATGCCGAGTTCCAGAAAAAAGCAATAGGCAAGATGCAGGACATTTCCCGTAGTGGTGGTAGAACGGTTTTGTTTGTGAGTCATAATATGGCAGCAGTTAAACAGTTATGCAATAGAGGGATTGTTTTGGAGCATGGTAAAGTAATTTTTGAAGGAGAAATTGAAGAAAGTTTAAAAAAGTACCAAATTCTAACTCAGAAAATAAGTACTAAACTTCATGATTTTGATAGAGAAGGAACAGGTGAGTACCGAATTTCAAGCATAAGTTTTATTTCAAATGGTGATAAAAAAAATACTTTTTTTCTTGGTGAAAAAATTAAGATTGAACTATCGTTAAAAAGATTAAAAGATGTTAATTTAAAAGATATCCAAATTATTATTGGAATTTATAATTTTATGGATGAAGGATATTTAAGATTTGATACAAGTTTATTTAATTTTTCCATTTCTCTAGATGGAGACTATTCAAAAATCATATGTGAATTGGAAGAGCCTCTAAACATTAAGCCAGATAATTATTATATAAATGTTGCTGTTTTAAACGAAAATATTTTGATTGACTACATAACAAATGCTTTTGAGTTTAATGTTGAAAACGGAGATTATTTTAACACTGGCAAAAACTTGAAAGATTCTGAGTTATCAAAAGTGTATTATAAACATAAGTGGTCACATTTAAAATAGATAGAATGGATAATATTCAATATTCTCATAAGTCAATGATTGATGATTTTGGGCGAGTTTTTTTTTATAACAATCGAGTATTCAGGGAAATATCGAAAGAAAAAGAGAAGTTTTGTTTAGAACTGTTGAGTTCGGCCATGTTTAAAGAATTAATACAAAAAGAACTAATTCCTCAAACTCTTATATCAGAGGAATTTCCGGAAACTAAAAAACTTATATTAGAACATACAAAGGTAGTTGAGAGTTTGCAACATGAATGGACATTTGAAATGTTTAAAGATGCAGCTTTAATGGTTTTGGAAATTAATGATGTTTGTAATAAGTATGGATACGAATTAAAAGACGCTCATACTTTAAATGTTTTATTTAATAATAATAAGCCCATTTTTGTTGATCTTGGTAGCATAGATTTAATTAGATCAAAGAATAATTGGATTGCCTACGAGGAATTTTTGAATTCCTTTTTTATTCCATTAAGATTTTGGAGTAAAAATGAACTTTTCATAGTTAGAAAATTATTGGAAAGTAATTTTCACAGAATGTTTACAATTCCTTCTCAAAATATAGAAGAATCTGGATTGTATAAATTATTAGGAGTTGACAATAGTTACGCTTTTTCTTTTAGGAAAAATAAATTATTTTCTACAGAAAGAAATATTTCACTAATTACCTTTTTTGTAAAAGCTTCAAACAAATTTCTACGGATTGTCTTTAAGAAAAAAAATAAGCTTTTTAGATATGATTTAAAAATTAACAGAATAACAGAAATTTTTCCAAAAAACACAATAAATAGTAATATAGTATCATTATCAAAATCCACTTTCGATAGTCAATGGAAAGGATATCATAGTAAATTTTATAATGAAATTGAAAGTGTTAATTATTCGTATCGATTTAAAAGATTATTAGAGATTATAAATGATTTAAAAGATATTGATACAATAATAGATTTAGCTGGTAATGAAGGTTATTTTTCTTTTTTGTTGTCTAAAGAAATGACATTAAAAAATGTTATTTTAGTCGATTATGATGAAAATGCAATAAATGAAGCGTATCTAAATAGCAAAAAATTGAATATTAAAAATGTTACACCTCTTTTATTAAATTTTATGTTTACACCCGATTTGCTTGGAACTTCTAAAAGACTAAGGTCAGATTTGGCAGTTTCTTTGGCTGTTACACATCATTTAATATTGACGGGCAAATTTTCATTAGCCGCAATTTTTGATAGACTTATTATGTTTTCAAATAAATATGTGATTGTCGAATTTATGCCATTAGGATTGTGGAGCATTGAGACAAAAATAAAACAAAATCTACCAGATTGGTATTCTATAGACTGGTTTAGAGATGAATTTGTTAATCGCTTTAATTTGCTTATAGAAGAACAATTAGAAGAAAATAGAATTGTTTTTGTAGGGAAAATTAAATAGAATTGTATGGTAAAAGCAGTCAAAAATAAAATAATTTCATACTTAGACTTTATTATAAAAAAGACTATAATATCTGTTTATGGAGTTAACTCAAATATTTATAAATTATTTTTTAATAAATTATATTTAAGAGAAAAAGAAGAATGTTACAACAGTATTATAGGTGATAATGTTAGACTATATCCAACTTATAAGCTTGTGAATTCTCAAGTTGGTGATTATACATATGTAGCTGAAAATTCAATTATAAATAACACTATTATTGGTAAGTTTTGCTCTATAGGACCAAATTTAATTTCAGGTTGGGGTATTCATCCTACGGAAGGAATTTCAACACACCCGATGTTTTATTCTACAAGAAAACAAAATGGAATTACATTAAGTGTTAGTGATAAGATAGATGAACTGTTGCCTATTCATATTGGTAACGATGTGTTTATTGGCATGAATGTTACTATTTTGGATGGAGTTAAAATAGGAGATGGAGCTATTATAGGTGCTGGTGCTGTTGTATCCAAAAACATTCCTTCTTATGCCATAGCTGTTGGGAATCCTATTAAAATAATCAAATATCGATTTGACGATATAATCATTGAGAAATTGCAAAAGATAAAATGGTGGGATTTTGAGATAGATGAATTGATTTTAGTTGAAAAACATTTTTTTGACATAAATAAATTTATAAAAATATTGGAATCAAGAAATCATAAATAAAATAAAGTTACTTTCATGCCTAAAATTTCTATCATCACCATCAACTACAACAACCTCGAAGGACTGAAGAGAACTGTAGAGAGTGTGGTCAATCAAACTTGGCAAGAGTTTGAATATATTATCATCGATGGCTATTCTACTGATGGCAGTGCAGAATATTTAAGAAGTCAAAGTGATAAAATTGATTATTGGGTAAGCGAACCCGACAAAGGTATTTACAATGCCATGAACAAGGGAATAGCAAAAGCTACTGGAGAATATTTGTTGTTTTTGAATAGTGGAGATTATTTAAATGATTCATCAATCTTGAACAAAAATCACATTTATTTGGAAGATAAAGAAATCATTTGTTTTAATATTAATGAAATCAGAGAAGAAGGAATTAGAATAAAAAAAAGCCCTGCAGAAATGACTTTTTCTCAATTATTTATAGATACTATTCCACATCAATCTACATTTATTAAAAAAAGTTTGTTTAGTAAAGCAGGACTTTATGATGAGAACCTGAAAATTGTATCAGACTGGAAGTTTTTTATAATTGCTTTTGGGAAATTCAATGCTTCTTATTTATATCTTGATGAAGATTTTTCTACTTATTATTTTGATGGGATAAGTTCACAAAAGGAAAATTATCCACAAGTTTTACAAGAAAGAGCAGCTGTATTGCAAACCGAGTTCTCCATTTTTTTGAAAGAAACAAAGGAATTAATTGAGTTGCAAGACACAAGTAAAAAACTAAAAAGAATCAATGACAGCCTGAGGAAATCAAGAAAAATCCAATTACTAATAAAATTGGGATTATTAAACAAGTTTTAATTTAGTGCAAAGAAAGGAAATCAGGTATTGTGACGGTAAGACAAAATTAATGGCTATAAATGTTAAATTTATAGGTTTGAAAGTAAATTAAAATAAAATGAAAAAAATACTTTTTATATCGCACGATGCACATTTGGCCGGAGCTCAAATATTACTGTTGAATTTGTTAAAGTGGATAAAAAAGCATCATAGCGAAATACAATTTGATTTATTATTGGCAGGTGAAGGTGTGTTGACTGCTGATTTTAAAAATGTCACGAATGTTTTAAAAATGCCTTTCCCTAAAAAAAACGCTAATAGTTTAGATAAAATTACTTACAAGCTTAAATTAAATTTTTTTTATAATCATATTAGTAATCAAAAATATGATTTAATATATAACAATACGTTTTCTAATGGATTTATTTTAAGCGTTTTAAGTCTTAATAAAGTGCCAATTATTACGCATGTCCATGAATTGGAGTATTGGATTAAAAAAAGTGGAGTAGAAAATAAAAATCAAATTAAGGCTTCTACAAATTATTATCTTACCGCTTCAATGTCCGTTACCAACTATTTATTAAAAAACCACATTGCAGAAAAAAATAATGTTGAAGTAGTTTATGAATGGATTGATAGTCAGGATCTTTTGCATCAAAAAGAAAAAAAAAGTATAAGGAATTTTTTAAATTTACCAGAGGATTCCATAATTATTGCGGCATCAGGACGTGAAAATTTCAGAAAAGGAAAAGATTGGTTTATTCCCATAGCCATACAAGTTTTAGCAATGATGAAAAGTAAAAAAATCCATTTTGTTTGGATTGGAGGGCACACAGGCGAAGAATTAGTATTTGATTGCCTAAAATCTGGTTTTCACAACAATATACATTTTATTGAACATATACCCGAGGCCAATGCTTATTTTAATGAATTTGAAATTTTTATGATGCTATCAAGAGAGGATCCTTTCCCTTTAGTTAATTTAGAAGCAGCAATTTGGGAAGTTCCTGTAATTTGTTTTGAAAATACTGGTGGTACAGAAGAATTGGTGAGTGAAAATTGTGGTATCAAAGTGCCATATGGGAATTTAAATATGTTTTCTGAAGCGATAATTAGAGTTCTAGAGAATAAGGAATTTAAGGATGAAATAGGAACGAATATTAAAGAAAAAGTATTGAGAGAATACGATATAAATGTTGTTGGGGAAAAAATTGTGAAAGCAATATTTAAAGTTATTGAAAATTATGAATAGAATTAAGCCTATAGCAATTTATTTGCCTCAATTTCATCCTATTCCAGAAAATGATGAGTGGTGGGGAAAAGGTTTTACAGAATGGACAAATGTTACCAAAGCCCAGCCAAGATTTGAAGGCCATTATCAACCCCATTTACCTGCTGATTTGGGATTTTATGACCTAAGACTTGAAGAAGCACGATTAGCTCAAGAACAACTGGCTAAATCCTATGGAATTCATGGTTTTTGTTATTATCATTATTGGTTTAATGGTAAACGATTGTTGTTTGAACCATTGGATAGAAAGCTAAAAAACCCAAAAGAAGATTTGCCTTTTATGATGTGTTGGGCCAATGAAAACTGGACTAGAACATGGGATGGTTTAGATAAAGAAGTATTGCTTAAACAAGAGTATAGTTTTGATGATGATTTGGCACATATTCAACATCTGATTCCTTATTTTAAAGATGAACGATATATAAAAGTAAATGGAAAGCCTATATTTATAATCTACCGACCAAAATTATTTCCGGACATACAAAAGACAATTTCTATATGGAGAAAAGCAGTTCAAGATGTCGGTTTTCCTGATCTTTATATAGGATTTGCTCAAAATTTGGGTCATTCTTTTGCGCCATCAGAAAAAGGATTTGATTTCGGTTTTCAATTTCAACCTAATATTGGAAGTCAATCTAGTGGTGTGCCTTATGGTGTAGCTAAAATGGAGCGACTAAAAAATGAATTTAAAGTATTGTTGGGATATAGGATTAGAAAAAAGTTTGGGATCAAGTTTAAAAAAATTGATTATTATTACGATTATGTCCATTATTCCGAAATTCAAAAAAACCTTGGTTTTATAAAGGATGTATATCCAGGTATTACCCCTATGTGGGATAATTCGGCAAGGAAAAAAGAGGACTGTTTTATTTTGCATAATTCAACACCTGAAAAGTATAAAAAATGGTTGGGTTATATTAAAGAAAATTATCCTTGGGATACTGTGCCCGAGAACTTTTTGTTTATAAATGCTTGGAATGAATGGGCTGAGGGAAATCATTTGGAACCTTGTCAGAAATGGGGTAGAGCTTATTTAGAAGTGACAAAAGAAATTCTGGAATAATAATGGATAACCACATTCTATAAATAAATTAATATTCTTTGACAGAGCCTTGAAATTGATGTCAAATCAAATAAATAATAGCTTTATTTTATATTTGATATAATACTAGCCATGAGAATGGCACTATTTATTAAAAAATTATATATGCTAGTTTCCATAATAATTCCAGTACATCAAACTCATGATTATTTTAAAAGTTGTGTTGAGAGTGCTTTGGCTCAAACGTACACCAATTTAGAAATTATAGTAGCCTGTAATGGTGAATTAACACTGCAACAATGTCAAAATTTCCTAAATATTGCAGATACTAGACTGGTATTTATAAAAACTTCCAAAGGACGTCATAGCGCTCGCAACGAAGCGTTAAAAGTGACAAAAGGATCTTGGATTCAATTTTTGGATTATGACGATTATTTGTTTCCATATAAAATAGAAGAACAGCTAATTAGTATTGTTAAAAGTATTGGTACTGGATTATCCATTTGCCAATGGAAAAAATTCACTGAAAGAATAGATGAACATTATACTTTTCCTTTTCAAGATTTATATAATGAATCTCAAATAAGTGCGGGCCAGTTAGTGCAAAAATTGGGACAGTCTGGAGGGTTTATTGCGACTGCTTCCTGGTTGGTTTCAAAAGAATTATTGACAGGCTCAAGATGGATAGACAGCCCGAATGATGATGCAGTATTTTTATCCGAAATTTTAAAAAAATCACCCGAAATAATTATGAGTCCCAAAGTTTTAGCGGGTTATAGAATTCATGATTCTAATACTAGTTCCATCCGGTCTAAAGAAGAGTTCGATAAATTGATGCATAGTTGGAGGATAATTCATCAAAACTTATTGATTTTTAAAGAAACTCAAATAAATTTATACCTATACAAAGCTTATCTTAATTTGATTCGATATTCAAAACAAATTAATAAGTATAGAATTATTGAGGTTATTTATAATTGTTTAAATTTTGGTTTTAAAGCAAGAGTTGGATTTTTGATGTACAAGGATTTTAAACGTTATTTGCTTAAATAGTCATTAAATGAACTCATCAAAAAGAATATTATTATTTGGTCCAATAGGAGATTTTGGAGGTAGGGAACTGGAAAGTGGTTTTATAGCTTCGGTTTTGTCCTCAAAATATGTAGTTGATATTTGCACAACAGGCACTATAACCAGAAAATCACAGGTATTTGACTTTAATAAAGAGCAAAAAGTTTATGAAATTAAGGCCCTTTTGTTTCATCAGTTTTTCTCTCTAAAACTGCTGGCTTTTTTTAGTTTTTTTAAAAATGGTCGTAAAGGTAAAGTAAGTGATTTTGTAAATAATGCCTTTGCAAAGCGTTTTTTGGATTATGATGAAAAAGTAAAAATTGTTTTAGAGCATTTAATTAAAGATTATGAGGCTATTTTAATAGTGGCACAGCTATCTACAGGGCTAGTTGGTGATGCGATAAAAATTGCCAAAAACATAAACAAAAAGATACTTTTTAGAACGACAGGAACGATTACTTTTTCGGATTATGATTTTATTGAATCAGTAGATTGTTTCATTCATCATTCGCAAAATAATGCGAAACAAATTGAGAACAAAAGGAAACATAAATTTGTAATTATAGATCAATGTGCTTATAATGAAATAGATTTGTTGCAAATTCCACTAGTGAACCATGAGGTAAAGAAATTTTTAACTTTAGCAAGATTAGAGAAAGAAAAGAATGTGGACGAAGTGATTAAAGCTTTTTTGAAAGTTAAAGGGGATGATGATGTACTCTATGTGGTTGGCGATGGAACA
Source organism: Flavobacterium sp. N3904 (assembly GCF_025947305.1). NCBI lineage: Bacteria > Pseudomonadati > Bacteroidota > Flavobacteriia > Flavobacteriales > Flavobacteriaceae > Flavobacterium > Flavobacterium sp. N3904. The sequence continues at coordinate 1,971,427 of NZ_CP110009.1, forward strand.
GAAATTCAAAATTTAAAAAAGATTGCTAAAAATGAAAAGAGTGTAATTTTTACAGGATTTATAAAAAACCATGATTTGCATCAATACTTTTCAGAGGTAGATTGTATAATTATTCCCTATTATAAATTTGAAACGGGACCATTAACAGGAATAGAGGCCATGGCAAGTGCGCGAATTATTATATCGGCTAGGACAGGAGCAATGCCAGAAAGAATGAAAGGGACTATGAATAATTTTTGGTTTGATTATAATAATTTTGAATCTTTTAAAAAGGTGTTTTTGGAGGTTAAAAGTTTAAATGAAATACAAATAAATGAAATATCTAAAAATTTAAAGGAAAAATACAAAATGGAATATTGTTTATCTAAAATAGGGAACGATTATTTAAAAGTTGTGAGCAAATTTTTAAATTGAACATAGTAGTTTTTTAATTTATTGTAATTAGAGTAACGACTAATTTTAATTTAAGATTTCTTTAAAATAATTATTTATGATATCAGTAGTAATAAGAAATAAAAATGAGGCACCTGCTTTAGAATATATTTTAAAAATTCTCCATAAAGTATACCAAGATGATATTGATGAGATAATTCTAGTAGATAATTTATCGACGGATAAAAGTATAGAAATTGCTGAAAATTTTAATTGTAGAATTGTAATGATTGATGATTTTACGTATGGTAAGGCCATAAATTTAGGAATCTCTACTGCTAATAATAATTTGATATTGCTCTTGAGTTCTCATGCCGTTCCTGTTGGGAATTCATTTTTTAAGAACTCAATTGCTGAATTTGCTGTTAACCCATCATTAGCGGGAATGCGGTATATTAATTCATATGCAAATTATAAAAGAGCAATTGATAATAATTTCAAGGTAAAAGATGGACTAAATTTCGGTATGATGGCAGGCTGTGCTATGGTTAATAAAAAGGTATGGTATGAGTTTAAGTTTGATGAAACACTTGTGTTTAGTGAAGATAAAGAATGGTCTGATCGTGTATTGAAAGCGGGATATGAAATTATGGATTTTAACGAAACTTTTTTTTATCATATAAACCGCGATAAAAAAGGTATTTTAAATAGATATAAAAACGAAACTGTTGCTCATTATCAGTTGCATAAATTGAAATATATTTCAATACTTAAAATTTTTGGAGTACTTTTTTTTAGGATTATGTTTCAATTGCCAAAAGAATACATGGTAAAAGTCTTTCATGAATTTCGCTTATTTGTAATAAAAATTAAGATTAGAAGAAAACTTTTGTCAAAATAATGAGTTGTTACATTATATTCATAAAATTTTTTTAAAAATGCGAAAAGGAGAAAATCCATCAAAAAATATTTTATTACCAACTTCCGTTTCGAGTCATCGAGTGATAATTCCTTTGTACATACCTAATGAAGAAGGATATTATAAAGATAGTTTTCAGATTTTTGAGTATTGTTTGTTGTCTGTTGTAAAAACCAGTGTTACAAAACTCAAAATTTCGGTCGTTAGCAATAATTCTTGTGATTCGGTTAATGATAAGTTATTCCAACTTCAGCAACAAGGATTGATTGATGAATTAATTATTGAAAAAGAGGCTATAGGTAAAATTAATAGTATTTTGAAAGCATTACGCACGGCAAAAGAACGTTTGATTACTGTTACAGATGCTGATGTTTTATTTAATGAGGGTTGGGAAAAGGCTGTTTTAGATGTATTTGAAGCACTTCCTAAAGCAGGTTCCGTAAGTCCAGTTCCTGTTTTTAGAACACATTTAAGATTAACATCAAATATTTGGTTTCGTTATCTTTTTTCAAAAAAATTATTTTTTAGACCTGTTAAAAATCCAGAGGGTTTAACCGCATTTGCTAAGAGTATAGGTTGGCCAAGATTAGATTTAAAATATAAAGATGTTATTGGAACTATAAAAGCCAAAAATAATACTATTGCTGTTTTAGGATGCTCCCATTTTGTGGTTACTTATAAACGAGAAATTTTTAAGCAATCGCCAAATGAAAATAGTATATACCAATTGGGAGGAAATAGTGAACAATTATATTTGGATGAACCCGTTTTGAAAATGGGTGGATATCGATTAGCTACCTATGACAATTATGCTTTTCATATGGGAAATACTTTTGAACCGTGGATGAAAGAGGTTTATGAGAATCTAAAAGAAACTGAAAAAATAACAATTGATTATAATTCTCTCCCACTTCTAAAACAAAACAAATTTGAATATTTTTTATCTGAAAAAATATTCAAAAAGCTTTTCGCATTCAAAAAAATATATCGGTATATATTAAAAAGTAAAGGATTGTCTGAAGAGCAAATTAAAAATTTCACATCATGATTACTCTAGTCTTAACCAATCGTAATCGTGATTTACAAACCATAAAGAAATGTCTGGATTCTTTAAAGCATCAAACCAATCAGAATTTTGAATTATTTTTTGTTGATTATGGAAGTGATTTTGAATATGTAAAGGGATTAAAGCTTTTGTTGCTAGAGTATTCTAAAATTATATTTATAAATTGTCCAGTTTCAGGACAATTATGGAACAAATCTCGGGCTATAAATATTGCCTTAAGACAAAGCAATACTCCTTATTTTATTGTTGGTGATGTGGATATGTTATTCCGTGACGATTTTATAGAAAAAAATCATATATTAAAATCGGAACAAAAAGCAATTTATTTTAAAGTGGGTTTTTTAAGTAAAGTAGAATCCCAAAAAACGAAAAGGTTTGAGAATTATGTTGTTAATCATTATTCTACCAAAGAAGCTACCGGTATTACATTGTATCCAACATTTTTATTAAAGCAGATAAACGGGTACGATGAGTTTTATCATGGTTGGGGAGCTGAAGATACCGATGTACACATTCGTTTGCAAAATGCAGGTAGTGATGTAGAGTTCTACGAAGAAGAAGTTTTGTTATTACACCAATGGCACGCTAAAACGTATCGGTCGACAAAGAGCAAACAGCCTTTTCATTTTAATTTGGAAAAAATAAATCAACGTTATTTGCAACAGACAAAAAAAATAGAAGTGGTAAAAGCAAATTTAGGTTTTGAATGGGGATTGGTTCCTGATAAAGAGGCTTATTCTGAATTAAATTCACCCTGTGAAATAGTCGAAATAACTAACGAAATATTTGAAGTAGAAGCCTTTTTAAAAGGGAGTATGATGAAATACAAAGGTAAAACTGTGTGTTTTGAAATAAAAAAACATTTATTGAATAAGGATTTTAAAAATAAGCTCAAAAAATGGTTAGGTAAAAAGTATTTAGCGTTTTATACTTTGGAGCAAATCAATAATGATATTTTAGGGACTTTGATTATGCAGTATAGGAATCAGCCTTATCAATATGCTTTTTCACAAGAAACAGAGTCAATTGTTTTGAAAATTAAATTGTAGTTATGAGAATCCTTATGGTTTCAATTCCGTCCCTCCATTTTTTTAGATGGACAAGCCAATTGCAAGATTCAGGTCATGAGGTTTATTGGTTTGATATAACTGGGATGAGTGAACCAGTTGAAAGATTAAGTTGGGTCTCCCAAAAAACAGCATGGAAACTGAGATTTAATTATCCAGGCAGAATTTTTTTTAAGAAAAATTTTTCTAAAGTATATCGATTTTTGCAAGGTTTTAATGAGCAGGATACTGCAACTGTTTTTGAGGAATATCTAAAAGAAGTAAAACCAGATGTTGTGCATAGTTTTGCTTTGTATCTTTCTTGTACGCCTATTTTGGGAGTAATGAATAAATACCAAACCTTAAAATGGATTTATTCTTCGTGGGGCAGTGATTTGTATTATTTTCAGAATGAACTTTCTTATTTGAAGGATATCAAAAATGTGCTGTTTAGAATAGATTATCTTTTTACCGATTGTAAACGAGATTATGAGATAGCAAAAAAACATGGTTTCAAGGGCGAATTTTTAGGAGTTTTTCCTGGAGGCGGAGGATTTCTTTTAGAAAAAATGAAAGTCTATTCAATCCCTTTTGAGCAACGAAAAACTATTTTAATTAAAGGGTTTCAAGGGCGTTCTGGTCGGGCAATTCCAGTTTTAAAAGCAATTGAGGAAATGAAAAAACTTTTGCAAGAATATGAAATAGTCGTGTTTGGGGCTGATAAAGAAGTTATTGCTTATACAGATAATAGTGTTTTGCAAAGTTGGGATAATTTTGCCATATATGGGAAATCATCACATGAAGAGATTTTAAAACTAATGGGTAAGTCGTTGATTTATATTGGAAATAGTAATTCTGACGGAATTGCAAATACGTTGTTGGAAGCCATTTGTATGGGTGTTTTTCCGATACAGTCTAATCCAGGTGGTGTAAGTGAAGAAATCATCACTAATGGTATCAATGGATTGCTAATTGAAGATTGTGAAGATGTGTTGGAAATTATAGAGAAGATTAAATATGTGATTACGATTGATCTTAAACCGGCGGTTGCTTTCAACTCTAAAAATCTTAGTTTGATTTTTGAATATAATTACATAAAAGAAAAAGTAGAAGAGAAATATAATAATTTAATGGGTAATTTAAGCAGCTAACAATACTAGGATAAAGCAAAAAAAAGTGTTATTTCAGATATTTAATGTTTAAGTTAAATGTATGAAAAAGTTTGTTAGACTCAGTACAAGATTTTAAAAATCAGAAAATGAAAAACAATATTGCAACCCAAGAGGACATTAAAGAAATTATATTGCAAATAGAACATAAATGGCCTGTTGATGAATGGATGATAAATGAAGTTCATATTTGGCCATATGTACGAATAAAACTTTACATTCATTTTTTGATGATGATGAATAAAAAGTTTGAAAATCCACAAAAAGACTCACATGTAGCAACAAAAAAGAAATCAATTTTTAAATTTTCCAATATTTTTAATTGGATTTTAGGAGGCATTAAGGTGCAACTATTTTTTGGCTCTTTAAAAAGAAAAAAAATATTATTTTTTGGATCACATATACATCGTGTTCTTCATAAGGAAAAATATTTCAATAGATTTTATGATTCTTTAGTAGAAGAACATCAATTGCATCGAGATGTCTATATGATAGAATATCAGAAAGTATTTGCGAATACTTTCAACAAAAAAGAAGTTATAACTTTAGAGAAACATTTAAAAAACTATAAAATTTTTCAAAAAGGCATTTCGAAATTTAGTGTAACTAAGTCAGAGAGTCATTTATTAGGATATTATGATTTCTATGAACATCTTAAGGAGCTTCCAATAAGGCTTGATTCCTTAAATATTTCTGAAAGAGATTTGGTAAAATGGGTGACTAAGATTGAATCCCTTATGCCTTTTTTTGAACGTTTTTACAGAATTGTAAAACCATCACATGTGGTTTTTTTGGGATATTATGGGTATGATGATATATATGCGGCTCTTTTAGTGGCTAATAAAATGAAAATTAAAAGTGTTGATTTACAACACGGACCACAAACCAATATCCATATGTGTTTTTCTAGTTGGAGTAAGGTTCCTTCTGGTGGATTTAATTTAATGCCAAATGAGTTTTGGAATTGGGATGAAAATTCAAAGTTGAATATTGATGATTGGGCTATTAAAACAAACGCTGTAAAGGCTAAAGTCGTTGGTCAGCCGTATGTTTCGTATTGGCTTAAGCAAAATGATAAGATTTTGTCTGATGAAAGGGTAATTCTGTATAGTTTACAGACTTTTCCTTTTGAAATTGAAGATATGTTAACCCCAAAAATTATAGAATTAATAAAAGATTTGTCTTATAAGTGGGTGTTGAGATTGCATCCAAGAAACTATTTACCCACTGAAACCATTCGCCAATTTTTAATAAAACACGAAATAGAGGATAAAGCTATAATTCAAAGTTCAATTGATTCAGCTTTGCCAGAAGTTTTGCTGTCTTCTGTTTTGCATGTTACTAATTTTTCTGGATGTTTAATAGAAGCTCATTTAATTGGTGTGCCAACTTTATTGATTAATAATATTGGTAAAGAAATGTTTACTCAATATATCGATAATTCAAAAGTTTTCTATGTCGATCAGAATGAGGATAATTTTATTTTAGAATCAAAAAAAATAATTTTAAATCTAAATTTTAATTATAAATTGAATACAAAAGTTTATGAAAATCCTTTTGAAACCAATGATCTTAGATAAAATATAAATAAAAATATCCAAAAAAAATAGATAATGAAAAAAATAGGAATTATTCCACTCCGTAAAGGCTCCAAAGGAATTCCAGGAAAGAATAAAAAGAAAATGGTAGGACGACCTCTGTTTTCTTGGGTACTCACTGAAGCCATTTTTTCGGATCTGGATGAAGTATATGTGTTTACGGACGATACAGAGATAATAGCGTTTGTTGAGCGTGAATACCATTGGACCACCAAGGTAAAAGCATTGTTTCGAGATGCAGAAAATGCCAATGATACCGCATCTACCGAAAGTACGATGTTGGAGTTTTCCGAGAAGATAAGTCATGATTACGATGTGTTGTGCTTGTTGCAGGCCACTTCTCCTTTAACATTGGCCGCAGCTATTAATACAGGATTAGAGAAAATCACAAAAGAAAATTATGATTCTTCTTTAAGTGTTGTCAAAACACATCGATTTACTTGGAACAGTGATGGGACTCCCCAGAATTATGATGTGTTTAATAGGCCCCGAAGACAAGATTTTGAAGGTTTGTTGATAGAAAATGGAGCTGTGTATTGTACTACAAAAGAAGCGTTCTTGAAATCCAAAAACAGAGTAAGCGGAACTATAGGGTTGGTGGAAATGCCCGAAGAAACTTTGATCGAAATAGACAGCCTTTCGGATTGGAATATCATTGAAACTCTTCTGATTAATCGTCAAAAATCAAAAAAACAGCAGCAAAAAATAGATTTTTTGGTATTGGATGTTGATGGTGTTTTTACTGATGGTTGCGTGTATTACAATGAAGGAGGAGAAATGGCCAAAAAGTTTGATATGCGTGATGGAATGGGGTTGGAAATTCTAAGACAAAATAATGTTGAGGTGGTAGTGCTGACGTCAGAAAATTCTAAATTGGTAGCCCAAAGAATGGAAAAACTCCAAATTGGAAATACTTTTTTGGGGGTTAAGGATAAATACTCCTTTTTAAAACATTTTATTTCTTCGAGAAATAGTAGTTTTGCAGCCTTGGCTTACGTAGGGGACGATGTCAATGATTTGACCAATATTTGTAGTGTTGGTTGGTCTTTTGCTCCAGCAAATGCTGTTGATGTTGTCAAAATGAATGCAGATATCGTTTTGTCACATCATTCTGGGAATGGGGCTATTAGGGAAGTGTGTGAATTGATAATGAAGTACAATAAAAGATATGAATAAGTATAAAAAACCTTTTGTAATCGCCGAAATCGGTTGCAATCACAAGGGAGATATGGAGATTGCAAAAGAGCTGATCAAAATTGCAGCTATTTTTTGTAACGTAGATGCCGTAAAGTTCCAAAAGCGAAATAATAAAGAATTATTGACAGCCGAACAATATAATGCGCCCCATCCCAATGTTTCCAATTCGTATGGAGCTACTTATGGTGAGCATCGGGAATATTTAGAATTTGATGTTCATCAGCATGCAGTATTAAAAAAATATTGTGAAGAAGTAGGTATCATTTATTCTACTTCAGTATGGGATACCACTTCAGCAAAAGAAATGGCATCACTTGAGCCTGAGTTTCTAAAAATACCATCGGCTTGTAATAATAATTTTGAAATGCTAGGTTGGTTGTGTGATAATTATAAAGGAGAAATTCATATTTCTACCGGTATGACCACCAAAGATGAAACAGAAACATTGGTAAACTATTTTATAGAAAAAGGACGAAACAAAGATTTAGTATTATATAATTGTACCTCAGGATATCCTGTTCCTTTTGAAGATGTATGTTTGTTGGACATTAATTTGTTAACTCAAAAATATGGTGATAAAGTAAAGCATATCGGTTTTTCCGGTCATCATTTAGGAATTGCAGTAGATATTGCTGCTTATACTCTAGGAGCCAATATCATCGAAAGGCATTACACTATTGACAGGACTTGGAAAGGTACAGATCATGCGGCTTCTCTGGAACCAATGGGCTTGCGTAAACTCTCCCGTGATTTGCAGGCAGTTTATCAGGCTTTAACTTTTAAATCAACTGATATATTGCCAATTGAGCAAGTTCAAAGAGATAAATTAAAGAACCAAAAAGTCTAAAAAGGATGCTTTTTTTTAACAGAATACGAGTCTTTTGGTGGAATGAAAAAATAATTCAGGGTAAATCTAAGGAAAACTATGGTGATGTTTTAGGAAAATACCTTGTTGAAAAAATTTCGGGTAAAGAAGTAGTTTTTGCTTGGCCGAAAAAGTTTTCTATTCTCGATTGGTTTGCTCCGATTTATGTAACTATTGGAAGTATTTTAACAAACGTAAATCACAAATGTATCGTTTGGGGCAGCGGAATTATTAGCAAAGATTCTAAAATTAAGAATGCTATTTTTTTAGCAGTACGCGGCCCTCAAACCCGAAAATATTTATTGAGTTTGGGATACAAAGTCCCAGAAGTATATGGCGATCCTGCTTTGCTGCTGCCAGATTATTTTAATCCGAAAGTAGTTAAAAAATACGTTTACGGTATTGTACCTCATTACAATGACTATAAAATAATTCAAAATTGGTTTAAGGAACAAAATCATGTCAAAATTATAGACATGATGACCAATGATATTGAATCCAAAACCATTGAATTTTTGGAATGCGAAAAAGTAATTTCGTCATCTTTACATGGTGTCATCATTGCACACGCATATCGTATTCCAGCAGTTTGGCAACCGTTTTCTGACGGCATTTTTGGCGATGATATTAAATATCAGGATTATTTTGAATCGGTACAAATTCCTTCTTATAACCCTTCAATAAGAACTAGAGAATTTTCAGATATAGAATTAGAAAAATTGTTTGAAGAAAATATTAGTTTGCCGGATGAACACGTAGTAGAATCTTTAAAAAGAGGTTTGATAGAAGTTTGTCCTTTTAAAGATAAATTATGAGTAAAAAAGTATTTGTTTTTTTTCCGGATGGTGTAGGACTACGCAATTTTGCTTTTACCAAATTTAAAGAAATAGGAGAAGAAAAAGGTTATCAAATCGTCTATTGGAATAATACTATTTTTTCGTTAAAAGATCAGTTAGGATACGATGAGGTTAAAATTGAGAACCACAAAACGCATCCTTTAACGCCAGTTTACTCCAGAATAAGAAAACATATAGAACTGAATTTTTCTCAAAAGAAATTCAATGATAAGGTCTATGAAACCTATAAATTTCCATTTGGCTACAAGGGTTTCAAAAATACTTTAAAGACATTATATATTCGATTATTAATTGGTTTTAATTCTTCACAAAAAGGAATTATACGAATAAGAAAGCGTATCAATGCCTTGGAACGTTCTACAACAAAGTATCAGTATTGCAAAGCACAATTATTAGAACATGAACCAGATTTGGTTTTTTGTACAACACAAAGAGCAACTCAATCTATTAGTGCATTATTGGCGGCCAAGGATTTAGGTATTCCGGTAGTAGCATTTGTATATTCATGGGATAATGTTCCTAAAGCAATGCAAGTTGTTGAAGCCGATTTCTATTTTGTCTGGAGTGATTTAATGAAAGAAGAAGTCCTGAAATATTATCCTTTTGTAAAAGAAAATCAGGTTTTTGTAACAGGAACACCTCAGTTTGAGCCTCATTATGATAGAAGTCTATTTAAAACTAGAGAAGTTTTTTGTAGCGAAAATAACTTAGATAGTTCTAAAAGATATATTTGCTTCTCTGGTGATGATGAAACAACCTCTCCACTAGATCAGTATTATCTGGAGGATTTGGCAAAAGTAGTTCGAAGCTTAAATGTAAAAGGTGAAAATCTTGGTATTATTTACCGAAAATGTCCCGTTGATACCACTACGCGATATCATGCAGTTATTGATGCCAATAAAGATGTAATAAGAGTTCTCGATCCGTTATGGAAAGCAGCGGGTAAAAATTGGAACGAAATTTTACCAACCAAAGAAGATTTGGGATTATTGCATAACGTTTGTGCACATTCAGAATTTGTAACCAATGTATGCTCTTCTACCGTTTTTGATTTTGTTGCACATGACAAGCCCTGTATCTATTTTAATTACGAACAACCGCAATTAAGAAAAGGAATAAGAGATATTGGTCAAAATTATAAATACGTTCATTTTAGAAGCATGCCATCACAAGAAGCAGCTGTTTTTTGTACCAATAAAGCAGATTTGGAAGATCAGGTAAAACAAATTTTGGACAAAAAATTATCAAATGTACCTGATGGTAAAAAATGGTATGAAATAGTTGCTGGAGAAAATCCATCAGGAGCATCAGAAACAATTTGGTACAATATTAAAAAAATTATAGAATAAATTATGTTTTTCAATTCGCTGGCTTTTGCCATTTTTTTACCCATTGTTTTTTTCTTGTATTGGTTTGTTTTTAATAAAACAAAAAGAACCCAAAATGCACTTCTTATTATTGCGAGTTATTATTTTTATTCCTGTTGGGATTGGCGTTTTTTGTTTCTGCTGGTTTTCTCCACATTTCTGGATTATTATACCGGGATTCAAATTGAGAAAAGCACTAAAGATAAGGGGCGTAAGTTTTGGTTTTGGTTGAGTATTATTGCCAATTTGGGGTTTTTAGGCATTTTTAAATACTATAATTTCTTCTCTGTTTCGTTTGCACAATTGCTTACATCTGGAGGTATTAAAGTCAATCCTATTTTGTTGGATGTTATTCTACCAGTGGGGATTTCATTTTATACGTTTCATGGATTGTCCTACGTGATTGATATTTATTATAAACGCATTAAAGCCGAATATAATTTTGTTGATTATTCTTTGTTTGTTAGTTATTTTCCGCTTTTGGTGGCGGGTCCTATCGAAAGAGCGACTCATTTATTGCCTCAGGTAAAACTAAAAAGGGAGTTTAATTTAGTCCAAGCGAAAGAAGGTATCTGCCAAATCATTTGGGGTTTGGTCAAAAAAGTGGTTATAGCAGACACTTGCGCCATTTATGCCAATGCTATTTTTGATAATTATACCTCAATGAATTCTTTGTCACTTATTTTGGGAGCTATTTATTTTGCGTTCCAAATTTATGGTGACTTTTCAGGGTATTCTGATATGGCATTGGGAATGTCAAAATTGTTTGGACTGGATTTGTTGCGCAATTTCAATTACCCTTATTTTTCAAGAGATATTGCTGAGTTTTGGAGACGTTGGCACATTTCTCTTTCCTCGTGGTTTCGCGATTATCTCTACATTCCATTGGGAGGAAGCAAAGGTTCAAAGGCGATGCAAGTCCGTAATGTCTTCATTATATTTGTGGTAAGCGGTTTCTGGCATGGCGCCAATTGGACCTATCTTGCTTGGGGTTTTCTCAATGCCGTCTATTTTTTGCCTCTTTTGTTATTGAACAGAAACCGAAGCAATATTGATGAAATTCAATTGCACTGGAGTTGGGATTCGGTACGAACGATTGTAAGTATTTTTACGACATTTATTTTGAGCACAATTGCCTGGGTATTTTTTAGAGCCAAAACCATAACCGATGCTTTTTTGTATCTGAAACGAATAGTAGTAAATAGAGAATTCTCTTCGCAATATCTTGAAAACGAGCGTTACAACTATGAATTGCTTTTGATGGTTGGCTTGTTTGTTTTGGTTGAATGGAATAACAGAACGAAAGTGGAGCCTATTTCGGGAAAATACAATACGGTAAAGTTGGCTTTAGCAATAGCTGCCATTCTCGCTTTTGGAACCTATTCGGATTATAAGGAATTTATATATTTTCAATTTTAATAAACGGAGGATTTTCAATTACCCACCCCGGTCTTAAAGGGAGTCGGAAATGAGGAGCTGATGTAAAAAACAACATGCGTATTTCTTTTTTACACCCTTTAGGGTTGGGGAAATAAAAAAGAAATTATTTGAATCATTAATGATTAAAAAAAAGAATGTAATTCTAATGAAAAAGTTTTTACTATTCACTTTAAAAATATTAGTTCTAACGATACTAACCGCTGTTGTTCTAGATTTACTCTATACTGCTGTTTATTTGCAATCGAACAAAAGGGAAAAAATAGATTATGTTTACAATTCAAAAGGCCGAAATTATGATGTAATATTTTTAGGCTCTTCCCGAGCCAATAACCATTTTGTTGCCCAGATGTTTGAAGATAAAGGACTGAAAACATTCAATTATGGTATTAGTGGTTCACACTTGTTTGAATCGGCTTTGCTATTGAAATTAATGGAAGAACGTCATTATAAAATAAAAAACCTGATTCTTGAAGTCGATTTAAACTTGTCAAACGAAAGTCGTTCGGATGGAATTACGGCAAAGGTGGTGCCTTATATTCATCATTCTGAAATTGTAAAACAGCATTTGTCTAATGAGAAAGATTTCAATTTACTGTATTATATGCCGTTTTATCGGTACATTACCTTTGATTCTCGAATTGGGTTTAGAGAAATCTATAATACATTAATTCAAAAGCGCACCAATAATTTGGATAACCTTGGTTTTTATGCTTTAGGCAAAAAACCAAATGCCAACATGAAAAATAATATTATCAAACTGAATCCTTTGCCTCACAATAAATACTACGAACAGATAAAACAAATTTGCAGAGACAATAAGATTAATCTTATTGCTGTAATGACCCCCATGTGTGAGAAAACCAAAGGAATTAATTATTTTGAAAAAGTAAAAGCACTTTATCCAGAAATTCACAATTATGAAAATGTGGTAATAGAGGACAAATATTTTTCGTCTTGTGGTCACATGAATAATGCTGGAGCAAGATTGTTTACCGCCCGAATTTTGAAAGATTTTTTTAATAAATAGTTAGCCAATTTTTTAATGAAAAGATTTTTGTTATTTATTTTAAAAACACTTATTCTGATAATAGTTATCTGTGTTGTCCTAGACTTATCGTATACAGGCGTTTATTTACAATCGACCGATAGAGGAAAGATTGAAAAGGTATTTAACTCCAAAAAAGAAATATATGATGTGGTTATTTTGGGTTCTTCTAGAGCCAATAACCATTTTGTTGCAGAGATGTTTGAATGTAAAGGTTTGAAAACATTTAATTACGGTATGAGTGGCGGGCAATTGTTTGAAGCTGATTTATTATTGAAATTAATGATTGAGCGGCATTATAAAATTAAAAATGTAATTTTAGAAGCCGATTTAAATTTGTCAATTGATCATCAAGCAGAAGGAATTTCGGCTAAGTTTTTACCATACTTAAATAATTCAGTAACTATTAAGAAGCATTTTGAAAAAGAAAGAGATTTTGCGGAGTTGTATTACATTCCCTTTTATAGATTTATAAAATTTGAAACTCGTATCGGCATAAGAGAAACTTTTTTTACTTTAATTCATAAAAAGTCAAGTTGGTTGAATCATAACGGATATTACCCTCTGTTTAATCAAAATGGGAATATGAATAAAAATATAGAAAAACTAAATCCGTTGCCTCACAATAAATACTACGAAGAAATAAAACAAACATGCAAGGACAATGGCATTAATCTCATTGCACTAATGACACCAATGTGTGAAAACACCAAAGGAATTAACTATTTTAATAAGGTTCAACAACTGTATCCCGAGATTCATAATTATGAAAATGTAGTGGTAGAGGATAAATATTTTTCCTCTTGCGGACATATGAATGATATGGGAGCGAGGTTGTTTACCGCTCGAATTTTAAAGGATTTTTTTAATAAATAAAAAAGTATGCACATCGCTTTTCTAACATCCGAGTATCCACACGAGCGTGTACATCATGCAGCAGGAATTGGTACCAGTATCAAGAATTTGGTTGTAGCTTTGGCGAAAGAAGGGGTAACAGTTTCTGTTTTTGTATATGGACAAGATGAGGAGGCCGTTTTCCTTGAAGAAGGTGTCAAAATATATTTGATAAAGAATCAAAAGTATAAAGTGTTTGGTTGGTTTTTGCATCGAAAATACATTCAAAACTATTTGAATAAATACATTGTTTCAGAAGGAGTTGATTTGGTTGAAGCTCCAGACTGGACAGGAATCACCGCTTTTATGGATTTAAAAGCACCACTCGTAATTCGATTTCACGGAAGTGATACGTATTTTTGTCATTTGGAACAACGAAAGCAAAAACTGAAAAACTTTTGGTTCGAAAAATTGGCAATTGCCAAAGCCCAAGCTTTTATTGCCCCTACTCGTTTTGCCGGAGAATTGTCAAAAAAGCTTTTTGGTATTAAAAATAAAAAAATTCAAACGATTCACTACGGATTGGAGTTGAGTCAATTTCAAAATAATACTCCTTTGGTATATGAGAAAGGTTTGATTTTATACATTGGTACAATAATCCGAAAAAAAGGGATATTGGAATTGCCCGCAATTTTTAATAAAGTTCGAAAAAAATATCCAGGAACAAGATTAGTTTTAATTGGAAGTGATTCCTATGATATACAGACAAAATCCAAATCAACATGGAAGTTAGTACAACAAGAATGCCATAATGAAGATTTGAGTTCTATTTCTTATCTGGGTAAAATTCCGTATCGAGAAGTGCAAGAATACATAAAAAAAGCCCATGTTTGTGTTTTTCCTACTTTTGCAGAAACTTTAGGGATGGTAACTATAGAATCGATGGCGTTGCAGAAACCAGTTGTGAACAGTAATATTGGCTGGGCTCAAGAATTGATTGTCGACGATGAAAGTGGATATTTAGTTTATCCCAAAGAGCACGATATGTTTGCGGATAAAATAGTGGGCTTGTTGCAAGACGAAAATTTATGCAGTAGTATCGGGAGAAATGCAAAAACAAGGGTCGAAACTGTTTTTGATATCAAAAAAACGGTAAATCAAAATGTTGATTTTTATAAAACGTTAATAGGTTAATTTTGATTGTAGTCTATCATAATAACAAGTCCATTGTCAGAGTTGAAGCTAATGATAAGTCAATAGTTTTTGATGAAAAAAGCTCTATTGCTCATGGATTAATGCAATTAGCGATTCGGTTTCCAGAATCAAAATTGGTTTGGTGTTACCAAGAATGTTGTAAGTACATTAATTTAGAAGAGGTGCCAAAACTTATGCATCATCAAAAAATGATGTTATCCTATAATCCAAGTGGCAGTAATTATTTAGGAAACAGAATTGGTTATGTTGAGGATTCACCTTATATCAATATAAATAAAAAAGTGAGCTACCCGACTTGGCAAATGAGTAGTTTTGTAGGCGTTATAAATGCTTCCGTTTTAATTGCTTTCAAAGACAAAATAAAATTAGATTATGATTTTGACTATTACCTCAATTCTATTGCCAAAGTAGGTATGCCCTTGGGATTATTATGTTATTCAGAACCTAAATTATTATCTAATATTCAAATTTCACAAACTGAAAAAGCTACGGTTTTTACCCTTTTTAGATTTGTAAAGCAACATTACAAAACCCGTTGGGTATTCTTATTACTATTGAATCTCTTTGTGTATGAGTTACGATTATCACTTTTAGAATTTATATATGCCTTTTTATTTAAAAACAGAAACAGTACTACAGTTTCTTTAAATAAAATCGTTGTTCATTCTTCCCTAAAAGTTGTTGATAAAGCAACGCTAGATGTTATTATTCCCACTATTGGCCGGAAAAACTATTTATATGATGTATTGCAAGATTTAGCCAAGCAAACCCATTTGGCTATAAATGTAATTATAGTTGAGCAAAATCCACAAGAGGGCAGTGTTTCAGAATTGGATTATTTGCATACCGAAAGTTGGCCGTTTGCCATTAAACATACTTTTACGCACCAGGCAGGAGCTTGTAACGCCAGAAATTTGGCTTTGAGCCAAGTGGAAAGTGAATGGGTGTTTTTGAATGATGATGATAATCGATTTGACTCGGATTTAATAGAAAGAGTGCTTGGAAATATTAGAAAATATGGTGTTAAAAGTCTTACTACATCTTATTTGCAAGAGGGAGAAAAACTTCGATATTCTATAATTTCACAATCAGGTATTTTTGGTTCAGGGAACAGTTTTTTGAAAGCGGAATTATTAAAGTATGTTTCTTTTGATAAATCTTTGGAGTTTGGTTATGGAGAAGACACTGATTTTGGTTTGCAATTGAGAAATTTAGGTATTGATATAATATATTTTCCAGAGCCTGCTATTTTGCATTTAAAGGCACCTATGGGAGGATTTAGAATAAAACCGGTTTTTGAATGGTCGAATGAAGTAATTCAGCCCAAACCATCTCCTGCTATTATGTATGTGAAGAAAAAACACAATACAAAAGAGCAAGTCTTGGGTTATAAAACGACTTTGTTTTTTAAATTATTAAAAAAGGAAAAAAGTATAAATTATATTTCATTTATACTGTCTTTTAAAAAAAAATGGAATGAAAGTTTGTATTGGGCTAATCAATTAAAAAATAATGATTAAAATTTATACAGATACTGAATTTATTACTGCAAAAAACAGAAGGATTATTTTTCCTTTGTTATTTGAATTGTGTTATTTAAAAAATGTCAATCTTTTAAAAGAATACAATTTAGTGGATTCAATAGACGAGTCGGACATTATAATTGTTCCTGTCGATATTGGCTTTCTGATAAAAAACAAACAATTACATTATTTGAAGCAGTTTATTACAAATGGTAAATTGCAAAACAAAGTGATTTGGGCATACAGCGGAGGGGATTTTGGCAAAACAATTCAAGATGATATTTACCTCTTTAGGCTAGGTGGATTTAATTCTAAAATGAATGATAAAACAAATATTTTGCCCTCTTTTATTCATGATCCTTATGAAAAATTTATTCAAAAAGAGTTTGTCGTTTTAGAAAAAGAATCCATTCCATCTATTGGGTTTGTTGGTAATGCCAATGGTTCATTAAAGAGTTTGTTTAAAGAATTCGTGGTTTATTTATATGTAATAGGTTTAAATATTAAAAATAATTTTTACTCAGATTATCAGTCATTTTATCCTTCAGGATATAAAAGATATCGATTGCTAAAGAAAATTGGAGCTGATTCAAGAGTTAAATCAGATTTTGTTTTTAGAAAAAAACACTCTAGAGCCTCATTAGATACTTTTCAAATCAAAACGGCTACAATAGAATTTTATCAAAACATGTATCAAAATCCATATGTTTTTTGTTTGAGGGGGTTAGGTAATTTTTCGGTACGTTTTTATGAAACATTGGCTATGGGAAGAATTCCTGTAGTTGTAGATACTGATATAAGATTGCCTTTTCATAATAGTATAAATTGGGAAAAACATTGTGTTTTTGTTGAAGAAGAAAATTTCGTAAATCAATTATTAGATTTCCATCTTAAAATTCCTAAACAAGATTTTATATTGATGCAAGAAAATAACAGAAAGCTATTTTTGAATGTTTTGTCCCGTGAAAGTTATTTTGTCGAATGGTTAAAAAAAAAATCAGATAAATGAAATTCTCCCTAATTATTTGTACCTATATGCGTCCCGAATCCTTGCTTCAATTATTGCAGTCGGTACAGGAACAATCCCTATATCCGAATGAAATTTTGATTGTTGATGGTTCTGTTAATGGGGAAACACAACGTATAATAACAGATCATCCTTTTCAGAATCTGAATTATTTTCTGGTTCCAAAGGAGCATCGAGGCCTGACCAAACAGCGCAATTTTGGAATCGCCCGAGTTGGATTGGATTGCGGAGTAGTTTGTTTTTTGGATGATGACACCATTTTAGAAAAAGATTATTTTGAGCAATTAATCAACACCTTTAATCAAGATAATGCCATAACAGGTGTTGGTGGAGTTGCCATTAATGAAAATGCCTGGCAATTAATAGATTCAAACAGAAAATATAATAAATACAAGTACTTTCAGTTTGATAGGTATGTTTATAAGGAAGGACAACGTAATGTACTACGAAATTACTTGGGTTTGCAATCGAATCTAAACCCTGGAAAAATGCCTGATTATTCGCATGGAAGAACTTGTGGATTCCCTTTGAATGGTAAAACCTATGAAGTTGATTTGTTAATTGGAATGTCAATGGCATTTAAAAAAAATGTTGTCGATAAAATCCAATTTTCATCTTATTTTGAGGGTTATGGTTTGTACGAGGATGCTGATTTTAGTATCAGAGCTTTGGAGTTTGGTAAAAATGTAATCAATACAAAAGTGCAATTGAGCCATTATCACAATGCTTCAGGAAGACCCAATCAATACCAATACGGCAAAATGGTAGTCCGGAATGGTTGGTATGTATGGCGTGTGAAAAGCCCAAACCCCTCCTTTGATGCCCGACTAAAATGGAATTTGATTACACTGCTCTTGACATTGATCCGATTTAGCAATACATTTACAACCAACACTAAAACGGAAGCCTTCAGTGAATCTTTAGGGCGAACTGTTGGATGGTGGAGTTTGTTTTTTAGTAAACCAAAACAGAAATAATGAAAACTACTGCATCAATATTAGAAACGAATATAAAGCAAGCCGAATTTTACAATACGAAAAAGAAAAATTTAGCTACCCGTATTTGGTCCCAATTTAGAAATGGCATCCTGAATAAGATAAAAAAGGCCGTCGGCGTACAAGATCAAGCGTATTTATTGCACAAAGAATGGTTTGGTGATCTGAGCTCCAAAAAAGTATTGGATTTAGGCTGTTTTTCCGGAAATTACTGGTCCATGTATTTGGCAGAACATTCTAAAGTGTATTTAGGAATTGATTTGAGCGATGTTGCTATTGCAAAATTGAATGAACGATTAGCCGCTTTTCCAAATGCAAGTGCCAAAGCTATTGACTTTCTCTCAGCCGAATTTGTAGACAAGGATTATGATTTAATCTATGCCTATGGGGTTTTGCATCATTTTGAAAACACTACCATTTTAATTGATAAGCTCAATGATAAATTAGCTCCAAACGGGCAAATTATCAGTTATGATCCATTGGAGACCAGTTTGCCGATAAAGATAATACGAACCTTGTACCGCCCGTTTCAGTCGGATGCCGCCTGGGAATGGCCCTTTACCAAAAAAACGTTTTATCAATTTCAAGATGCTTTTACTATTATCGAAAGACGCGGACTTCTTGGTAAATCAAAGTGGATGGCGTTGATTTCAATACTTCCGATATCAGATCAGAAAAAAAATAAAATCGGTCAAAAGTGGCATAAAGAGGATTGGGAAAATTCTAAAATGTCAGATTCTGTGTTGTTTGGTTGTATGCATTTGACTATGTTAATGCAGAAAAAAAACTAGTTTTAAATGAATTTACTTCAACTTATACAATCTGATTACAGGAAACATCAAAAATATGGAGGCCATTTTTTTGGAATTGTGTTTTTGACACAAGGATTTTGGGCTGTTTTTCAATATAGGATTGCCCATTTTGTTTATTCCAAAATAAAATGGCAACCGTTTCGATTGTTTGGTTTATTGTTTATGTTATTCTGGCAGAAAATAATTGAAATTAGTAGTGGGATATCCATCCCAGCCTCTTCAAGCATTGGGCATTCTTTTTATATTGGCCATTTTGGAGGTATTATTATCAATGCAAATGCTGTTATAGGTAACAATTGTAATATTTCGCAGGGAGTAACTATCGGCGTTTCGGGAAGAGGCGAAAAACGAGGAACCCCTATTTTGGGTAACGAAGTATATGTTGGTGCCAATGCAGTGGTATCGGGTAAAATTACTATTGGGGATAGTGTTTTAATAGGCGCCTGTTCTTTGGTAAACGATTCTGTTTCGGAGGGCTCGGTAGTGCTAGGTGTTCCAGCGGTAGTTGTTTCCCAAAAGGGTTCTAAAGAATATATTTGATGAAATTACTAATTGTTTCGGCGGCTCCATTTATTTTTAAGGATGAAAAGTGTTTTGCCTATAGTCCTTATGTAAAGGAGTTGGTTATCTGGGAAAAATATGCAACAGAGATTTCTTTTTGCTGCCCCGTTTGGAAAACTCCAAACGGATTATTGGTTGAAGAAATTCCATTTGATGTAAAAAAGCACTTCAGATTAATTGATTTTAATTTAAATAATTTTACCAATATCGGTAAAGCCTTTTTTTATGCTTTATGGAATGTTTTAATTATTTTTAAGGCGATGTACCAAGCTGACCATATTCATTTGCGATGCCCCGGAAATATTGGCTTATTGGGTTGTTTCGTTCAAATTTTCTTTCCGATCAAACTAAAAACGGCAAAATATGCAGGAAATTGGGACCTAAAAGCGAAACAGCCCTGGAGTTATCGTTTGCAAAAATGGATTTTGAGCAATACCTTTTTGAGCCGGAATATGCAGGTTTTGGTCTATGGTGAATGGGACGGAAGCACGAAGAACATAAAACCTTTTTTTACCGCTACCTATTCGGAAGCCGATAAAGTACCGCTGAAATCATTGGATCTACAGGGAATACTACATTTTATTTTTGTTGGTACCTTAGTACCAGGGAAAAATCCATTGTATGCCATTCAATTAGTCGAAGTATTGTATAAAAAAGGATATAATGTCCGATTGGATTTGTATGGAGAAGGCATAGAGCGTAAGTTTTTAGAAAATTACGTCGTATCCAATGATTTAGAAAAGATTATTCAAATGCATGGAAACCAAAATCTAGAAACTGTTAAAAGTGCCTATCAAAACAGTCATTTTGTACTTTTGCCTTCCAAAAGTGAAGGTTGGCCCAAAGCAATTGCCGAAGGAATGTTTTGGGGATGTGTTCCAGTAGCGACTCCAGTATCGTGCTTACCTTTTATGCTCAATGGTGGAGTGAGAGGTGTGTTGTTGCAAATGAATATGGAAGAAGATTGTCAACAATTAGAGTCAATTCTAAAAAATGATATTGCTTTCGAAACTAAAAGAAAACAAGCATCGGATTGGTCCAGAAAATATACCTTAAATGCTTTTGAGTCGGCCATAAAAAAAATGCTTGTGCTATGAGAATTATACAAATCATAGATTCCCTTGAAGCAGGCGGCGCCGAGCGTATGGCCGTAAACTATGCAAATGCATTGGTTAGTGAAATTGATTTTTCAGGACTGGTTGCCACCCGAAAAGAAGGTCCGTTGCTGCATCAACTTGATACAAAAGTCCCGTACTTATTTTTGAATAAAAAACGACAACTTGATTTTGTCGCTCTATTTCGATTACGGTCTTTTGTTAAAAAAAATAAGGTGACCCATATTCACGCCCATAGTACGTCCTTTTTTTTGGCTTTTTTATTGAAAATTATTCAGCCTTCGCTAAAAATTATCTGGCATGATCATTATGGAAACAATGAATTTCTAGCAACAAGACCCAGTTTTGTGTTAAAACTGACTGCGCCTTTTTTTTATGGAATCATAGTTGTTAATCAAAAACTCAAAAAATGGTCAGAGGAAAAACTAAAAGCTAAGAATGTCATTTATTTGCCTAATTTCCCAATAAAAGAAATTGGTGCCGGTGATCCTACTTTACTGGAAGGTACGGTTGAAAAACGAATTGTATCTCTGGCCAATCTAAGGGAACAAAAAAATCATTTTTTACTGTTGAAAGTAGCCCAAAAACTAAAAGAATCCCATCCTGACTGGACTTTTCATTTGTTTGGGAAAAATTTTGAGGATGACTATTCCAGACAAATTGTAAAACAAATTAAGGAGAGTGATTTAGAAAACAATGTTTTCCTTTATGGCTCCAAGCAAGATGTTGAAAATATACTTAATCAGGCCTCTTTTGCGATTTTGACATCAAAATCGGAAGGCTTGCCTGTTGCGCTGTTGGAGTATGGATTGCATAAAAAAGCTGTAGTAATTACCAATGTGGGCGAAATGCCAATGATCGTGCAAAACCAGAAAAACGGACTTATCGTACCTTCCAACAATGCCGATCTGTTTTATAATGCTTTAGTAGAATTGATAAGTAATGAAATGTTGCGCTCTGAATACGGCACTGCGCTTTACGAAACCATTCAAGCGGACTATACTGCAGAAAGCGTATTGAAAAAATATTTAGGTTGGTTGAAAAAAGCATAAAATGAAGAAAGAAGAATTATCATATATTTATCTACTGCTGTTTCATGCTTTTGTTGGGGTATTGTTATTTGCGTTGCCTTTTATTTCTAAAATATACACTTTAACTATTTTTGTTTTTGGTATATTTTATATTGTAAAAAATAAAAACAGAAATAATGAAGCACTTCTAATTTCAGCCTATATTGTGGGTGCTGAAGTACTTTTAAGGATGACTGGTGGAATGTTTTTGAATGAGTTTGCAAAGTATGCTATCCTGATTTTTATGTTTTTAGGCATGATTTATTCGGGATTTTCCAATAAAGCTATCTTGTATTGGCTGTTCTTGATATTGCTTATTCCTAGTATTATTATCGCTACGGTTTCGTTGGATTTTGAGACTGACATTCGAAAAGCCATCGCATTTAATATTTCAGGACCCGTTTGTTTAGGGATTTCGGCTATATATTGTTACCAACGACCTATCACTTTTGACAGATTAAAGGGAGTAATTACAGCTTTTTCTTTGCCATTGGTTGCTATTGTAGTTTATTTATTTCTGTATACTCCTAGTGTAAAAGATGTGGTTACAGGAACGCAATCCAATTTTGAAACCTCGGGCGGTTTTGGTCCCAATCAAGTATCTACAATTCTTGGATTGGGAATTTTTGTTTTTTTTGTACAACTATTGTTAAATTCCAAAAATAAAACATTTCAATTGATCAATGCCGGATTGGCTATGGTTTTTGCTTTTAGGGGAATCGTAACTTTTTCCCGAGGAGGAGTAATGACAGCAGTCGTGATGATTTTTCTTCTTTTGGCAGTACTTTATTTTCAGGCTGGAATTAAGACAAAACCCAAAATAGGATTGATTATTATCTTCTCCTTTGTGGCAGGAATGGGTGTTTGGGGATACAGCTCAGTACAAACCAGCGGGTTAATTAATAAACGGTATGCGAATCAAGATGCTAGAGGACGAGAGAAAAAAAGTCAATTAACTGGAAGGGAAACACTCATTGCCACCGAATTGCAAATGTTTATTGATAACCCTATTTTTGGGGTTGGTGTAGGCAAAAATAAAGAGATTCGGGAAAAAGAAACAGGAATACAATCGGCTTCCCATAATGAAATAACCAGAATGTTGGCAGAACATGGTTCACTTGGTTTAATAGATTTAATGATTCTTTTTTTTACCCCTTTATTTTTATTTATAAACAACCGTCAAAATATATTGGCGCTTTCTTTTTTGGCTTTTTGGTTATTGACCATCAATCATGCTGCCATGCGCCTGGCTGCACCCGCTTTTGTTTATGCCCTCTCATTATTAAAAGTCTATACTGTTGAAGCACCTACTGTACATAGGAAATAAACTATCAGGGCATGGAGTTACTCCAACCACTATCGAAACTCTTGGGCCACTTTTGGAGCGGGAGGGATATATTGTTTTTTATACTTCTTCCCAAAAAAATAAGTTGTTACGGCTGATGGCTATGTTGTATAGTGTTTTTCGTTATTGTAAAGCAATAGATTATGTACTTATTGATACTTACAGCACAATCAATTTTTGGTACGCATTGGCCACAAGTCAATTGTGCCGATTATTACGATTAAAATATATTCCAATTTTGCACGGGGGTAATTTACCAGACCGATTAAAGAAAAATCCAATAGTTAGCAGAATGATTTTTGATCATTCCTATTGTAATGTGTCTCCTTCACTTTATTTGATGGAGCAGTTCAGAGAACACGGATTTTTTAATTTGGAATACATCCCCAATAGTATAGAAACCGAAAATTATCCTTTTCAAGTACGCGAAAAAGCAGCTCCAAATCTTTTGTGGGTGCGCTCCTTTGCTACTATTTATAATCCAATAATGGCTCTGGAGGTGTTTTATAAATTAAAGCAAATCTACCCAAATGCGACTCTTTGTATGGTTGGGCCTGAAAAAGACGGTAGTTTAGCAAAAGCACAACAGAAAGCAACAGCATTAAATCTGGATGTTCATTTTACAGGAAAACTATCCAAAAGTGACTGGATCAGTCTTTCAAGTAATTATTCTATTTTTATCAATACGACTCATTTTGACAATATGCCCATAAGTATTCTGGAAGTTATGAGTTTGGGTCTGGCCGTGGTTTCTACAGCAGTTGGAGGTATTCCATTTTTATTGGAACATAAAAAAGAGGCCTTGTTAATTCCAGATAATGATGTTGATAAAATGGTTGAGGGTATCATTGAATTGATTGAAAACCCTGTTTTTTTTGTTGAAATTACTTCAAAAGCAAGAACGAAAGCAGCGCAGTTTGAATGGCAAAGTGTCAAGCCTAAGTGGATAACTATTTTAAAATAAAAAAGATTTAAATTTTTATTATAAGTAACTTGCAAGTCCCCCCAAATTTGAAAATAATGAAAAATAAAAAAAAAATACACTTCGAAATATCAGAGCGGAAAATACTTTTGCGGTTTTTTGATGTGGTTTTTGTGCTTGCTGCTTTGTATATTATAGGGCAGATTTTTAATTTTAAATATTTTTCATTTTCGAGTACTAACTATTACTGGCTTATTGTTCTCGCTATTTATATAAATGTTTTCGGAGCCATTTTTGAGATGTACAATCTTCAGGTGGCGAGCAATCATTTTCAAGTATTGCGAAGTACAATACTAACAACTTCCACTACAGTTGTATTTTATTTGCTGACTCCTATTTTCTCACCTCAATTGCCCAAAAACAGGTTACAATTACTAGTATTTTACTGTATTGTTTTTATTGCATTGTATTCATGGAGAATGATTTATGTTCAGTTTTTGGCTTCAAATCGTTTTATTCAAAAGGTGGTTTTGGTCTGTGGCGGGGAACAAATCGAGGAGCTTATTGAAGGCCTTGAGAATGTAGATCCACATTACAAAATAGTAGGTTATATCAATTCAGACCTGTCCAATACAAATGATTTTGAGTACCATTTTGTACAGCAAATAAAAAATGAAAATTTAAGCTTGTTTGTAATCGAAAATGGAGTTTCCGAAATTGTGGTGGCTTCGCAAAAGACCGACGGGATTACTCCTGAATTATATCATCAATTAATTCAATTATTGGAATCGGGCAAAAGTATACGGGAATATACCCAAGTGTATGAAAGCAAAACGCAGCGAATTCCCGTTCAGTATATTGCAAGGGATTTTTATCGTTTTTTTCCATTTAGCCGCAGCAATCAAAACAAATTGTATTTGTCTTTTATAAGAATATTTGAAATTGTATTTTCTTTAATTGGCTTGAGTGTCGGTGTCGTTTTCATTCCTTTTATTTTGATTGGAAATCTTTTCTGGAATCAAGGAAAACTTTTTTATACCCAAAAAAGAGTTGGTAAAGATGGTGTGGTTTTTAAAATTATAAAATTCCGGACCATGGTTAAAAACGCAGAATCCCAAGGAGCTGTTTTTGCCAAAGCCAATGATTCTAGGGTTACGAAATTTGGGAAATTTTTGAGAAAAACGAGAATTGATGAGATTCCTCAATTCCTTAATATTATCAAGGGAGAAATGGGTATTATCGGCCCTCGTCCAGAGCGACCAGTATTTGTTCGAGAGATTGCTCAAATTATGCCATTCTATGAAACAAGACATATTATTAAACCCGGTCTTACGGGTTGGGCACAAGTTAATTATTCTTATGGCGAAAAACTGGAAGATAGTTTGGTAAAACTACAATATGATTTATACTACATCAAACACCGCAGTATTTATCTGGATTTGAGTATTGCATTCAAAACCATTTCAACTGTTTTGTTTTATAGAGGACAGTAAATTAAATAATTATTGGTATTCTCTTTTTGTTTCTTAAGGCCAAACGCGTTAAAACAACCAAATTGGTTATCAATAATGGAGTAATTATAAGCAAATGAACTTTGTTTACCACCAAAAAGAAATACAATAAAAGGGTAATTATATTAAAAAAGGCCAGTTTATAAATACATTTTTTATTTTTTGTAACATAAAAATAGAACAATATAAATAAGGTTGGGTTAAACAATAAAATGTTATAGTTGTATCCTAATTCTTGATGTGAGGAATAAAATCCTAAAAACACGAAAAACAATCCAAATAAAGCTACAGTAAAAAGATAGATAAAATCAATTGCTTTTTTGTTAACAAAAATTACAAGTCCAAGAATAAATAAATAGGTGTAACAATTGTTCCACCAAGAACTTGGAATTTCTTTATCAAAAACTAGCAATTCTTTGTTTTCAGGACATAAAGGCTGTTTATTATAGTTTATTAATTTTAAACTTTTTTGAAGTTCAAAAGGCAAGAAAATTTTTGAGCCATCGTGATCTAATTTTCGTCCAAAAATAATGCTTGTCCCTAGTTTTTCATAAAAATGATTGTCAAAATAAGGAAATAAAATAGCTCTATATGTAAGGTCTGTATCTGCTTTTTTGATAATTACTTTACTGCCTAATGTTGTATTTATGATGTCGACTACCTTTGATGTGCAATTGTTATCTATAAATTTATAATTGTAAACCCGCTCGTCTGACAACAAAGTTTTTGCCAGATTATCATATAGTTTTTGTTTGAGCGGTAATGAAATATTTAGATCTTGTTCGTAAACGGATCTTTTTTCATAGTTGTACTCGTTCATAAAATCTGAAAAACGATGGACTACAATGAAATAATTTAAATCTCCTTTTATAAATTGCATTACGAAATTGGGCGTATCAAAGTCAAAAGCTCCGTAATTGTAAACGACGTCAAGATTGTTGTCAACGTCCTGAACTCTTATGGCTGTATGACCAAATAATGAATACGATTCGTTTCCGGTACCACAAGTAATGACACTAACATGAGCATTTTTTGACAGCACAGTATTTTGAGCAAATAAGTGATGCGTTGCGGTCAATAAAAATATGAAAATAAATGTGTTGTAAAAAAAGGAAGCTCTCATTTTGTCAAATATTAGAAAAATAAAGTTAATGCAAAATTTCTGTTTTTTTAATTTTAATTCCTAAAAAGAGACAGATCTATTTTTAAAGAAAAAATGTTCGAATACAAAGCAGTACTTTGACTTCCTAATGATGTTAGCGCATAGTCAATCTCGATGCCTTTGTATTTGAACCCCAAACCGATATTGGGCTGAAAACCTATTTTTTCTGAATTGTCCAATTGTTCTACTTTTTGAAAATTTCCAACACCTGCTCTCAAAAAAGCAAGGTTGGTGTACCCAAATTCCAATCCGATGGCGGGATCGATGCTTACAAAAGAGGTTGAAATTATATCATTGGTTTGGGTAAATTGCATGTTCATATTGGCTGTAGCCAAAAGACTGTAGTCTTCATGAAAAATAAATTTTCTGGCCACGCCCAGTTGTGCTTTTGGTAATGTGATCTCTGAGCTTTCGGGTAATTCTTGGTTTTCTCCAGGAATGGCATCCGCAATTTTTTGGTAGGCTTCCTCGTTTATATTCCAAATATTATAAGTGGTGGTGATATCTCGAAGCATCAGTCCAAATTGCCAATCGTTTTTTTCGAATTGCAGTCCAAAATCAAAGCCAAAACCCCAAGAAGTGGCAAAATTCCCAATGATTCTTCGAATAATTTTAGCATTTACACCGTATTGAAAACCTTCCACCGGTAATTTTACAGCGTACGAAAAAGTAAATCCGTAATCGGCTGTAGAGAATAATTTAATTCTATTGTAATCTATATTTCCTTCACCATCTATTAAATCAGTTGTATTCAGGATGTCGTCAACTCCAAAACGAATCATTGAAATTCCCCATGCACTTCGATCATCAATAGGACTGGCGTAAGCGGCATAATCGTATTTGGCTATATTTGCAAAGTAATTGGCGTGCATCAAAGCAATCTGATTTTCTTCCAGATGTACTAATCCTGCAGGGTTCCAGTAACAGGAATTTACGTCATTTGTTGAGGCAACAACTGCATTTGCCATTCCCAAGGCTGCAGCATCAACACCAATATTCATAAACTCATTCGAGTATTTGCGAACGGTTTGACTGTAACAATTTGCAGCAACGAAAAGCAATAAAAAGAGTTGTGTTTTTCTCAAAAGATATGATTTGTAAAAGAAGATTTATTTTTAATTTTCACCAAAAATAAAGTTTTTTGATGATGTAACTTCTTCATTTTAATTAATTAATGCTATTTAAATTAAAGTAGTCGAAAATCTCTATTAAAAACGACTATCTCTTTCAGTTATTGTATTAAATTTGTCAAGCATTAAATCCAAAAATCACTTCAATGAACATTAAAAAACACATCCCGAATACAATTACACTACTCAATCTTTTTTGTGGCTGCATCGCATTGGTATTTGTTAGCAATGATCGTTTTGAAATGGCATTCTATTTTGTTTGCCTTGGGATATTTTTAGATTTTTTTGATGGTTTTTTTGCCCGTTTATTTAACGTTTCGGGAGCTCTTGGCTTGCAATTGGATTCTTTGGCCGATATGGTTACCAGCGGGGTGGTTCCGGGTTTTGTAATGTACAAAATGATGCAAAGTAGCTCTGTTTATATGAACGAAGGCTGGCTTCAATATTTTCCTTATTTGGGATTTATCATTACTTTAGGGTCTTGTTTTCGTTTGGCAAAATTTAATATAGACACGCGTCAAACCGATTCGTTTATTGGTTTACCCACTCCCGCCAATGCTCTTTTTATACTAAGTCTTCCTCTTGTAAAGGAATATTATTCTGAGGAATCGTTGATGGTGCTGGAAATTTTAACCGAAAAATGGGTTTTATTATTAATTGCATTGTTTAGCGCTTATATCTTGAACGCCGAGATTCCTTTATTCTCTTTAAAAATCAAAAAAATTAATTTCAAGGATAATTTGCTGCAAATTGTTTTCTTAGCTATCTCCGTTTTAATGTTGTTTTCGCTTCACTATTTGGGAGTTACATTGGTAATTGTTTTTTATGTTTTACTATCAGTAATTAACAATAAATTTCTAAAAAATTAATTTTTTGGATGAAGAAAAAGAATACAAGGTCAACTTATAGCCGAAAACCCAAAAAGAAAACTTCCTCTTTTTCTACCATTTTTTGGTATTTTATTTTTGGCTTTGGGGTCATTCTAGTTTTATCTTTGGCCTATCATTATCGTTCTGGTTTTGCTTATTATTTTGGTTTTAAATCAAGAAACACCAATAAAACCGATGTTTTTTCTGAAGCAAGAAATTTAAAAATTTTAGAAAAGCATGATGGAAAAGTAATTGGTTTGGATGTATCCGAATATCAGGGTAAAATTCGGTGGTCGTATGTAGATACCATAGAAAAAAAATACCCTTTGCAATTTGTATTAATAAGAGCAACAGTTGGAAATGATCGAAAGGATCTTCAGTTTAAACAAAATTGGATTGGCGCCAAAGCCAACAAAATGATTCGCGGTGCTTATCATTATTACCGTCCCAATGAAAACTCTCTGGAACAGGCCCAACTTTTTATAAAAACGGTAACTCTCAAAAAAGGGGATTTGCCTCCCGTTTTAGATATAGAGAAACTTCCCAAAAATCAGTCGATTGAACGATTGAAAATTGGTTTAAGGCGCTGGCTAAATGCGGTAGAGTTGCATTATGGAGTAAGACCCATAATCTATACGGGAGAGAAATACTATGACGATTTCCTGAAAGAAGAGTTTAGTGATTATCTTTTTTGGATTGCCAATTATAGTTTTTACAGGGAAGAAATTCAAGAAGATTGGCTCTTTTGGCAATTTACCGAAAAAGCCGTTGTTCCCGGAATTGATTATAAAGTAGATGTCGATATTTACAATGGCGATCTCGAACAATTGCAGTATATTACTGTAGAGTAGTTGAGTTGTAAATGGTGAATAGTGAGAAGTTTATTGACTGCTAACTATTCACTTTTTATTTTTAGAATTCCAATTTCTTTTTTCTCAATTCAAAATTCTGACCTAGATATACGCGACGTACCATCTCGTCTTCAACCAACTCTTCCGGAACACCTGCTTTTAGGATTCCTCCTTCAAACATAAGATACGTTTTGTCGGTTATGGCCAAGGTCTCCTGTACGTTGTGGTCGGTTATTAGGATTCCGATATTTTTGTTTTTCAATTGAGCTACAATTCTTTGAATGTCTTCTACAGCAACGGGGTCAACTCCAGCAAAAGGCTCATCAAGCAAAATGAATTTTGGATCGGTTGCCAAACAACGGGCAATTTCGGTTCGACGGCGTTCACCACCCGAAAGCAAATCACCGCGGTTGGTGCGAATGTGTTCCAAACTAAATTCGGCAATCAGGCTTTCCATTTTGGCTTCCTGTTCTTCTTTGGAAAGTTTAGTCAGTTGCAATACACTCAAAATATTGTCTTCGATACTTAATTTTCTAAAAACCGAAGCTTCCTGTGCTAAGTATCCAATTCCTTGTTGTGCTCTTTTGTACATCGGATAATCGGTAATATTCAAATCGTCGAGATAAATATTTCCGGAGTTTGGTTTAACCAATCCCACTATCATATAAAAGGAAGTTGTTTTTCCAGCTCCATTAGGACCTAAAAGCCCAACAATTTCGCCTTGGTTTACTTCTACTGAAATGCCTTTTACCACAGAACGGCCTTTGTATGTCTTGATTAAATTTTCTGCTCTTAATTTCATTTTTTTAAAGTTGCTAAGTAGCAAAGTTACTGAGTAACTAAGTTTTTATTATTGCAAAGAAACGAATTTCGTCTATTTGGTTTTAGGTTTTAACTTCAATTTTGGTTTTTGATCGTGCAACTAGAATTCGAAAAATGACGAACTGCCGTCTGATTTCTGAAATCTACTGCCTATTTTTGCTCCTCCAAGGCTTCCCAAAATTCATAAGCCCGACGCAAATGCGGTACTACAATAGTTCCACCAACAAGGGTTGCTATTCCCATTGCTTCCATCATTTCTTCTTTGGTCACGCCTTCTTTATAACTGGTTTCGAGGTGGTATTTTACACAATCATCACAACGCAAAACCGCCGAGGCTACCAATCCTAGCAGTTCTTTGGTCTTAACGTCAAGAGCTCCTGCAGCATAAGCATTCGTATCCAGATTAAAAATACGTTTTACTATTTTGTTATTGTCAGCCAATAATTTTTCGTTCATTTTAGAACGGTAGTCGTTGAATTCTTGTATGATATCAGACATTTTCTTTCTTTTTATTATAAACTACAATTTTTGAAATCAAGATACTTACCTCGTAGATAAGCAACATCGGGATAGCTACGATTGTTTGACTCACCACATCGGGAGGAGTTACAATTGCAGCAACAATTAAAATTATCACAACCGCATATTTCCAATATTTTCTTAAAAATTGAGGGGTTACCAATCCTAATTTGGTCAGGAAATAAATAATAATAGGCAATTCAAAGAACAATCCGCTAGCCAAAATACTGGTTTTCACCATTCCGATATACGATTCCAGCGTAAACTGGTTCTTTACTACATCACTAACTGTAAAAGTAGCTACGAAATTGACAGACATTGGGATTACTACATAATAACCAAACAAAACACCCAAGAAAAAAAGTAACGAAGAGGTAAATATAAATACTCGGGCATTTTTCTTTTCTTTTTCATATAATGCAGGACCGATAAATTTCCACACTTCCCATAAAATATAAGGGAAACTCAAAATGAAACCAGCGAGAATACACATCCAAACAAACATGTTTACCTGGCCTTCCATTTCGGTGTTTTGAATGATAAAAGGCATTTCGGTGATACAAATGCTATCGGCAAAACCCAATTGATGTGATAATTCGCAAAAATAACGGTAAGTAAAAAAGGATGGTCTAGTTGGACCAAAAATAATAACGTCAAATAAATAATCACTTATAAAATAAGTAACACAGGCCATAATAATTACGGCAGTTGTGCTTCGAACCAAGAGCCATCTTAACTCTTCAAGATGGTCTAAAAAGGACATTTCGCCTAGGGTTTTCTTTGCCATTATACGATTCCTTCTTTTAAAATGTCATGTAAATGCAATACTCCTTTGTATTCGCCATCATCAACCACCACTAACTGCGTTATAGAGAAGTCTTCCATAATATTGAAGGCATCCACAACCATATCTGTAGAATGAATTGTTTTTGGGCTTTTGGTCATAATGTCTTTAGCGCTAAGCTCTGCAAAAGTGTCCCTGTCGTTTAGCATTCTACGAATATCACCATCAGTAATTATTCCAACTACTTTGTTGTTTTCTACAACAGCCGTAACACCAAGGCGTTTCTCCGAAATTTCGAAAATCACTTTCTTAATTGGGGTATCAGGGCCTACCTCAGGTTTTAAAGTATGCTCCAACATGTCTTTTACACGTAGCAGCAATTTTTTTCCTAAAGCACCACCTGGATGATATACGGCAAAATCTTCCGGTTTGAAATCTCTCATTTCCATTAAACATACTACAATTGCATCGCCCATAACGAGTTGGGCAGTAGTGCTATTGGTAGGTGCCAAATTCAACGGGCATGCCTCGGCATCCACAGTCGTATTCAACACATAATGAGAGCCTTTGGCCAAAAAGGAGGTTATATTTCCGGTCATTCCAATTAATTTATTCCCAAAACGGGTCAAAAGCGGAACTAATGCTTTGATTTCTGGACTATTACCACTTTTTGAAATGCAAATAATAACATCATCATTTTGAATCATTCCTAAATCACCATGAATGGCTTCTGAGGCATGTAAAAATAATGATGGCGTTCCGGTAGAATTGAAAGAAGCGACCATTTTTTGAGCGATGATAGCACTTTTTCCTATTCCGGTGATCACTAATCTGCCTTTGGAATTGTAAATGCATTGTACCGCTTCCGCGAAAGCATCGTCGATAAAATCAACTAATTTAGCAATCGATTTGCTTTCAGATTCAATAGTCTTCTTGGCATTTGCCAATATATTTTCTTTTGTAATCAAAACAGATAATTTTAAATTTGTAAGTGTAAAAGAAAGTTGTATCTTTATGTGCCGCAAATTTATATAAAATACCACATATTAAAGAATGAATTCAAACGAAATTGACATACACAAAGAATTAAAGAAGTATTTTGGCTTTAGCCAATTTAAAGGCCTGCAAGAACAAGTTATAAAAAGTCTGCTCCACAAGCAGAATACTTTTGTCATTATGCCGACTGGTGGAGGAAAATCCCTCTGCTATCAATTACCCGCTTTAATTCAAGAAGGTACCGCAATTGTTGTATCCCCTTTAATAGCATTGATGAAAAATCAAGTCGATGCCATCCGAAGTCTCTCTTCCGAAAACGGGGTTGCCCATGTTTTAAACTCCTCCCTTACCAAAACAGAAATTGCCCAAGTCAAGGCTGATATCACTTCCGGTTTGACAAAATTGCTGTATGTTGCTCCAGAATCACTTACTAAAGAAGAGTATGTTGCGTTTTTGCAAACTGTGCCTATTTCTTTTGTAGCCATAGATGAGGCGCATTGTATTTCAGAATGGGGACATGATTTTAGACCTGAATATAGAAACCTTAAACATATCATTAAGCAACTCGGAGATGTGCCTATTATTGGCCTTACCGCTACCGCTACGCCAAAAGTGCAAGAAGATATCCTGAAAAATCTCGATATGGCCAATGCTACTACTTTTAAGGCGTCATTTAACAGGCCCAATTTATATTACGAAGTTCGTACAAAAACTAAAAATATTGAATCGGATATTATTCGGTTTATAAAACAACACAAAGGTAAATCCGGAATTATCTATTGTTTAAGCCGCAAGAAAGTGGAGTCAATTGCCGAAGTTTTGCAGGTGAATGGAATCAGTGCGGTTCCTTACCACGCAGGTTTGGATGCCAAAACCCGTGCCAAACACCAAGACATGTTTCTGATGGAAGATGTTGAAGTCGTTGTCGCCACGATTGCTTTTGGAATGGGAATTGACAAACCCGATGTGCGATTCGTAATCCATCATGATATTCCAAAATCGTTGGAAAGTTACTATCAGGAAACAGGCCGTGCAGGCCGTGATGGAGGCGAAGGGCATTGTCTGGCGTATTACTCCTATAAAGATGTTGAAAAATTAGAAAAATTTCTATCCGGTAAACCGGTTGCCGAACAGGAAATTGGATTTGCCTTATTGCAGGAAGTGGTTGCTTACGCAGAAACCTCAATGTCTAGACGAAAATTTTTGCTGCATTATTTTGGAGAAGAATTTGACAGCGAAACAGGAGAAGGTGCAGATATGGATGATAATGTACGAAATCCAAAAACAAAAGTTGAAGCCCAAAACGAAGTCGTAAAATTATTGGAAGTCGTAAGGGATACCAAACATATTTACAAATCAAAAGAAATTGTTTTTACACTAATTGGCCGTGTGAATGCAGTGATAAATGCGCATAAAACCGATTCTCAATCTTTTTTTGGTTCTGGATCCAATCATGATGAAAAATATTGGATGGCATTACTCAGACAAGTTCTGGTTGCCGGTTTTTTGTCGAAAGACATAGAAACCTACGGAATTGTAAAAATCACTAAAAAAGGACTGGCATTTATAAAAAAACCGGAATCCTTTATGATGTCTGAGGATCATGAATACAATGAATCCGAAGATGAAGCAATTGTAACAGCTGCAAAATCATCGGGCACTGCAGATGAATTGTTGATGACCATGCTGCGAGAATTGCGTAAAAAAGTAGCCAAAAAATTGGGAGTTCCCCCATTCGTGGTTTTTCAAGACCCCTCACTTGAAGACATGGCATTAAAATATCCAATTTCACAGGATGAATTAATCAATATTCATGGAGTTGGTGAAGGGAAAGCAAAAAAATATGGAAAAGAGTTTATAGAGTTAATCAGTCGTTACGTTGAAGACAATGATATTATCCGTCCGGATGATTTGGTTGTGAAATCAACGGGCGTCAACTCAATTAATAAGTTGTACATCATTCAGAATATAGACAGAAAGTTAGCGTTGACAGATATCGCTTCCGCAAAAGGGTTAAAGATGGACGATTTAATCAAAGAAATGGAGCAAATTGTTTATTCCGGAACCAAACTGAATATCAAGTATTGGATTGATGAAATGCTGGACGACGATCAGCAAGAAGAAATCCATGACTATTTTATGGAATCTGAATCTGATAGTATAGAAAATGCTCTCAAAGAATTTGATGGCGACTATGATTTGGATGAATTGCGATTGATGCGTATAAAATTTATTAGTGAAGTGGCAAATTAGTTTGCAGTGTTCAGTGTTCAGTTTGCAGTAAAATGAATGCCGAACACTGATTACTGAACACTAAAAACCTCCCCTCGATGTGGTTTCAAGGCATCTCTAACTTGGATCATATTTTCTTCATTGACCACCAAAAAGGCAATAGCTTGCATTTCGCCTTGAATTTCAAAACCTGTAATATTTAAAGGTAATTTTTCAATAGCAATGTATTCTTTCAAATGAATTTCGTGGTGTTCGGCCGTTTTTGCCGAAGCAGGACCACGGAAATCCCATATCAGTTTTATTTTTCTGGACATTATTTTTTTAATTTCATTTGATTTAAGATTGTAAAGTTACATAGTCTTGTTGTAAATAAATATGATTTTGGATTGGATTCTTGTTTGATGAATTAGAATTGGATTCAAAATGTTACTTTTGCAGACAGATTGTTTTATTTTTAATAATCTAAAAATCGAAGTATTTAGAAAACATGCCACAAGAACTCCTATTACAAGTTTCTCCAGAAATCGCCTCCAATGAATTGTTACTGAAAGACTATTTGTCCAAACAGATAAAAGTTTCGGTAAGTGAGTTTCAGCATGTAGCTATTTTGAAACGATCCATTGATGCGCGACAAAAAGCAATCAAAATTAATTTGAAGGTTTTGATTTATTTACAAGGAGAGCCTTTTCAGGAACATAAAATAGAATTACCCGATTATAAAAATGTGTCAACTGCCCAAGAAGTTATCGTTGTTGGTGCAGGACCAGCAGGCCTTTTTGCTGCTTTGCAATTGATAGAATTGGGTTTGAAACCAATAGTTATTGAACGCGGAAAAGATGTTCGTGGCCGACGTCGGGACCTGAAAGCTATCAATGTCGACCATATTGTCAACGAAGATTCCAATTATTGTTTTGGTGAAGGCGGGGCTGGGACCTATTCGGACGGTAAATTATATACTCGTTCCAAAAAACGCGGGGATGTTACTCGAATATTAGAGTTACTGGTTGCTTTTGGAGCTTCTGGAGATATATTGGTAGATGCGCATCCACATATTGGGACCAATAAATTGCCTCAAATAATACAGGATATTCGGGAAAAAATAATAGAATGTGGCGGACAAGTTTTGTTCGAAACCCGCTTAACCGATATTTTGATAAAAAA
Source organism: Flavobacterium sp. N3904 (assembly GCF_025947305.1). Taxonomy (NCBI): domain Bacteria; kingdom Pseudomonadati; phylum Bacteroidota; class Flavobacteriia; order Flavobacteriales; family Flavobacteriaceae; genus Flavobacterium; species Flavobacterium sp. N3904. The sequence goes on from NZ_CP110009.1 coordinate 2,007,824, forward strand.
TAATGAAGTACAGGGAATTGTAACTCAAAATGGAGAAACCATTTTAGCAAATAAAATAATTCTGGCTACAGGACATTCTGCTCGTGATATTTTTGAATTACTGGATAGAAAAAAAGTTTTTATCGAAGCCAAACCTTTTGCATTAGGCGTAAGAGCGGAACATCCACAATCGCTAATTGACAGTATTCAGTACAGTTGTGATTATCGGGGCGAGCATTTGCCACCAGCGCCATATTCGATTGTAAAGCAGGTGAATGGTCGCGGAATGTATTCGTTTTGCATGTGCCCGGGAGGTGTAATTGCCCCTTGTGCTACGAGTCCAGGCGAAGTTGTTACGAATGGTTGGTCTCCATCCAAACGGGATCAAGCCACTGCCAATTCCGGAATTGTAATCGAATTGAAATTGGAGGATTTCAAGCCTTATGAAAAGTTTGGTGCTTTGGCTGGAATGGAGTTCCAAAAAAGTATCGAGCAAAAAGCATGGCATCTTGCTGGGGAAACTCAAAAAGTACCCGCGCAACGTATGGTTGATTTTACACAGAACAAAGTTTCTTCCCATATTCCAAAAACGTCTTATGTTCCCGGAACGACTTCGGTAGAAATGGGACAAGTTTTTCCTGGTTTTCTATCCCAAATATTACGAGAAGGATTTGCCGAATTTGGTAAATCTATGCGCGGCTATTTGACAAACGAAGCTATATTGCATGCGCCAGAATCGAGAACTTCTTCGCCTGTTCGTATTCCAAGAGACGCCATTTCTTATGAGCATTTACAAATAAAAGGGTTGTATCCTTGTGGAGAAGGGGCTGGTTATGCTGGTGGAATTATTTCTGCCGCGATTGATGGAGAAAAATGTGCTTTGAAAATTGCTGAGGTATTGAAAAAATAAATTTGTTGTACGCGCGTGAGGGATAAAAGCAAGCTACCGAAGTAGCGCGGATAGCCCGACAGCATAAAGAAAAGAGACCAACTTACCGTTGTGATGAGTTGGTCTTTTTTCTTTATGGTGGCACGCCCACACGAGCTTTTAGCGAACAGACGGAGTAAATGAGGATTATTTTAAGGAATCAAGATTATTTTTCCAGTACTTTTTCGGCTTTCCAGATAATCGTGAGCCAACTTTCCTTCGGATAGTTTAAAAACTGTGGGTGCTGCAATAGTGATATCACCATTTGCAATCCAATTAAATAATTGATGGGCTCTCTTGATGCGTTCTTCTTTTGAAATTAAATAGCTCCACAAGTCACCACCGGTTAATGTTTTGGAAGTGTCCATCAACATTCTAGGATTTACAAATTGAGGATCTCCGCCTGCCATTCCAAAGAAAACGACTTGACCGCACATTTTGGTTACCTCGAAACTATCGGTCAAAGTGCTACCAATACTGTCGTAAACGACATCGACACCATTTGGACAAAAATCGAATACTTGCTTTTTCCAATCTTCAGAATATAGAAAAACAGCGTCGACACCATTTTGTTTTGAAACTTCCGCTTTTTGAGAAGAGGAGGTTAATCCAATAACTCTAGCACCAAGAAGTTTGCTGATTTGTGTCAAGAATTGACCGACTCCACCAGCCGAAGCATGAACCAATACGGTTTCTCCTTTTTGGGTTTTATGACTGTCGGTTGCCAAATAATGTGCAGTCAAGCCCTGCAATAAAATGGTTGCTGCAGTTTCGAAAGAAATACCATCTGGCAACGGAATCACATGCTCAAGGGGAACGGCTACCAACTCGGCATTGGCAAAAGGAACATCGGCAAAAGCCACTCGGTCACCAATTTTAAAATCTGAATTTCCATTGGTTTCCACCACAATTCCTGCTCCTTCGTAACCGGCAATAAATGGAGGATTTCCTTTGAGGTGGTAATTTCCTTTACGTCTATACACATCTGCAAAGTTGAGACCAATAGCTTTCATTTCGACCAATATTTCGCCTGATTTTAATATTGGTGAAGGAATTTCTATATATTCAAGTACATCGGAATTTCCGAATGTTGAGAAGGTAAGTGCTTTCATTTTTCATTTATTTGAGGATGCAAAGAAAACTAAATTTTAAGTGTTAATGAAAGATTGATTCTCCTTTTTGATACCCAATCGCTATGGGTCATTTCAAATTTGATTTCGGTTTTACAGTGAGTGCCAACTTCTGTCCAGCCTGCTTTTCTATAAAAATATTCCGCTCTTGTCATTGGAGAAGTGCCTAGCCAAACAGTATTTTTTGTCTGCTTAAAATACCAATCAAGCATATTATCATGAAGTTGTTTGCCAATTCCTTTTTTTTCAAATTTAGGATTTAAAAATAATGCCCAAATATTATTTTCTCTCAAATCTACAATTGCAAAACCAACAATTTCATTATCAATTTCACAAACCCAACCTTGTCCTCTTATGGTTAAGAATTCTTTGCAATCTTCGTCTGTTACCAAGTTAGGGTCTGACAAAGTATTTTCTGTTACCGAATTTCGTACTGCTTGAATCTGTTTAATATCTCCAATTAAAGCTTTTCTGACAATCATTTTTTTTAATTTTGAATTCTTTTTTATTGGTGTATAAAAGTAAATAAATCAGACAGATTTTTGTTTTTAAATTTCATTCAAATTAATGATCGTAGCTTATCATTCTAGAAATTTTCCATTGGTTATCTACTTTTTTCCATATTGCAACAAATTTGAAGGTACCGATTTCTTCTTTTCCGTTTTCCATGTGTCGGAATTGATGTATGCCAATTTCAATTGCACCATAATCTTTTATTGGATGCACTTCAAGGCTTCCTTTTACTAATTGTCTAGTCAGTTTGTTTTCGTTTTTGAACATTTTTTCAAAATTTGTAAAAACGGTTTCATATGAAAGTAAACCTCCATTGTCTTGATACCATTCGAGATCTTCGTTGAATAGCGGTTTAAATTTGGCCATATCTTTTGCATTAAATGCATCAAAAAGAACAGTATCCATAGTCGCAATTTCGTTGTACAATTCTTGTGAAGTCGGAGCTACTTTTTTTTCTTGTGCCTGTGCTAAATTAACCCCAATGATTAGTAAGAATTGCAGTAAAAAGATTTTTTCTTTCATTTTTTTTAATTTCAAATTATTTAAGTTGTTGAAATTAAGCTTTATTTTTGAAAATACAGTTTTTAGTCGTCCATACGGAAAAGTAATTTCACTCGGTTTAAATCTATTGTTTGATCCATTTGTATTTCCAAGAAATAATCCAATTGCCATTTCTGTGTTTTTTGCGCTTGTTTATTTGTTGTTATATCCCAAGGTGGATAAACTCGAATCGCCCTTTTTCCTTCCTTTTTATCAGTTACTATTTCCTTGGCTATAAGAACAGATTTCGGAAAAACAAATAATCCGAATTGATCTTCTTTTCGGGTGCTGATAATGAATAAGTCAATCGGGTCTTTAGCTTCAAAAGGCTGAATCGGACCGTGATTTATTCTTTTCCATAGCGTAACGAATTGACCTGTTTTGGTGGGTGTTATTTTGGCTGTCCGAAATAGAATGTTTAAATGATTTAAAGTAAAAGTACAGGCTCCGTATTCTGAGCTTTCTTCTTCATGAAGTGGTTGGGTGATTTCGAAATTACAATTGTCAAAAAGTATTTTTTGGATTAAAATTAAATCTTTCGGAATAGCTTCTGGAGGAATCCAAGGCTTTTGTATGTTCATTTGGAAATTTTACTATTTGTTAAATTATAAAAACCGAAAATGGATTTCGGCTTTTATAATTTGAAAATTACTTTTTGGTTTTCAATTTATCTTTAAAAACTTTTTCAAATTTTTCTATTTTGGGCTGAATAACCATTTGACAATACGGCTGGTTTTTGTTATTGGCATAATAGTTTTGATGGTAATCTTCGGCTTTGTAAAATTTAGTAAAAGGTTCTAATGTAGTTACAATTGGGCTGTCATAAACTTTGGCATTTTTTAGTTCATTGATTATAGAGTGTGCTTCCTGTTTTTGTTCTTCGTTATTATAAAAAATAACTGAACGGTATTGGGTTCCTCTATCGGCGCCTTGTCTGTTCAATGTTGTTGGGTCGTGTACGGTGAAAAATACTTTGAAAATTTCATCGAGATTGGTTACATTTTTGTCAAAAGTAATTTGTACTACTTCGGCATGACCTGTAGTGCCTGAGCAAACTTCTTCATAACTGGGGTTGGCAATTTTGCCTCCCGAAAATCCAGAAACTACTGATTTCACTCCTTTTAGGTTTTCATAAACAGCTTCTACGCACCAGTAGCAGCCACCACCAAGGGTTATCGTTTCAAAATTAGAATGTGTCATTTTTTTAGTTGTATTATTGTTTTGAGAAAATAGTGTTCCGGTAATTAATAAGCAAGCTACTATAATTGATTTCGTTTTCATTGTTTTTTATTTAGTATCAGGTTCAAAATCTAAAGCGATGGAGTTCATACAATATCTTTTTCCGGTAGGGGCAGGGCCATCATCAAATAAGTGTCCCAAATGTCCGCCGCATCGGCCACAAAGCGCTTCAATTCGTTCCATTCCGATAGAATTGTCGGTTTTGTAAACCACACTTTTTTTGTTTTCCTGTTCAAAAAAACTGGGCCAACCACAACTACTTGCAAATTTTGCTCCCGAACGGAAAAGAATGTTGCCGCAAGCCGCACAATAATAGGTTCCTTTTACGTCTGTGTTCCAATATTTACCCGTAAAAGGTCTTTCGGTATCGGCTTTGCGAGAAACTAAATACACATCTTCCGGCAGAATTTTTTTCCATTCGGCGTCAGTCAAATTCAGTTTTGTGGTGTCGGTATGCGAGTAATGCGGATTTCCGGGTTTTATTTCATTTTCTTTCATGATAGATGCAGTATTTTTAGATTCCTTGTTTTGCCCACAGGCCTGAAAAATTATCAACAGCAGTACTAATGAGCTAAAAAATTGTGTTTTCATTTTTATAGTTTTATGTTTTATTTTTCAAAAGTATCGGTATTATTAAAAGCAAAATGTCGTGTAGTTTACATCATTGCTTTATTTGTGATAATTTTAATTTTTATGTTTTAAAGTTCAAAAAAAAAGCATTTTTTGCTTGATGCGGATTCACCGTAAAATTAGAATATTAGAAGGATCAACGCTCGTTAAACTTTTCACAAATTTGATTTGCAACGCTCTTGAATCTCATATTCCAAAAATAAAGCAAATTCTTTTTTGTATTTTTGACAGGCGAAATATAGATATGGAAGAAGAACAAGTAATATTAGTAAACGAATTAGATCAGCAAATTGGTTTAATGCCAAAACTGGAAGCACATGAAAAAGCCATTTTGCATCGTGCTTTTTCTGTTTTTGTTTTAAATGACAAAAGAGAAATTATGCTTCAACAACGGGCACATCAAAAATACCATTCCCCTTTACTTTGGACAAATACCTGTTGCAGTCATCAACGGGAAGGCGAAACTAATATTCAGGCTGGTAGCCGACGATTGTATGAAGAAATGGGCTTTAACACAGAGTTGAAAGAACTTTTCCATTTTATATACAAAGCTCCTTTTGATAACGGTTTGACAGAACACGAGCTCGATCACGTAATGATTGGCTATTATTACGGTGAACCAGAAATCAACACGGAAGAAGTTGAAGATTGGAAATGGATGAAGATTGAAGACATTCGAAGTGATATGCTTTTGAATCCTGATATTTACACAGTTTGGTTTAAAATTATTTTTGACGAATTTTATCATTTTTTAGAAGAACATACAATATAAGATTATGGATTTTAGAACGCAGAAATCTAAAATCAAAACTCACAAAATCTAAAATTCCCTATGAGAGTAACTATATCCAGAAAAGCCCATTTTAATGCAGCCCATCGTTTGTATCGAAAAGATTGGACATTCGAACAAAATAATGCTGTTTTTGGCAAATGCAATAATCCTAATTTTCACGGACATAACTATGAATTAATAGTGAGCGTTACCGGTGAAATTGACAAGGAAACCGGTTATGTTATGGATGTAAAATTTCTTACCGATATTATCAAAGAAGAAGTTGAGGATCAAATGGATCATAAGAATTTGAATTTGGATGTGCCGGAATTTCTTGATTTGAACCCAACAGCTGAAAATATTGTGGTAGTAATTTGGAATAAAATTCGAAAAAAAGTAAAGTCTGATTTGGATTTGGAAGTGGTTCTGTATGAAACACCGCGTAATTTTGTAACCTATAAAGGAGAATAATGGAACTTAAAGTAGGAGATAAAATTCCCCATTTTGCAGCAAAAGATACCAATGGTAATGATTTTGACAGTAAGGAAATAGTAGGTAAAAAACCATTGGTCGTTTATTTCTATCCAAAAGACAATACTCCGGGATGTACAGCTCAAGCCTGCAGTTTTAGGGATCAATACGAAGATTTTAAAGATTTGGGAGCCGAAGTAATTGGGATAAGCAGCGATAGTATTGCATCACACCAAAAATTTACCCAGCAATTCAAACTGCCTTTTATCCTATTGTCGGATTCTGGCAAGACCATAAGAAAGCTTTTTGGAGTACCCGCAGGTTTGTTTGGGATATTGCCCGGTAGAGTTACGTATGTTGCCGATAAAACAGGAACAATCATCATGGTGTTTGATAGTATGATGGCCAAACATCATATTCCAAAAGCACTTGAAGCGATTAGAAAATTACAGTAATAAATTGACAAAATAGTATTACTGTTTGGTAATAAAAGTGTTGAAATTTGCAAATAAAAAACCATGAACTCAAAAATATATCCATTACAGTTTGAAGCAATCCTCAAAGAAAGAATTTGGGGTGGAGAAAAATTAAAAACAATCCTAAACAAACCCATTACTTCTAGTATTACTGGGGAAAGTTGGGAGTTGTCTACAGTTGAGGGCGATATAAGCATTGTTGCAAACGGTGACTATAAAGGGAAAGCATTGACGGAATTAATTAATGAATATCCCAACGAAATTCTTGGAATTGCTGTTTATAAAAAGTTTGGAAATCAATTTCCATTGTTGTTTAAATACTTGGATGCCCGTGAGGATTTATCGATTCAGGTACATCCCAATGATGAATTGGCCAAAAAGCGCCATAACTCTTTCGGTAAAACCGAAATGTGGTATGTCATGCAAGCCGATGCCGATGCCAGAATCATTGTAGGTTTTAAAAATGATTCTAGTCCCAAAGAATACCTAGAGCATCTTAATAACAAAACATTAGTCTCAATATTAGATGATGTAAAAGCAAAACCTGGCGATGTTTTTTTCTTAGAAACGGGAACCGTTCATGCTATTGGAGCAGGATTGGTCGTTGCTGAAATTCAGCAAACTTCGGATATTACGTATCGGTTGTATGATTTTGATCGAAAAGATGCGCAAGGAAATACTAGAGAGCTGCACGTTGATTTAGCTTTGGATGCCATAAACTATAAAAAAGTCAATACTTATAAGGAATACAGTAAAGATATTAATAAATCGAACACTGTAGTTGATTGTCCTTATTTTACGACCAATTTTATTCCGTTGGAAAATGAAAAAGCAGTTGCAAATTCAGGTTTGTCTTTTGTAGTGTACATGTGTGTTGAAGGTTCTTTTGAATTAGAGTACGATGATGTGAATTATCAATATATAAAAGGAGATACAGTGCTTATTCCCGCAGCAATGAAGTCTTATTATCTTAAAGGAAAAGCTTCTATTTTAGAAATTTACATTTCATAGTTGGGAATAGAAAGATTATGTGTACTTTTGCAAACGCAAATTAAATAAAAAATAAAATGGCAAACGTTAAGAATTTAAAGAAAGACATCAACTACGTTTTAGGAGATATTATTGAAGCAGTTTACTTGTTTGAAATTTCTACTACTGGGAAACCAACAACAGAAACTAATGCATTAATTGACGAAGCTATTGCTGCTTTTGACGTTTTGATCACAAAGGTGAACGAAAAGAAAGTTGAAAATAAAAAAGCACATTTCAAACAAATAAATGTTGAATTGGAACAAACTGCTAATCAATTGATTGCTAAAATCAACGATTTGCAGTAAAAAAAAGGGCAAAAAAAGTTTGAATTTATTTTGGAAAAACGAAATACAGACTTATATTTGCACCCGTAATGAGTCGCCAGCGTAGCTCAGTTGGCTAGAGCAGCTGATTTGTAATCAGCAGGTCGTGGGTTCGAGTCCCTCCGCCGGCTCTTTAAGAAAACCATCTATTCATTTAGATGGTTTTTTATTTGAGTTGACCATTACAAAAAAAACATATTGAGTCCGCCAGCGTAGCTCAGTTGGCTAGAGCAGCTGATTTGTAATCAGCAGGTCGTGGGTTCGAGTCCCTCCGCCGGCTCTTTTGTAAAACCATAACATTTATTTGTTATGGTTTTTTTTTGTGGCAATGCATAAAAAAAACCGTCTTGAAATACAAAACGGTTTTGATATTTTACTGTGGATATTTTTTATTTCTGTTGACTTTTGATAGTATTTACATATTGAGTCAATTTTTTGCCATAAAGAGAATTGGCGACTTTTGGAGTCATAGATTTTTGAATGGTATCCAGATATTTAACGTTGATATCATAGATATCGGCCAAAGCAATATAAGGCGAAACCTCGTACTCTTTATTATTTACCGCAAAATTGGTTGCATATAAATATTTACGTTTGATGTTATTGTCTTGCCTAGCATTCAAACTGTCTACTGCTTTTGTGTTGTTGCTTTTTATAGCATTAAATTTACTCTCAATTAAGGTTAGATTTTCGTCATTAAAATGAGAGATAATTTTTCGGTAATCTTCATACAACTCCTGATTTTTTGATCCAGTGATTTTAGCACTGTTAATAAAAGAATCAAGATTGGTTTCAATATTTATTTTTCCTGGCTCTGCAAAAAACATAATGTTGTTGTCAAGAGAATTTGTTACACCTCTGTCCAGATACAAGTATAGCATTTCGGGGGATTTTAAATCTAAATCAGTTGCGAAAGTTGAGTTTCCATCTATTTTGATACTGTCTATGGCTACAAGAGAAGTATCAACAACTCTTTGGATGTACAAAGTTCCTTCTTTCAATCCTTTGATATTTCCAGTAATATGTAAATTGGTTTTGGATTCATTTTTGTTACACGCCACCAATAGGAATAAAGCAACAAAAGCAATAATAGAATTTTTCATGTGTAAATAATTTGGTTTTTTCAAACATTGTTTCGCCAATCTTTTATAGGGTTTATAAATCATGGCAATTGGCTGTTTTTTATTTTTGGCGCAAAATAAAGAAAATTGTTGGAATGAATGATTGTATTGTCTCTGAATTTCAAAAAAAAATCCCATTCGCCGCGGCGAATGGGATTTTTTATAAGGTTACTAGGATTATCCTTTCAACCAAGCTTCTCTCAATTTGGCTTTTGAAGCATCTGTTGCTTCCAGACCGTCAGTATCGATATAAGGTAATTTTACAGTTCCTTTTATTATTTGTTCTTTACCATCTCTTTTTATTTTGATAGTAATAGGATCGTTTTCTTTCCATTTTTGACTTTCAGTTATCATTTCGTAGATATTGTCCAGTGAATAAGGTTTATCATTTATGGCAAGGATAATATCTCCACCTTTTAAATCCAGGTTGGTATAAAAAACGGTCAATTCTTTTTTAGGATCAACAAATATCTCTTTGTTTTCATGGTTTACGCCAATGTATGGCACTTGACCTTTTAAGAATATGCCTTCCGGAGTCTTTTTAGAAGTTTTTGTAACGCCTACTTTTGCCAAATAGTCGTAGTAAGGTATCGGTGTTGGACCAGATACATATTTGGTTAAAAATTCACCAACTTCTGGATAAGTTAATGATGTGATTTTTGCAAAAAGGTCAGCATCATTGAATGGTTTTGTAACTCCATATTCATTTGATAATTGGTGCATTAGATCCAAAACCCCTCTTTTTCCATCGCTGCTTTGTCTAATTTGAATATCCAAACACATTCCAATTAACGCGCCTTTTTGGTACACATTTAGATATTGGTCTTTGTAGGGTTCAACCAATACGTTAGCACTCATTTTTGTAAATGGTAATGTATCATTCATCGTTTTGGCCTGGTCAATTTTTTCTGCTATACGAGTAAAAAACTCATCTTCGGTAATCAGTCCTTGATTGATTTGAAAAAGATTGGCAAAATATTCCGTTACACCTTCGTACATCCATAAATGTTCAGACATTTTTGGCGCATTATAGTCAAAATATTGAATTTCTTTGGAGTGAATAGTTAATGGAGTCACAATGTGAAAAAATTCATGTGAAACAACATCTTTCATCGATTTTACCAATTCGTCTTTTGGCATCATCTCTGGTAATACAACTGTTGTGGCAGTAGGATGTTCCAATGCTCCAAATCCTTTTGCATCAGTTTCTGTCATTGTGGAAAGATACAGGAGCACAGTATATTTTTTTGTAGAATTGACTTTTCCTAAAAACGTTTTTTGAGCAGTCATCATTGTTTTCATTTCTGGAGTAATGCTTTCTGCAGTGAATTTTCCAGTAGGAGAATAAACCACAATTTGAATTTCCATTCCATCTACTGTAAATGTGGTATAGTCTGGTTTTGAATACATAATTGGGTTTTCAAGCAATTCTGAATAAAGAGGCATTTCAAAAACATCAACTGTCTTAGAAGCATCTTTGTCTATCATAGAAGTGGCTCCCCAAAGTGTTTCGGGATGTGTAATAGTTACTTTATATGGCGATTCTTTTTTGTCCTGGAAATAACCGACAAATCCGTGTAAGTTTAACATGAAATTTTTGCCGGCATCAATATTTGTACCTGTTGGCGAAAAAACGTCTTCTTTGCCAAAACCACGACCTTTTTCAGTATCAAAAGTGTCGTTTACCAAATAAGTTACTTTTGCTAATGTTTTTGCATTTTTGATAGACCAAGTGTTGTCATCCGTTTTAGAAACGGTTAACAAATTTCCTTTGGCATCGTATGCTTTAAAATCAACGATAAATCTTCCGTAATTATCTTCAGAATAAGTTCCAGGTACGGTTTTTGGAAGGCTGTAAGTGATTTCGCTGGTTTTAATTTTTGGAGCTTTAACGGTAACTAAAACTTGGTCGTCTTTCACATCAATGAGGTTGATGTTTACTTCAATTTCTTCTTTTTTTGAGTCAACTGGGGTGGTGCTGTTTGCTTTACTGGGCCAGAATATGGATGTAAAAGCAAATACGAATAGTATTTTTTTCATTTTGTTGTTTTTTGTTTTGTAATTAGTATTTCTAACGAAGAAATTGTTACAAAAAAGAACAAAAAGTATTAATACCATGAAATTAAAAACAATAAAGCCATAAAAAAACTCCCGAAATTTCGAGAGTTTATAAGTTAGTCTAGTTTGTTCTTGATATAATATTTACCATCTAAATCTTCGTCAAAATCATCTATTTTCAAAGGTTTAGGCTTTGGTTTACTTGCAATGGCTTTCTTTTTCCACATCTCAAATTTTTCTGCAGGCATTTTCTTTTTCATAATTTCCAGAACCTCTTTTTCGGCTAGTCCAAATTCTTTCTTGATAATCTCAAATGGATTTCTTTCTTCTTGGGCCAATGTAACAAGTTTCTCTGTTTGTTCCCAGTTCAATTCTTTGCGGTTACTCTTTTTCATCACGTGAAAATTAATTCAATTTTGGTGTTAATGATTAATAAATCTGATTTTAAATCTTATACCAATATTAATAAAAATAATAATTACTTTTCATTTTTATTATAAAAATATTCAATTTTTTAATTCCCCTTTGCCTTGAGGTGCTTTTGAAAAGGTATAGTAAGTAATTTTTTTAACTGATTATTTTCTTCATCCTTCATGTGTGTGTCTACACCGTATATGATTTCTTCTTTTGCTAGGGTTTTATAAGTGCCAAATAAACGATCCCAAACTGAGAAAATATTTCCATAATTACTGTCAGTATAAGGGAGTACGTAATGATGATGAACCTTGTGCATGTCAGGCGAAACTATAAAAAAACTTAAAAAAGTATCTAATTTTTTTGGTAAAGAAATATTAGCATGGTTGAATTGTGTTGCAATAACCGATAACGTTTGGTATAAAAACACCATCCACATGGGACTCCCGATGATGAGTACTCCTAAAGTAGTAAACGCAAATCGGATAACGCTTTCACCAGGATGATGCCGATTTGCAGATGTGGTGTCTATCCAGGTATCGGTGTGGTGAATCAAATGAAAACGCCAAAGAAATTTGGTTTTATGTTGAATTAAATGCACCAAATAGGCGCCAATTAAGTCCAATAGTAATAGCCCAATAAGTGTATATAGCCACAAGGGCATTTCAGGGAGCCATTGCAAAACGCCAAAATGATTGACAATCGTCCAATCAGCGGTTTTTAATAAAATAAAAGCCAAGCAAAAATTTACAATGATAGTCGTAAAGGTTAGAAATAAGTTGATGCTGGCATGTTGCCATTTGTTATATTCGAATTTAAAAAGCGGAAAAGCATTTTCGATTAACCAAAAAATAGTGATGCCGCATACAAGAATCAGGCTTCTATGTGAGGAAGGAATTGTGGAGAAATAAGAAATAATTTCGTTCATAGGTTTGGTTTATTTGAAAAGTATTTGATTTGGGTTGTCAGGAGTGCGTTTTTTAATTAAAAAAAAATCGCTGTATTTTTCAAATATAATAAAAATTCAATTCCAATATTATTTGATTATTCTGAAGGTGAGATTTATTCTTGGACCAATTGGTTTTGTCGTTTTTGGCACTTGGTGCTTCCAGAAATGCTGTGTTGTACCTTTCATCAATAATAAACTACCATGTTCTAGGATGATATTTTTTCGTTGAGCTGAATCTGTATTGTGTTTCAGTTGAAAGTTACGTTCTGCTCCCAAGCTAAAGGATGCGATTATTGGATTTATACCCAGTTCTTTTTCGTTATCAGAATGCCATCCGTTACTGTCATTCCCATCTCTATAGTAATTCAACAATACCGTTGTATAATGGGTTTCGGTGACGCTTTCAACCAATGATTTTATTTTTTGTAAAGGCACTGTCCAATAATGGGGTTGCATGACTATATTAGAGTAGGAGTATGGTTTTCCTTCGTTTCCATATAAAGCAGTTAATCGTGGTTGTAAATGTTTTTTTCCATATACTGTAATTTCGTCTTGTTGCCACGGAATGGTTTGAATCAATTCCCGAAAGAGATTGTCGGCTTCTTCTTTTTTAAGAAACGACGGATAATAGATGATTTCAGCATCTGGGAGGTTGAGAATAATTGGATCTGAATGGAAAAGTGAATTCATGCTACAAAATTAAAGAGAAAAATAAGAGCGAACACCTCATTTTTCTCTTTATACTATATTTTTAAAAAAATTAAGCAGCTGCGTGGTCCTGAAGTAAATTTTTATAAATAAAACCAGCTACTATAGCACCCAAAATAGGAGCGACCCAAAACATCCAAAGTTGCGACAATGGTTCGCCTCCCACAAATAATGCCTGTGATAATGATCTTGCAGGATTTACAGATGTATTTGTAATAGGAATACTGATTAAATGAATAAGTGTCAAGCCAAGTCCAATTGCAATTCCGGCAAATTTTCCATTTGCAAATTTATCTGTAGCGCCAAGAATTATTAAAAGAAAAAATAAGGTCAGAACAAATTCAGCAACAAAAGCAGATTGCATCGAATATCCATCAGGAGAAAATGCACCATATCCGTTTGATGCAAATGCACCAGCTTTGGTATTGTCAATCATAAAACCAGCTTTTCCCGAAGCAATGGTGAATAAAGTCCCCGCTGCTGCAATTGCTCCCACGCATTGCGCTAAGATATACGGGAGTAATTCTTTGGCGGAAAATCGTCCACCAGCCCACAGTCCAAAAGAGACCGCAGGATTAAAATGACCTCCTGAAATGTGACCAACAGCATAAGCCATTGTTAAAACTGTTAATCCAAAAGCAAGCGAAACTCCGACAAATCCAATCCCTAAATTTGGTATCCCAGCAGCAAAAATTGCGCTGCCGCAACCACCAAATACCAACCAATACGTCCCGAAAAATTCTGCTAATAGTTTTTTCATAATAAATAATTTTAATGGTTTAATTAGTTAAAAAGAAAACAATAATTATGGGTGTTAGATTGAATTCTAACAACTTCATTATTACGAAATTACATAAAAAAACGCAAAAAAAATAATTGTATTAATTTTTTTTGCGTTGAAAATCAGCATAATTACTATTTTTTTGATTTCAAATTCATTATGATTATAGCCAATAAAATAAGAATTATTCCAAACCATTGTGTTACGTTTACCTGTTCATGTAATAAAAAATAAGCCATTAAAACCGAAACCGGAAGTTCAAGTGCCGAAACAATACTGCCCAAGCCAATACCTGTAAGTGGAAATCCCGCATTCATGAGCATTGGTGGGATAATGGTGCCAAAAAGCGATAATATAATTCCCCATTTTAGAAATATTCCAAAGTTAAAAGCAGCGCTTTGTGTTGCCAAAGCGAAACCAAAAACGATAATAGCGCCTCCAAGTAGCATATATAGGCTTCTCTGTGCAGAAGATATTCCTAAAGCTACTCTATTTGCGGTAAACATAGTAGTTGTAAACGAAGTTGCAGCCATCATCCCCCAAATTAAACCTCTCCAATCGAGTTGAATCTCTTTTTTGAATAAATCTGTTGCCAAAACAGTTCCTATTAAAACCACAAAAACAGCAACTATTTTTTGTAATGAAGGTGCTTTTTTATCTAAAATCATTTCCAGTAAAACACCTATCCAAACTGTTTGCATTAACAAAACTATTGCGATGGACACTGGAATATATTTAACAGCAATATAATAAAAAACACTCGTCATACCCAGAGATGTTCCGGCAAACATCAGTTGAAAAATGTTTTTTCGGGAAGCTTTTACGACCTCATTGTCATTTTTCGCTTTTTGAAATGCATTAATGATTAGGACTCCTATGATACCTAATACAAATTGGGAAATTGTAACTTCTGCCGTAGTGTATCCCTCTTGGTAAGCCATTTTTACAAATGTCGCCAGCATCCCAAAACTAGTCGCTCCAAGCCCTACGAGAAATACACCTTTTAATACTGTGTTTTTATGCATTTTTTTATTTTGAATAAAGTGAATATCGTTCTGTAAGTGTTTTAAAGAAGACAGAATGAAACTTTTCTAAGCTGAGATTTGAAATACAAATCTATTTTTCAATAGTAGAATGATGTTCTTTTTCGAGTTCCTTATGTGTCAAATCGCTCAAATGCAAGCGCAAAGCATCAACAGAAATATTAATCTCCCAAAAACACAATGCCAAAGAGATCAACAAGGCAAGCAAACTGGAGCCGAATAAATATATTCCGATCAATTGATAATCCAAAAATAAAACAAGCATAGTAAAAACTGATAAAAATAAACTCAGTACACCGGCCATCTGCATTAATCGAATAAGTGTCAATCTTAGGTTGAGGTTCTTTATTTCCAATAGAATCATTCGATTTTCTTTCTCTTTATAAGCTTTTTTTAAACCACGTATAATGGTTGCTACGGTCAAAAAACGATTGGTGTATGCCAGTAAGATCAAAGAAGTAGCCGAAAAAAGTAAAGCAGGAGTTTCTATATGAAGTGTCATTTATTTTTTTAAGGGCAAAGTTCGACTTTTTGGGTATAAATAGCAACCATAACTCTACATTATAGAAAGCAAGCTAGATTTTAGTATACAATGCAAATCCATATAATTAGGAGCTATTTCCTGCTGTCATTCCAATCTTTTTTGTCCCGAAGAAAAATCGGGACAAAAAAGGATTTTCCCTTCCATCAGGGCTATGACCTTTGTTTGGGAAGAAAATAAGAAAAAAAAACATACACCTATATATAGGTAGCAATAATGTCGACAGGGAATTGATATCATGAATTGACACAAAAACGCACCAGCCAACAAAAAAAAACACTCTTCGCCGAGGCCAAGACACTCCCGAAACAAGGTAAAACCGTTCAATTTATCAAAAACACCTATTAGAAAATGGTAAATTCACAAAAAGGTTGTGCTGTAAATTGTGATATATCAATGTGTTAAAAAATAAGTGTAAAATTAAAGTAAAATAAATGTAAAAAGTCATTGTTTAAACGGATAAAGGGACTACTTTTGCACCCGCAACAGCGCATAAGTTCTTTAATATTCTGATAAGCAAAAACGAAATTAACACTGAAAATAAATTTTCAAAAAAGATTTCAAAAAGCTTGTGAGAGAAGAAAAAGCTTTGTACTTTTGCACCCGCTAATCGAAAGACTAGTGAGTAAAAAAAGAAGAATACGTTCCTAGACATATTGAATTGACAGCCGTTTTAAGAGAGATCTTAAAACAAAAGAATAAGAGTAATAGAATCGATAGATTTGAATATTGACCACTAGAATTGGAGTCGAATAACAATAGCTTAAGCAATTAAGCAAACAATATACGATGAAGAGTTTGATCCTGGCTCAGGATGAACGCTAGCGGCAGGCTTAACACATGCAAGTCGAGGGGTATAGTTCTTCGGAATTAGAGACCGGCGCACGGGTGCGTAACGCGTATGCAATCTACCTTTTACAGAGGGATAGCCCAGAGAAATTTGGATTAATACCTCATAGTATAGCGACATCGCATGATGATGCTATTAAAGTCACAACGGTAAAAGATGAGCATGCGTCCCATTAGCTAGTTGGTAAGGTAACGGCTTACCAAGGCTACGATGGGTAGGGGTCCTGAGAGGGAGATCCCCCACACTGGTACTGAGACACGGACCAGACTCCTACGGGAGGCAGCAGTGAGGAATATTGGACAATGGGCGCAAGCCTGATCCAGCCATGCCGCGTGCAGGATGACGGTCCTATGGATTGTAAACTGCTTTTGCACAGGAAGAAACACTCTCTCGTGAGAGAGCTTGACGGTACTGTGAGAATAAGGATCGGCTAACTCCGTGCCAGCAGCCGCGGTAATACGGAGGATCCAAGCGTTATCCGGAATCATTGGGTTTAAAGGGTCCGTAGGCGGTCTTATAAGTCAGTGGTGAAATCTCCCCGCTCAACGGGGAAACGGCCATTGATACTGTAGGACTTGAATTATTAGGAAGTAACTAGAATATGTAGTGTAGCGGTGAAATGCTTAGAGATTACATGGAATACCAATTGCGAAGGCAGGTTACTACTAATGGATTGACGCTGATGGACGAAAGCGTGGGTAGCGAACAGGATTAGATACCCTGGTAGTCCACGCCGTAAACGATGGATACTAGCTGTTGGGAGCGATCTCAGTGGCTAAGCGAAAGTGATAAGTATCCCACCTGGGGAGTACGTTCGCAAGAATGAAACTCAAAGGAATTGACGGGGGCCCGCACAAGCGGTGGAGCATGTGGTTTAATTCGATGATACGCGAGGAACCTTACCAAGGCTTAAATGTAGTTTGACCGGACTGGAAACAGTTTTTTCGCAAGACAAATTACAAGGTGCTGCATGGTTGTCGTCAGCTCGTGCCGTGAGGTGTCAGGTTAAGTCCTATAACGAGCGCAACCCCTGTTGTTAGTTGCCAGCGAGTCATGTCGGGAACTCTAACGAGACTGCCAGTGCAAACTGTGAGGAAGGTGGGGATGACGTCAAATCATCACGGCCCTTACGCCTTGGGCTACACACGTGCTACAATGGCCGGTACAGAGAGCAGCCACTGGGTGACCAGGAGCGAATCTACAAAACCGGTCACAGTTCGGATCGGAGTCTGCAACTCGACTCCGTGAAGCTGGAATCGCTAGTAATCGGATATCAGCCATGATCCGGTGAATACGTTCCCGGGCCTTGTACACACCGCCCGTCAAGCCATGGAAGCTGGGGGTGCCTGAAGTCGGTGACCGCAAGGAGCTGCCTAGGGTAAAACTGGTAACTAGGGCTAAGTCGTAACAAGGTAGCCGTACCGGAAGGTGCGGCTGGAACACCTCCTTTCTAGAGCCTTAGTGTTAGTATTTATACACGCTGAGGAAAGAAGACGAAAAGACTATTGGTTACAAAGATTGAGGTTATATTACTCTTGCTGTTAATTTATATAATAAATTTAGACTAAAAGATAATAGACTAAGAGATGATAGAAATTCTATTATCTAAAAAACTATCGTCTATCATCTAAAAAAAGAGTGTCTCGTAGCTCAGCTGGTTAGAGTACTACACTGATAATGTAGGGGTCGACAGTTCGAGTCTGTCCGAGACAACAAAACAGTTACGAATTTGTAAATTACGAATTACGAATTGAAAAAGTTCATAAACATAGATTGAAAGGAAATTCTAGGGTTGAAAGATTACGAATTACAGCAATTCATAATTCATAATTCACAATTCATAATTAAATTGGGGGATTAGCTCAGCTGGCTAGAGCGCCTGCCTTGCACGCAGGAGGTCAACGGTTCGACTCCGTTATTCTCCACTATTCTAGTGAATAGTAAAGAGTGAATGGTAATTAGTTTAGACTAATCACTACTTACTAAGTACTAATCACTAAGAAAAAAGTTCATTGACATATTGAGATAAGAAATAATAAAAAGTAGAAAGCAGTTTTTATACTTTTTAAGTATAGAAACGAAAAAAAACGGTCGTAATTAAGTTTACGATTGGTACAATAAGCAAAATAAGGGCGTATGGGGGATGCCTTGGCTCTCAGAGGCGATGAAAGGCGTGATAAGCTGCGAAAAGTTACGGGGACGGGCACACACCGATTGATCCGTAAATACCTGAATGGGGCAACCCACTATGTTGAAGACATAGTACACCGATAGGTGGGCAAACCCGCTGAACTGAAACATCTAAGTAGGCGGAGGAGAAGAAAACAAAAGTGATTCCGTAAGTAGTGGCGAGCGAACGCGGATTAGCCCAAACCAGTGTTGTTACGGCAATGCTGGGGTTGTAGGACCACGATATTTTATGCACAAAGAATTAGAATCTACTGGAAAGTAGAGCCAAAGAGAGTGATAGCCTCGTATAAGTAATAAGTGTAATAGATAGTGGTATCCTGAGTAGGGCGGGGCACGTGAAACCCTGTCTGAATTTGGCGGGACCATCCGCTAAGGCTAAATACTCCTGAGAGACCGATAGTGAACCAGTACCGTGAGGGAAAGGTGAAAAGAACCGTGAATAACGGAGTGAAATAGATCCTGAAACCATACGCTTACAAGCGGTCGGAGCCCTTTAGTGGGGTGACGGCGTGCCTTTTGCATAATGAGCCTACGAGTTAACGTTGCTGGCAAGGATAAGTGGTTAAGCCACGGATCCGTAGCGAAAGCGAGTCTGAATAGGGCGCTTTAGTCAGTAGTGTTAGACGCGAAACCGTGTGATCTACCCATGGGCAGGATGAAGCGCTGGTAACACAGTGTGGAGGTCCGAACCGGTTGACGTTGAAAAGTCTTCGGATGACCTGTGGGTAGGGGTGAAAGGCCAATCAAACTCGGAAATAGCTCGTACTCCCCGAAATGCATTTAGGTGCAGCGCTGGTCGCAAAGTTATATAGAGGTAGAGCTACTGATTGGATGCGGGGGCTTCACCGCCTACCAATTCCTGACAAACTCCGAATGCTATATAATGTTTACCAGCAGTGAGGGCTTGGGTGCTAAGGTCCAAGTCCGAGAGGGAAAGAACCCAGACCATCAGCTAAGGTCCCCAAATATATGTTAAGTTGAAAGAACGAGGTTTGTCTGCCCAGACAGCTAGGATGTTGGCTTGGAAGCAGCCATTCATTTAAAGAGTGCGTAACAGCTCACTAGTCGAGCGGACGAGCATGGATAATAATCGGGCATAAACATATTACCGAAGCTATGGATTTGTAATTTATTACAAGTGGTAGGGGAGCATTCTAACAGGGTTGAAGGTGTATCGTAAGGTATGCTGGACTGGTTAGAAAAGAAAATGTAGGCATAAGTAACGATAATGCGGGCGAGAAACCCGCACACCGAAAGACTAAGGTTTCCACAGCTATGCTAATCAGCTGTGGGTTAGTCGGGACCTAAGGCGAACCCGAAAGGGACAGTCGATGGACAACGGGTTAATATTCCCGTACTACTGATTACTGTGATGGGGTGACGGAGTGATGAAAGCGCCGCGAACTGACGGAATAGTTCGTTGAAGTACCTACCTATAAGCTGCGCAGGCAAATCCACGCGGCTTGGGGAAATACGATAGTACTCGGAGTCTTCGGACAAAGAGATAGTGCGCCTAAGGGCTTCCAAGAAAAACCTCTAAACTTCAGGTAATTAGTACCCGTACCGCAAACCGACACAGGTAGTCGAGGAGAGAATCCTAAGGTGCTCGAGAGATTCATGGCTAAGGAATTAGGCAAAATAGACCCGTAACTTCGGGAGAAGGGTCGCCTCTATGTAAAAATAGAGGCCGCAGTGAAGAGGTCCAGGCGACTGTTTATCAAAAACACAGGGCTCTGCAAAATCGTAAGATGAAGTATAGGGCCTGACACCTGCCCGGTGCTGGAAGGTTAAGTGGAGATGTTATGAGTAATCAGAAGCATTGAAATGAAGCCCCAGTAAACGGCGGCCGTAACTATAACGGTCCTAAGGTAGCGAAATTCCTTGTCGGGTAAGTTCCGACCTGCACGAATGGTGTAACGATCTGGACACTGTCTCAGCCATGAGCTCGGTGAAATTGTAGTAACGGTGAAGATGCCGTTTACCCGCAGTGGGACGAAAAGACCCTGTGCACCTTTACTATAGCTTAGTATTGACCTTGGATAAATGATGTGTAGGATAGGTTGGAGACTGTGAAGTGGCGTCGCCAGGCGTTGTGGAGTCATTGTTGAAATACAACCCTTTGTTTATCTGAGGCCTAACCCCGCGATTGCGGGGGACATTGCTTGGTGGGTAGTTTGACTGGGGTGGTCGCCTCCAAAAGAGTAACGGAGGCTTCTAAAGGTTCCCTCAGTACGCTTGGTAACCGTGCGTAGAGTGCAATGGCATAAGGGAGCTTGACTGAGAGACATACAGGTCGATCAGGTACGAAAGTAGAGCATAGTGATCCGGTGGTTCCGCATGGAAGGGCCATCGCTCAAAGGATAAAAGGTACGCCGGGGATAACAGGCTGATCTCCCCCAAGAGCTCATATCGACGGGGGGGTTTGGCACCTCGATGTCGGCTCGTCACATCCTGGGGCTGGAGAAGGTCCCAAGGGTTGGGCTGTTCGCCCATTAAAGTGGCACGCGAGCTGGGTTCAGAACGTCGTGAGACAGTTCGGTCTCTATCTACTGTGGGCGCAAGAAATTTGAGTGGATCTGATTCTAGTACGAGAGGACCGAATTGGACAAACCTCTAGTGTATCTGTTGTTCCGCCAGGAGCATCGCAGAGTAGCTACGTTTGGAAGGGATAAGCGCTGAAAGCATATAAGCGCGAAACCCACCACAAGATGAGATTTCTTTTAAGGGTCGTGGGAGATGACCACGTTGATAGGCTATAGATGTAAAGGCAGTAATGTCATAGTCGAGTAGTACTAATAACCCGTAAGCTTATGTACACCTTTTCCCGAGCCGCAAGGCTCGGGGAGAAACTTTCTAATAAAATACTTTTTATATTCTTTATCTCAGTATGTTACGATATTATTGCAATTACGAATTCAGAATTATGAATTACGACTTGCAGATAATTGCCCAAAGCAATTATAACAACCTTAAGGTGGTTATTGCGGCGGGGCTCACCTCTTCCCATCCCGAACAGAGTAGTTAAGCCCGCCTGCGCAGATGGTACTGCAGTTATGTGGGAGAGTATGTCGTCGCCTTTCTTTTTAAAAACCCTTCATCCTATCGATGAGGGGTTTTTTGTTTTGAAGAAGGTTTTAAATAAAAAAACTCAAAAACTCAAAGAAAGAACTATTCTAAATTACCTCGAATCTGTACTAAATTATCTCAAGAGTCAATACATCGTTTTCGTGTAGTTAAAATAGCAGTTGTATTGGAAAATACAGTTGCATTTTCAATGGAATTAGGATACTACTTTAGCCATAGAAATTATTACTAATTTAAAACAGCAGTATTATGAAAACGATTTTAAAACTTAGTCTAGTAGTATTAGTAGCGATGACTACCATGAGTACTTATGCAATCGATGGTGATTTTTTACTAAATGTAAAAAAAGGAACGGGTAAAGAAATTAGTTTTTCTGTAAACCAGATTCAAAAAGCCAATGTGACGATCTATGATAAATTCCACAATGTAATCTATAGCGAAATCGCCACCGGAAAAGGGGGTATCTTGAAAACCTATAGTCTTGAGGAATTTCCTGATGGCGTTTACTTTTTGGAAGTGGAAACCAATCTTAAAAAAGTGACACATGAAATCGTGATTACTAATCAAGCGACCACTTTGTCCAGAAAATCAATCGCCGAAGCTTACAAAGGGGAATTGAAAATGAAAAACCAAAATGTGGCTACAACGAATTAATTGGGTTACTGTTTAGGATACGATACTTACTTCGAAATTATGAAAAACAGCTCTTCTTTTTTGAGCTGTTTTTTCGTTTATAACGTAAAAACGAATTTATCAATAAAGCTGTTTTGTAAACGCCATTGCATGAGGGATGGAAACGGCATACCACGCTTTTGGGCGTGGATACAGTGGACAGCCCGACCGCGTTGCCAACAAAAAGCACTTACCAAGATGAAATGATGTGCAACGTGGGCATGCCCGAATCATGAACACAGTATTATTTTATAAAAGCGTAAAGACAATTGGGGTTATATTTTTGATTCTTCTAATTTTCTATGAAGGTAATCTGAATAGAAACCTGATAGAATTAAGGCAATCACTGTACTTAATCCAAAAAATGAGTTTAGGTAAATCAGAGAATCTTCAGCAGTGACAACTACAAAAGAACCGTAACCCAGATAACCGTAGATGGAAGATAATAATGCAAAGAGTGATGCTAAGATGGACACTCCCCGGATTCTAAAACGGAATGATGCCCATAATAAGATTAGTATAAATAGGTATTGATCGTCTGGATGATCGAAAGCAACTAAAACACAGACACAAATTGTTGCCAATCCTAATGCAATGGCTTCAAGAATAGAAGTGGAAATGATTTTTATGTGATAACGGTAAAACCAAGACAATATAAATGGGGTGAGCATTATGGTACCGATTAAATCGCCTTGCCACCAAGTTGTCCAATTGGAAACAAAATGATTTGGTGCATTGAGTCCAAATAGAGATAGTGCTGAAACACCCAATAAGGAGCAAATAGCACAATAAACAAAGCTAACTACTACAAAAATGATTACTCCATATCCATTTCGCAATGGGTATTCTCCTTTGTTGAATAAATTAATAAGATAGGTGGCGATAGCAGCACCTATAACAACACCTGTTGCTACAGTGCAAGCTGATAGTATGGTCTCGATTAGTGATTTGTCGAGCATTTTGCAAACATCCCAAAATGAAAACATATTGGCTATAAATGAACCTATCCAAATTCCAAATAATGCTCTGCGTCCTGCAATTAATACAGCTGCAAGAGCAAAACCAGCTTCAGGAAAAATGGGTGAAATATTATCAGGGGAAACCGTTATTCGGAAACTTAAAAAGGCAAGTATATTGTATACAAGAGCAACAAAAATAATTTTAAATAAAGATGATTTTAAAAAGAAAGGGGTGTAATAATCGTTTTTGGCCAATTTATACATAATGAATAGGTTTATCTTGTTTTTATGAATGGGTATCGCAATAGGATTAACAAATTTAGCATTTAATTTTAATTGTTTTAAATTTAATTTTAATACACGTCAACGTTGTTTTTTAATGAGGAATTACCATGTATCTTCTTGTTCTAATTAGGCTTAAAAAAAAAGAGACTGTCGTAAAACAGTCTCTCTAGAAATTTTTGCAAATAATAATTTTACATTGTAAAAGGGAAAGCTATTCCGCTTTGAGTATAAGTTCCGTTATTATCACAATCGCCATTGCCATAATCAATAACTCCATTTAAAAGAGTAGCTTCTACTTTTAATTGACCTTGTGAAATATAGTCGCAAGAGTATTTTTTGATTATTGGTTTTAAAACAGTTAAGGTAATTTTAGCACCATTTTGTTTTGTAACGGTATGGGTTCCTTCAGTCATTTCATAAATATTATCATCTAATGAAAGAGTTGAAACACCAGCTGTTTGTTTTATAGTATGAGTTCCTGAGTTTAGGTACACATCTCCTTTCGCATCGGTAAAAGTTCCATCAGTAACCGTTCTTGTCCATTGAGGAACATTTGGAGTTGCAGTGGTGTTTTTGTAAACAATTTTTCCCTCCACTTTATTGCCATTAACATAATAATTGACTCTTTCTACCGTCATTGTGCTTCCTGTTTCGGTTACATAATTTGAAAAAGTAATTTTTAGTTTTCCTTTTCTTGTAATGTTATTTGAAGTACAACCTGTTCCAAAGTCTACATAAAATGTTTTTGGGAATGTTGTTGTTACGGGATCCATAGTAATGATCGCGCAAGAACCAGTTAAAGATTTACCAGTTTTTTTGGCAGTTGAATGATCAAAAGATACTTGGGTACCAGTTTGAATATCCAATTCATTGACTGCATCAATTGATGCGGATGCAATTACTGGACTGTTATCTGTCGCTGATGCTATATCTTCTTTAGTACAAGAAGTAAATGTCAATGCTATAATGCTTAATGCGGAAAATAAAAAATTAGCTTTTTTCATAAAAATAATTTTAGTTTAAGTTTATTATTTGGGTATGCAAATCTAAACTTTATATTTAAAATCTAAATAAAAAAATTGTTAAATGTATTTTTAAACGCTTGATATTAATAAAGATATCGTTTTTTAAAAACAATTTGATTTTTTAATTCCATTTTTAATGGTATAAAAAGTAAAAGACACTAATTTTTAATGTATTTTGAAATAGCTGGAAACATCAGGCAGTTCAGCCAAATCAAGTTCTAACTCTGTAGTGCCGTAATCAACAAATGCCCCTACAGTAAATGATCCATAGGAATAGAATTCTGTTTCGGCACATTGATTTTCTACATTTGCCAGACGAATAGGAGGATCGCCAAAGGTATTGTGTAGAGCAAACAAAATCAAATCATCTGTTTGTAATGGATTTTTAATTGGGTTTGTAGATACAACTTTTAGATTTATTTTATATAAACCTTTGGCTTCTTCAGCTACTGTTGCTGTTAATTCGCGCTCATTATTAATGGCATTGTTTTTCCATTGTCCTTTTTGGGGGTCATTGTTATTCATTATTAACCCTCTTTGAAGTTTAATTTTTGCTTCACTTTTCATTTTGTCAACAAATAAAGTGATTGCTTTTTTGTCTTCTTTGGCATCTGACCCAGTAATTGTTTTAATCACGGTTTCAACATTGTTTTGACTTTGCGAAGATTCATTAACTTTTTTAAGTAAGGTTTTTGTAAGTTGTTCTTTTTCCTGAACATCGCTTTGTATTTGAATGATTTTTTGGTCTTTTTGAATGTTTTCTTCCTTAACTTTTAATACTTTTTCTTTTTCTTTCTCTAGTTCTTTTCTTATTAGATTATCATCAGCATTTTTATATTTATTTGACAATACCAGTCGCATATAATTGTACCCGATATACAACCCCAGAAAACCAAAATAAACAACAATTCCAATAGTATAAATGTTTAAAAAAGGAGTGTCATATTTTGCAGCTATGCTTACATATTCACCCAAAGACATTAAGTATCCTGGAATTTCTTTTAAATTGACCAAGCCTAGTCCGACAATTATTTTAGTAAGCCAATCTGAGATTTCGACCAAGCTATTGTTGAGTGAGTAATCGCTTTCTTTTTCATTATTTCTTTTCGGCATACCAAATAAAGTACCCATAAAAAAGGAACTAATAAAAGATGATATTGCGAGTAATAGGCCTATGAATAATATTCGGTTACCAATTTCCGGGAGGGAGATTGGGTAGCCAATTACAGTAACTATTCCTAAAAATAGACCGAGATATAAAGTAAGAATAATAGAATTTTCGGCATCTTTTCCTTTTGTTTTTTCTTCTTCAAATTCCTTTTCTATTTGGGTTTTGTTATCAGTGATCGTCATAAGCTAAGTTTTTTTAATTAGTTCTTGTTGGTTTGTCTGATTTAAAAAAGGCCTGCTGATTTTTGAAATTTAATTAATTGCTTAAAGTTATAAAAAATATCAACATGAAATTGGTTGTAAATACTTGTTTTTTAGATTTTTAAATGAATTAAAAGCAATGTTGACTATTGGTGTAAACAAAAAAAGCCTGCCAGTTTTCACCAGCAGGTCTTTCTTATTTCGATTAAACGATTTAACAGATAAACCGATTAAACTATTTTATCAAATCAAAACTTCTCTTTACAAAAGCTGTAAGTTCTTCGCCTTTCAATAGGTTTTGAGATAATTTAGCCAAGTCTAAAGCTTGTTTAACCAAGTTTTCTTGTGCCGATTTATCTTTGTTATTTAAAATGTTAGTAGCCAAATCTGAGTTGGTATTAACTACCAAATTATACATTTCTGGCATATTTCCCATTCCAAACATTCCGCCACCACCAGATTGACTCATTTCTTTCATTCTACGCATAAATTCTGGTTGCGTGATGATAAATGGAGCTGCATTGCTATCTAAAGCTTCCAGTTGAACCGTGTATGCTTTTGGAATATAAGTTTCTAAAGAAGTTTTTAAACTTTCTTTTTCATCTTCTGATAATTTTGATATTGTAGTCTCTTCTTTTTTGATTAAGTTGTCAATATGGTCTGAATCGACACGTACAAAATGCAATCCGCTATTATCTCCCTCAATTTTTTGAATTAAATGCGAGATAATTGGAGAGTCCAAAAGCAATACTTCATATCCTTTTTCTTTTGCAATTTCGATATAAGAGTGTTGTGCTTCTTTATTTCCTGCATATAGAACAATCAGTTTTCCGTCTTTATCGGTTTGTTTTTCTTTTAGGTTTTCTTTCAATTCTTCAAGAGTGAAGTATTTGTCGTCTACTGTTGGGTACAAAACAAAAGCTCCTGCTTTTTCATAGAATTTATCCTCAGATAGCATTCCGTATTCGAGAACAATTTTAATGTCGTTCCATTTTTGTTCAAAATCTTCACGATTTTCTGTAAACAAAGATTTCAATTTATCGGCAACTTTACGAGTGATATAGTTTGATATTTTCTTAACAGCACCATCAGCCTGTAATCCTGAACGAGAAACATTCAAAGGAATATCCGGAGAATCAACAACACCACGAAGCATCATCAAGAATTCAGGAACAATTCCTTCTACATTATCCGTTACGTACACTTGGTTTTGATACAATTGGATTTTGTCTTTCTGAATTTGCAAATCAGAACCCAATTTTGGGAAATACAAAATACCAGTTAAATTAAACGGATAATCAACATTTAAGTGAATATGAAACAATGGTTCTTCAAACTGCATTGGATACACTTCACGGTAGAAATTTTTGTAATCTTCATCAGAAAGTTCTGTTGGTTGTTTAGTCCAAGCCGGATTTGGGTTGTTGATGATATTGTCAACTTCTACTTCTGTAAAAGTATTTTCTTTGTCTTCAGATTCAACAAATTCTCCCTTTTTCTGCTCTATTTTTTCTTTTTTAGTTCCAAATTTAATTGGAATCGGCATGAACTTATTGTACTTATTTAATAAGCTATTGATTTTGAAATCTTCAAGAAATTCAAGAGAATCATCGGCAATATGCAATATAATTTCAGTTCCGCGTGTAGTTTTGTCAGCTGGTTCCAAGGTAAACTCAGGACTTCCGTCGCAAGTCCAGTGCGCAGCCGGTTCATCTTTGTAAGATTTAGTAATAATTTCCACTTTTTCGGCAACCATAAAAGCAGAGTAAAATCCAAGTCCAAAATGACCAATAATTCCTGAATCTTTGGCAGAATCTTTGTATTTGTCTAAGAATTCTTCGGCTCCAGAAAAAGCAACTTGATTAATGTATTTTTCAACTTCATCGGCGGTCATTCCCAGACCTTGATCAATAATGTGGATTTTTTTTCCTTCTTTATCAATTTTAACTTCAATAATTGGAGTGCCATATTCTACTTTGGCTTCACCAATGCTGGTAAGGTGTTTTAATTTTAAAGTCGCATCGGTTCCGTTTGAAATCAATTCACGCAAGAAAATTTCGTGATCACTATATAAGAATTTCTTGATTAAGGGAAAGATGTTTTCAACCGAAACATTAATTTTACCTGTTGTCATATTTTAAATTTTTAAAGGTTTTACAATCTGTTTTATTTAGCTTTCAAATAGAGTACCAAATAATGAAGATGTGACAAATTGTCGCAAGTGGTAATTTTGAAACAAAAAAAATAATTTTGAAACAATATAAATAATTTGCTGCGTACCTTTGTAGGAATATTAATTTTTAAATTTATTAAGACTATGAGAAAAATTCTTTTAGTATGCACTTTAGCCATTTTGGTTTTTGCATGTAAATCTGCCCCCGTAACTCCTACTGCACCAGCGCCAGTGTCAAACGCACCAGCATCAAAATTAGACAAGACTAGTCAGGTTGGAATGAAAGGGAATTGGCAAATTACAAATGTGTCTTATCCAGGTTCAGAGTATATAAAGGTTAACTCGTTTAATCTGGCCGATTCAAAATGTTTTATTGGGAGCACTTGGAATTTTATTTCAAATAATAATAAAGGCTCTTTGACGCTGAATAATTCAAATTGTACTGCTTTTACTTCCGCAATTACTTGGTATGTAAATAAAGAAGGACAATTTGTTTTGAAAATTTTGGATGAAGGGTTGAAGTCTAGAAAGGTTACTACAGGTTTTGTTCTTGGTGTTGCCAATCAATCTGAAAATTCATTTCAATTGATTGATAAAATAAATGTAGGTAATAATCCAACGGATGTTGTTTACCAATTTCAAAGAGTTAATTAAAAAATAAAGGAATTATGAAAAAAATAACAATTATAGGTTTAAGCAGTTTGTTTGTATTAAGTATGTTTTTTACAAGTTGTGATTCGGTAAAAAATGCCAATAATACTCAAAAAGGAGCAGGAATAGGTGCAGTTGCCGGAGGAGTTATAGGTGCAGTACTAGGAAATAATTTGGGACATGGAGGAAATGCCGCCTTAGGAGCTGCCATTGGTGCAGCTGTGGGTGGAGGAACTGGAGCCTTGATAGGAAACAGCATGGACAAGCAGGCAAGAGAGATTGATCAGGCTTTGCCAGGAGCTGATGTTGAGCGAGTAGGAGAGGGAATTCATTTGGTTTTGAATGAAAATGCAGTTCGTTTTGATGTAAATAAAGCTACTTTGACTCCACAGGCTAAAGCTAATTTAGATAAATTAGTTCCGGTATTTAATTCTTATCCAGATACGAATATAGAGATTTTTGGTTATACCGATAATACTGGAAAACCAGAATATAACTTGACATTATCTCAGAAAAGAGCTGAATCGGTGAAGCAATATTTAATTTCAAAAGGATTGGCGGCAAGTAGATTTAAAACTTCGGGTTACGGAATTGCAGATCCAATTGCTAGTAATGATACCGCTGAAGGCAAAAGCCAAAACCGTCGTGTAGAGTTTGCTATTACAGCAAATGATAAAATGGTTCAAGACGCCAAAAAAGCGCAATAGATACGGGCTTATTGTTTAGATATAAAAACTGCTTCCATTGTGAAGCAGTTTTTTTGTATATAAATTAATTTTCAACATATTATTTTTGTCAAAGCAACTATCTTTGTTTTTTCAAATTTTTCAATGTCAACTAATGCTTCAAATTCAAAATATTTCTTTCGGATATACCGAGAAAACCATTATCCAGAATGTAGATTTTACAGTTGCCAAAGGGCAAAATATTGCTATTCTTGGTGAGAGTGGTTGTGGGAAAAGCACACTTTTAAAGCTTATTTACGGCATGTATGACTTAGATCAGGGTCGCATTTTTTATAATGAGACAGAGATTCTGGGTCCCAAATACAATTTGATTCCGGGAATGCCATTTATGAAATATTTGGCACAAGATTTTGATTTGATGCCTTATGAAACCGTTGCCGAAAATGTGGGGAAGTTTTTGTCTAATGGCTTTTTACCTCTTAAAAAACTTCGCATTCAAGAATTGTTGGAGATGGTCGAAATGACAGAATTTGCCAATGTAAAAGCAAAATTGTTGAGTGGCGGACAGCAACAAAGGGTAGCTTTGGCTAGAGTATTGGCGTTGGAACCGGAAGTTTTATTGCTCGATGAGCCCTTTAGTCATATAGATAATTTTAGAAAAAATGCATTGCGCCGTAATTTGTTTGCTTATTTGAAGAAAAAAGGAATTACCTGTTTTATTGCCACTCATGACAGTACCGATGCGCTTTCTTTCTCTGATGAAACTTTGGTTTTGTACCAAGGCAGAATTATAGAAAAAGGACCTTCGGCAGACATTTATAATTATCCTTTAAATAGATATGTAGCCTCTCTTTTTGGCGAAGTAAACGAGCTTAAACTTTCACAATTGATGCCCATTGATGGAGAAGACGAAATTATTTTATTATACCCACATCAATTAAAGGTGAATGAAAACGGCAGCCTGAAAGCCGTAGTTAAGGAATCTTTTTTTAAAGGAAGCCGCTATTTGATCAAAGCTGTTTTTGACAGGAAAGTCATTTTCTTCGAACATGAAACTGCTTTAGAACTGAATCAAGAAGTAATTTTGAAGATTTCTTAGAAATCACTACATATAATAAAAAAGAGACAGTTTTTCAGGCTGTCTCTTTTTTGTTTAATCTCTCCGAAAGAGAGGAATAAAATGGCTTTAGTTTTTTAAATATTTTTCCAAAAATTGGTCTTGTTCCCAGAGTAAATGTAAAATATTTTCTTTTGCGACATAGCTGTGCGCTTCTTTTGGTAATATTACCATTCGGACTGGAGCTCCCAATCCTTTTAGAGCCTGAAAGTAACGTTCTGTTTGTAAAGTAAAAGTGCCGGGATTATTATCGGCTTCCCCATGTACCAAAAGCAATGGGGTTTTCATTTTCTCAGCATTCATAAATGGAGACATTGTATTATATACATCTGGAACTTCCCAATAATTGCGTTGTTCGCTTTGGAAACCAAATGGTGTTAATGTTCTATTGTATGCGCCACTTCTGGCAATACCGCAGGCAAAAAGATTGGAATGCGTCAATAAATTGGCTGTCATAAAGGCTCCGTAGGAATGCCCTCCAATAGCCACCTTTTTGGTATTGATGTATCCTAAAGCATCTACTGCATTTATTGCGGCTTCGGCATCATCTACCAATTGTGTAATAAAAGTATCATTTGGTTCTGTAGTTCCTTCACCAATTATGGGGAATGAAGCATCATCAAGTACCACATATCCTTTGGTTACCCAATACACAAATGAGCCATAATAAGGAAACGTAAATTCGTTTGGGTTTTGGCTGCTTTGTCCAGCGCTGCTTTTATCTTTATATTCGGCTGGATATGCCCAAATCAATAATGGCAATTTTTCTTTTTTAACCTTGTCATAAACTTCGGGTAAGTATAAAGTTCCGGATAATTCTACGCCATCTTTTCGTTTGTATTTAATCACTTCCTTGCTAACGTTTTTGATGCTTTCAAATGGATTTTCGAAAGTCGTTATGGGAGTTAGACTGTTTTTTTGTTTAATATTTCTAAAATAATAATTGGGATATTCATTTTTGGATTGAATCATAACCAAAATTTTTCCAGTTTTAAAATCTTCAATTTCCAGTAAATCTTCCTTCTTGTCTTTGTACGGTGAAGTATATAAACGTTTTGATAGTAATGTTTTTAGATTGAATTCATCAATAAATGGAAATTGTCCGTCTTTGGTAAACCCTTCGCCAATAAGGAAAGCATTGTTATTTTCTATTGCTAAAATATTTTTATTGTACTGATTTTTTCTGGTTTCAAAATTTCCAGGGTCTGCATAAATATCTTGTGAATTTCTATCTGTGATTACTTTTGGTTTTTGATTTGAATCGGATGGATTTATCAAATAGGTTTTGGTATTTCGGGTATCGTACCATTCATCTGAGACAATGGCAACTGTTTCATTTCCCCAAATAATACCACTAAAACGTTGTGGTGTTTTTACCATTGAAGTTGGGTTTGCCGTAAAAGGAGCGTCCCATAAAAAGATTTCGTCTCTAAAATCAGCTTTGTTTGCGGGGTCGCCTTCGTCCAAAGCTACCGCATAATATAATGTTGCAGGTTTGTCGTTTCTCCAGCTCATTTCTCTTTTTCCTTTGCGCACAGCCATAAATCCTTTTGGCATAATTTCATTCAAAGGGAGTTCATTTACTATTTTTATTTCAGCGCCATTTTTGTCATAAACGACCGATTTTGAAGGAAAACGATTTATTGGGACAATATATGAAAATGGTTTTTGAATGGTGGTTAGCATTATATAATTTCCGTCAGGTGAAAGTCTTTCGCTTGCAAACATAGCTGCTGTTTTAAATAAAGTTGCTTTTCCGTCAAGAGTTACTTTATATAATTCAGAAGTAATGATGTTTTCAAAATTAATTTCATCATTTTTATTCTTCAACATGTCAGGATAAGTCCTGTTTTGTGATTTTGTGCCTTCGGAATTGGAGATTATTGGTCCAGTTGGTAAATCTTTTTTAGAATCTAATAATGCTGCTCTGTTTTTGGGCAACATTTTCACCAAAATAGTTTCGTTATCATTAAACCAACTAAATGGAGTGCCGAGATTTGCATTTACTGTTGCATCGGTTAATTTGGTTGCTTTTGCGGAAGCGATGTCCAAAACCCACATTTCAACCCCTGTTTCAATTGTGTTTAAAAATAGAATTTTTTTGTAATTTGGTGACCATACTATATTGCTGATGCGGGGATTAGCAGGTAAACCATTAATTTGTATCTCATTTTTGTCGGCAACTTTTCTTAATTTGATATTGTTGATGTAGGTTACCGTACTCGATATGTTAGTTATTGGGTTGATTCGCAAACCTCCTAAACGCAATTCTTCCTGATTTAAATCGTCCAATGTTTTATAGGTGTCTCTGTAGCTCAAGAGCATGTACTCTTTTTTAGTATCCATAGAAACCGAAGGAGCTCTTTGATAATCTGCTAAATCTAAAATGGTTTTGGATGGTTTTTGATAGTTTAAGTTTTCTTGTGCAATGGACGATAAACCCATGCATAGAAATAAGAATAAGGGAAATTTTATTTTCATAAAACAAAAGGATGTTAATTAATAGTAAGTTATAGTTTGACTGAATACTTTCTTTTTTGTTACAGTTACAACAAAAAGTTGTGTTTTGCATTACAACCTAGCCCTGATCGAAACGGCATCCTTTTTTTTCTTTTTTTGAGAAAATAAGATATAGTGTAGAGCAGGAATTAGTTCCAATAAAAGAATAATTTTAATATTACTAAAAAATTAGTAATTTGTCATCAGATATTTTAAAAGATATTTAAATTTGTACCCTTGATTTTAATAAAATAATAAAACTATGTACCATTCAAAAATAACAGGATTGGGGTATTATGTCCCAGAAAATGTAGTAACAAACGATGATTTGTCGAAAATCATTGACACCAATGACGAATGGATTCAGGAAAGAACGGGGATTCAGGAACGAAGACATATTACTCGCGGAGAAGACACAACGACAACGATGGGAGTAAAAGCAGCCAAAATTGCTATGGAACGATCGGGTGTTGCTGCAGATGATATCGATTTTGTTGTTTTTGCTACATTAAGTCCGGATTATTATTTTCCAGGACCAGGTGTTTTGGTACAGCGGGATTTAGGTTTGAGAACCGTTGGAGCATTGGATGTACGTAATCAATGTTCCGGTTTTGTGTATGCTCTTTCAGTTGCCGATCAGTATATCAAAACAGGGATGTACAAAAATATTTTGGTAATTGGTTCCGAGGTTCAATCTACAGGATTGGATATGACTACTAGAGGGCGTGGCGTTTCAGTAATTTTTGGTGATGGAGCCGGAGCCGCAATTTTAAGTAGAGAAGAAGATTTGACCAAAGGAATTCTGTCCACTCATTTGCATTCAGAAGGAGAACATGCTGCCGAATTGATTGTGAAAGCACCCGGTATGGGAGGCCGTTGGGTTACCGATATTTTGGCAGATCACGACGAGAATGATGAGAGTTATTTTCCTTATATGAACGGACAATTTGTATTTAAAAATGCAGTGGTTCGTTTTGCGGAAGTTATCAATGAAGGACTCGAAGCCAATAATCTGAAGGTTTCAGATATTGATATGTTGATTCCACATCAAGCCAATTTGAGAATTTCACAGTATATACAAAAGAAATTTGCTTTGACAGATGATCAGGTATTTAATAATATTCAAAAATATGGCAATACAACTGCTGCCTCAATACCAATTGCGCTTACAGAAGCTTGGGAACAAGGAAAAATAAAATCTGGAGATACCGTTGTTTTAGCCGCATTTGGAAGCGGATTTACTTGGGCGAGTGCAATTATTAAGTGGTAATTACCTAATTTTAACTGCTTATTTTTTTTCAAAAAGAAACCCCGAAGTGGCATACTTCGGGGTTTCTCTTTTAAACAGATAAAAATTAATTTTCTTTTCGGTGGAATATGAAACTTAATTTTAGAATACACAAGTTCGTAGTATGACGTGGTATTCATCTCTTTGTTACATTTTTTTAGATAAAAAATAAAATATTTTTATTTATAAACCCATAATCCGTATTCTGCACTTTCTATAATTGCCGAATAAGCCTTATATTTGCACACTTAAAAAAATCAAGTATACATGTCATTATCCACTATTCTTACTCCATCTATAGAGAAAGCCATTCAGACTTTGTTTGATGTAACCATTGATAAAATAGAGTTTCAAACTACCAGAAAAGAATTTGAAGGCGATATTACGATGGTGATTTTTCCATTGCTTAAATTGGTAAAATGCAACCCCGTTGAATTGGGAAATAAAATTGGAAATTATTTGGTTGAAAATGTTCCGGAAGTAGCCCGTTTTAATGTGGTTTCTGGGTTTTTGAATATTGTTATTGCTGACAGTTACTACTTGAATTTCTTTAACGAAATCAAAAGTGTAGAAAAGTTTGGATTTGTAGCACCTTCGGCAAATGATAAAGCGGTAATGGTAGAATATTCTTCGCCAAACACAAACAAACCATTGCACTTAGGGCATGTTCGTAATAATTTATTGGGATATTCGGTTGCAGAAATTATCAAAGCTTCTGGGAAAAAAGTATACAAAACCCAAATCATCAACGATAGAGGAATTCATATCTGTAAGTCGATGTTGGCCTGGCAGAAGTTCGGAAACGGAGAAACACCAGAGTCGACAGGTTTGAAAGGCGATAAATTGGTGGGTAATTATTATGTTGCTTTTGATAAAGCATACAAAGCGGAAATTACTGAGTTAATAGAAGCGGGAAAAACAGAAGAAGAAGCCAAAAAGCAAGCACCAATAATTATTGAAGCCCAAGAAATGCTTTTAAAATGGGAAGCCGGTGACGAAGCGGTAAAAACACTTTGGAAAACCATGAACCAATGGGTTTATGATGGATTTGCCATAAGCTATAAAAATCTAGGAGTAAACTTTGACAGTTTTTATTACGAAAGCAATACTTATTTGTTAGGCAAAGATGTAGTTCAGATAGGTCTTGAAAAAGGAATTTTCGAAAAAGATCCCGATGGTTCGGTTTGGATTGATTTGACCGACGAAGGATTGGATCGTAAAATTGTGTTGCGTTCGGATGGAACTGCGGTGTACATGACGCAGGATATTGGAACTGCAATTCAACGTGTAAAAGACATGCCAGATGTTGGCGGAATGGTTTATACCGTTGGGAATGAACAGGATTATCACTTTAAAGTATTGTTCTTGATTCTGAAAAAATTAGGATTTGAATGGGCTTCCAATCTTTTTCATTTATCGTACGGAATGGTAGATTTGCCTTCTGGAAAAATGAAAAGCCGTGAGGGAACTGTAGTAGATGCGGATGATTTGATGCAGGAAATGACCGATACCGCCCAAAAAATTGCTGAAGATTTAGGGAAACTAGACACTTATTCTGACGAAGAAAAATCAAAATTATACAATACAATTGGTCTTGGCGCTCTTAAATATTATATTTTAAAAGTAGATCCAAAAAAACGAATCTTGTTTAATCCAGAAGAATCTGTTGATTTTGCTGGAAATACAGGACCATTTATACAATATACCTACGCCAGAATTCAATCGATTTTGAGAAAAGCCGATTTTGATCTTAATGCTATATCGGGTATTACAGAAATACACGAAAAAGAAAAAGAACTAGTTAAGCAACTTGAATTGTTTCCAGAAGTGATTCAGAATGCGGCTCACAATCACAGTCCGGCCTTGATTGCTAATTTTACCTATGAGTTGGTTCGTGAGTATAATTCTTTTTACCAAGCCGTTTCTATACTTGGAGAAACCGATTTGAACAAAAAAATATTCAGAGTGCAATTGTCCAGAAAAGTGGCAGATGTTATTGCCGATTCCTTTAGTTTATTGGGGATAAATGTTCCAGAGAGAATGTAGATTTATGTAATTTATGACTGCTTTTTTTGTAAATTTGATGCAGTATTAATTGATAATCAAAATATTATGAGAAAGATTTTTGTAATTCCAATTGTTTTCTCCGTTTTTTTATTAAATGTTGCAGGGATGTGCAGTTCAGACGATGACAATAGTTCTACGACTGGTTCAAATGGTATAAAAACTCAAGTTATTACTACGGCATCTTCTGGAACTTGGAAGGTGACTCTGTTTGAGGAGAATGGAGTGAATGAAACGACAAATTATACAGGATACAATTTTACATTTGGATCGGCTAATGTTTTGACAGCAACAAATGGAACCAATAGTTATACTGGAACTTGGTCAATATCCGATTCAAATAGTAATGACGATTCTCTAAATGATTTGCATTTTAACATTTCATTTTCAGCTCCAAAAGATTTTGCTGATTTATCAGATGATTGGGATATAATGGAAAGAACTGACACTCGAATTAAGCTTAAAGATGTAAGTGGAGGAAATGGAGGGACAGATTATTTGACTTTGGAAAAGAATTAATAGACATGTCGACAAAATAGCAAAGGAAACGACTTCAAATGGAAGTTGTTTTTTTTTGTATAATAAAGCATGATGATGGTTTTTAATGTGTATTTGTAACTCTTAATTCGGTTTTAAAGAATTGTTTCAAAATAATTTTAAAACAAATGCTTTTTTATTTCTAATACTATTTAAACTTCAATATCAAATCATTAAATTTGCGCCTTAATAAAAGAGAAATACAATTATGTTCGATAATTTAAGCGATAAACTAGACAAAGCCTTTCATATATTAAAAGGACACGGAAAAATCACCGAAGTAAACGTTGCCGAAACTTTGAAAGAAGTTCGTCGTGCCTTGCTTGACGCCGATGTCAATTTTAAAATAGCCAAAGATTTTACTACCAAAGTAAAAGAAAAAGCAATTGGTCAAGATGTATTGACCACATTACAACCTGGTCAATTATTGGTGAAGTTAGTCAAAGATGAGCTTACCGAATTGATGGGTGGAGATGTTGCAGGAATCAATCTTTCGGGTAATCCATCGATAATATTAATGTCAGGATTGCAAGGATCTGGAAAAACCACTTTTTCTGGTAAACTGGCCAATTATCTTCAAACCAAAAAGAATAAAAAACCGCTTTTGGTTGCCTGTGATATATATCGCCCAGCGGCTATTCAGCAATTGTATGTTGTTGGAGATTCGATAGGTGTTGAAGTATATTCTGAACCAGAAAATAAAAATCCGGTTGAAATTGCTCAAAATGCAATAAAGCATGCAAAAGCAAATGGGTTTAATGTGGTAATTGTCGATACAGCCGGGCGTCTTGCTGTCGATAAGGAAATGATGGATGAAATTGCCAAAGTGCATAAAGCCATTCAACCACAAGAAACCTTATTTGTTGTAGATGCAATGACAGGTCAGGATGCAGTGAATACAGCAAAAGCATTCAATGATATCTTGAATTTTGATGGGGTTATTTTAACCAAATTAGATGGTGATACTCGTGGTGGAGCTGCGATTTCTATCAAATCGGTAGTGAACAAACCGATTAAGTTTGTTGGTACAGGGGAGAAAATGGAAGCCATTGATGTTTTCTATCCAAATCGTATGGCGGAGCGTATCCTTGGTATGGGGGATGTTGTGTCTTTGGTAGAAAGAGCTCAAGAGCAATATGACGAAGACGAAGCCAGAAAAATTCAAAAGAAAATCGCCAAAAACGAATTTGGTTTTGACGATTTCTTGTCCCAAATTCAGCAGGTAAAAAAAATGGGTAATATGAAAGACTTGGTTGGGATGATACCAGGTGCTTCAAAAGCCATGAAAGATGTAGAAATAGAAGATGATGCTTTCAAACACATTGAAGCCATTATTCACTCAATGACTCCAATCGAAAGAAGTAAGCCAGCATTGATCGATGTAAAAAGAAAAACGAGAATTGCCAAGGGTTCCGGGACAAAAATTGAACAAGTCAATCAGTTGATGAAACAGTTCGAACAAATGAGTAAAATGATGAAGATGATGCAAGGGCCAGGTGGAAAAAATCTAATGAAAATGATGGGCGGAATGAAAGGCGGAATGCCAGGAATGAAATAAAATTGGTTTAAGGTTTAAAAATTTAAATTTGTTTAAAGTTTTTGAACCTCATTTTTTTAATAACAACACACTTGTTTTTTAAAGTTTATTTTAAAGTCATTCAAGTCTTTAAATTTTTAAACTTTTAAACTTTTAAACAAAAATTAAAATGCAACTACTCGACGGGAAAAAAACATCGGAAGATATTAAAAACGAAATTGCTGCTACAGTAAAAACAATGAAAGCAAATGGAGAAAAAGTGCCTCATTTAGCTGCTGTAATTGTTGGAACAGATGGAGCAAGTTTAACTTATGTGGGGAGCAAAGTACGTTCATGTGAACAGATTGGCTTCGAATCTACATTAGTAAGTTTACCCGCTGATATTACCGAAGAAGTATTGCTTAATAAGATTAAGGAATTAAACGAAGACGATAATTTGGATGGTTATATCGTACAATTGCCATTGCCAAAACATATTGATGAACAAAAAATATTGATGGCTATTGATCCAGACAAAGATGTAGATGGTTTTCATCCAGCTAACTTTGGTAAAATGGCTTTGGATATGGAAACATTTTTGCCAGCAACTCCATTTGGAATAATGGAATTGTTAGAAAGATATAAAGTAGAAACTGCAGGTAAACACACGGTAGTTATTGGACGCAGTCATATTGTGGGAAGACCAATGAGTATCTTAATGAGCCGCAAAGGATATCCTGGAGATTCTACCGTTACACTTACTCATAGTAGAACCAAAAATATTGAAGAATATACTAAAAGTGCCGATATTATTATCACAGCTCTCGGTGTTCCAAATTATCTAAAAGCCGATATGGTAAAAGAGGGAGTTGTTGTTATCGATGTTGGTATTACACGTGTTGAAGATGCTTCACACCCAAAAGGATATAAAATTACAGGCGATGTTGATTTTGATGGAGTAAGCAAAAAATCTTCTTTCATCACTCCAGTTCCAGGAGGAGTTGGTCCTATGACTATTGCTATGTTGCTGAAAAATACACTTTTGGCTCGCGAAATGAGAAGAAATAAATAAGAATTATTTTAACTATATTATTTTAAACCTCAAGCGAAAGTTTGAGGTTTTTTTGTCTTAAGACTTCCGTAATTATTCTTGCTATATTATTTTTTTTAAAATATAAAGAATACTTTTGCAAAACTTAAAATTAAACAACCCCATGGACGATTATTATTCGGGAAAATTGAAAGAATAAAGCACTTGAAAAACATTCAAGATGCTATAACTTAACCTATAGAATTTTGAAATGAAAGCTTTTTACAAAAACAATAACGGATTAATCGAGTCTAAAGAGTGGACTCCAAATTGCTGGATTAATATTGAATGTCCAACTGAAGAAGAAAAAAAATACCTCCTAGAAGAATTACAAATTCCCGAAGAATTTTACAATGACATTGAGGATAT
Source organism: Flavobacterium sp. N3904 (assembly GCF_025947305.1). Taxonomy (NCBI): domain Bacteria; kingdom Pseudomonadati; phylum Bacteroidota; class Flavobacteriia; order Flavobacteriales; family Flavobacteriaceae; genus Flavobacterium; species Flavobacterium sp. N3904. Next base: position 2,047,898 of record NZ_CP110009.1, read on the forward strand.
TGATGAAAGACCCCGTATAGAAGTTGAGAACGGTTGGACACTGATTATTATTAGAATCCCAGTAAGTACAGATAATGTGAAATTGCCTTTTAATACGATTCCGGTTGGAGTTGTTTTTAAAGGAGAAATTTGCGTTACCATTAGTTTTCATAAAACAGAAATGCTAACCGATTTTGTTATCTATACTCAGCGTAAAAATAAAGATATCAAAGATTATTTTGATTTGGTTTTAAAGTTACTTTTATCATCAAGTGTTTGGTATTTGAAATATCTGAAGCAAGTCAATCAAAAGATAAAATTAGCCGAAGATAATTTGGAAGAGTCCATCAAAAACGAAGAATTACAGGCTTTGCTTCAAATTGAAAAATGTTTGGTGTTCTTTATGACTTCTTTGAAAGGTAATGATATATTACTTCATAGAATCAAAAATGTCAAATCGCAAAGGGACTCTTACGACCCGGAATTGTTGGAAGATGTTGAGATTGAATTGCGTCAAGCACAGGAAACAACCAATATTTATAGTGATATCTTAACAGGTATGATGGATGCTTATGCCTCAGTTATTTCCAATAATTTGAATGCCATTATGAAGCATATGACTTCAATTTCCATCATTTTGATGATTCCTACGGTAATAGCCAGTTTGTATGGTATGAATGTACCCAATAACCTTGAAAACAATAAGTACGGTATGCCAATTGTTATACTTGTTTCGGTTTTACTTTCTATGTTTGGAGTATTTTTGTTTAAAAGAAAAAGATGGTTTTGACATAAAGAAAAAGCCGTTTCTTTTTTTGAAACGGCTTTTTGTATTTAATAATCCCCTCTTTTCTTAAATCGAGGGTCATCTCTTTTGATGAATTCGGTTCTTCGCTTTTGGGGTTCAGTTTTAGGTAAACTAGCTTCTTCTGTTTTACTGGAAGGTTCAATTAATGCATTGAGTTCTTTTATTTCGGCATCTGTTAAATCACGATAGCGACCTACGGGTACGTCAAGCGAAATATTGATGATTCGGATGCGTTTTAATGCAGTTACTTCGTAGCCTAAGTATTCGCACATTCTTCGGATTTGACGGTTTAATCCTTGCGTAAGAATGATTTTGAAAATGTATTTGCTGATTTGCTCTACTTTGCATTTTCGGGTTACGGTGTCTAGAATTGGGACGCCATTTCCCATTCGCTCTATAAAACGGTCGGTTATGGGTTTGTTTACCGTTACGGTATATTCTTTTTCGTGATTGTTTCGGGCACGCAATATTTTATTGACAATATCTCCGTCATTGGTCATAAAAATCAAACCTTCACTGGCTTTGTCCAATCGACCGATAGGGAAAATACGTTTGGGATAATTGATGTAATCGACAATATTGTTGCGGACTTCCAAGTTGGTAGTACATTCTATTCCTACTGGTTTGTAGAAAGCCAGATACACTGGTTTTTCGTTTTTCTCCCGAATTAGTTTTCCGTCTATGCGTACTTCGTCAATTGGAGAAACTTTAGTCCCAAGTTCAGGAACGACCCCATTGATGGTTACACGACCTTCTTCGATAAATTTATCGGCTTCGCGACGGGAACAATAGCCTGTTTCTCCTATGAATTTATTGAGACGTTTTAGATTTTCTTCCATAGTGCAAAAGTAATCTTTTTTTAGACTTCTTGGATTTTTAGAATATTAGACTTTTTTGAATATTTTCTGAAACTAAAATAGTATCACCTTTTAGCCCCGATAGAAACGGCATCCCACGCTTTTTTGCGTGGATACAGTGGATAGCGGGAATCCATGTTTTCAAATAAGCCTATTCTTCCGCTTCAAATAAAAAGCGATATATTTCTTGATACAAATCATCGTCGTGCATGGAGTGACCTAAATTTTGGGTTGTGATTAATTTTCCTTTTTTCCAACCACTTGCGATTTTTTGACCTTCTTCAAATGCGACTACTGTATCGTTGGTGTCGTGAGCTATGATTCCTTCGATTTGGATATGTTTGGCAAATGTGCCGCCAGAGAAATCCTCTAGTTTGAAATTGAAATTTTCTAAATAGCGTTTTTCCAAAAGCGTAAACATTTTTCGATTGAGACTCAACATTTGGATATAATTGTCGATGAGCGTTTTTAAATCAGACGGAGCACCTAGAATAACCATTTTCTCAATACTGGTTTCGGGATATAAGTATTGGTGGTAAACACAAGCTGCGCCGCCGATTGAGTGGCCGATGATAATATGAGGATTGTATTTTTGGACAGCTTTGTTGATGAACTCTGCATAGCGGGGAACATTGAATTCCTTGCCACTGCTTTGTCCGTGTGCTGGGGCGTCTATGGCTATGATGGTACTTCCTGATTTTTGCAGATACGGTAGGGTTTTTTCCCAGCGAGCCGAATTGCTTTCCCAGCCATGAACCAAAAGGATTTTGGTATCGTTTCCTTTCCAGGTATAGGTCTGAAAATGGTCTTCGTAGTGTTGAAACGTTTCTTTTATTGTGTTCTGAAGGATTTCTGGAAGAGTGTCATTGGATATTTTTCCGATTCTAGGATTTGTAAAAAGGTCATAGGAGAGTTGCAATGCCTTTTTTGGATGTACAAAACTGAGCAGGTTGATGTATTGACCAACGGATTTGACTAGTAGAAATCGAATGCTTTTTGTTAGATTCAAAATAATAAGGTATAAAAAAAGCCTCGAATTTCGAGGCTTAGTTATTTTAGAATTTAGAAAACAATTGATCCATTTTCTCTCTTTCTTCTTCAGCCAAAACACTGTCGACTAAGATTCTTCCGGAGTGCTCATCAATTAAGATTTTCTTTCTGGAAGCAATTTCTACTTGTGTCTGTGGTGGAATCGTGAAGAATGATCCTGCAGATGCGCCTCTTTCGATAGAAACAACTGCTAGTCCGTTACGAACGCTGCTTCTGATTCTTTTGTAGGCTATCAATAAACGTTCTTCGATTAGCGCTTCATATTCAGCCGATTTCTCAGATAAGAAGATTTCTTCTTTTTGAGTTTCAGCCATGATAGCATCTAGTTCTGATTTTTTATGTTTCAAGTGAGAAGATTTAGACTCCAATCTCTCTTTTGAAGAAGCAATCACTTCTTTTTTATGCTCAATAGAAGCTTTCATTTCTTTGATTTGCTTTTCAGCCAATTGAATTTCTAATTCTTGAAATTCTATTTCTTTGGTCAAAGAGTTGAATTCGCGGTTGTTGCGAACGCTTTCTTGTTGTTTTGTGTATTTTTTGACAGCTTCTTTGTGTTCGTCAATTGCATTCTTTTTCTCTTTGATAAGATTTTCGATTACCTCGAGGTCACTTTTCAATTTCTCTGAACGAGTGCTTAAACCTGCAACTTCATCTTCCAAATCCTCAACCTCTAAAGGAAGTTCTCCTCTAACGTTTCTGATTTCGTCAATTCTAGAGTCAATTAGTTGTAAATCGTAAATTGCTCTTAACTTGTCCTCAACACTTAATTCTTTCGTATTCGCCATATTCTATAAGTACTTAACTGGATTTGTATTTTCTTCCGATAAAATGATTGCAAAATTAGGGATTTTTTTTCTAAGATAATCAACAATATACTCTTTTGTATAGCGTTCACTTTCAAAATGACCAATATCTGCCAATAAAAGTTGATTTTCGGCTTCGTAATACTGATGGTATTTTAAATCGGCGGTCAAAAAAGCATCGGCACCCGCTTGAATGGCATTTTTTATGGCAAAACTTCCTGACCCTCCCAAGACGGCCACTTTTTTTATTTTTTTTCCCGTAAAGGCAGAATGACGAATGCCATCGGATTTCATTTTGTCTTTTGCATACAGTAGAAAATCTTTTTCATCCATAGGTTCTTCTAGTTCCCCTATCATTCCCAAACCAATATGATTAAAAGTGTTTTTCATATTGTAAATTTCGGTAGCTACTTCTTCATAAATATGATTCTCTCTCAGTGCTTTTATGATTTTCGACTCCAAATGTTTAGCATAAACTACTTCTATTTTTGTTTCCGTACCTCTAGACATCACGCCTCTCTCGCCAATAGTAGGTTCGCTTTTTTCGTTTCCTTGATAGGTAAAAGTTCCTTCAGAATTGAAGCTACATTTATCATAATTTCCGATACTCCCTGCTCCTGCATCAAATAAAGCGTTTCGAACTTTTTCTGCATTATCTCGAATCGTATAGGTAACTAATTTTCGGATGTGATTTTGTTTTGGAATTAGAATTTGTGTGTTTAAAAGACCTAATGTATCACAAAATATTTTATTGACTCCTTCGGGATGATTGTCAAGAGCAGTATGAACGGCGTAAATTGCAATATCATTTTTTATAGCCTTTAGTATTGCTCTTTCGACATAATCTTTACCGGTAATTTTTTTTATTCCAGAAAATAAAATAGGATGAAAACTAACCACCAAATTGCATTTTTTGGATATGGCTTCGTCAATAACATTTTCCAGTGCGTCATGACAAACTAAAATACCGGTTGCTTCGGATTCTTCTTTTCCTAATATTAAACCTACATTGTCAAAGTCTTCGGCATAAGCCAATGGAGCCATTTCTTCAAGTATAGAAAGAATTTCTTTTATTGTACTCATTTTTAATCTTTTTGGGGTATTTCTTAATGTGTATTTTATAAACTAATAACGCAAATTATTTGCTATTAATTTACAAAGTTGGTATTAGTATAAATTTAATAAATTCCGCTCAAAGATAAAATATTATATTTTCGTAAAATGAATTTTATTTGAAAAATATCGTTACTAATTGAAATTTTGCGTTGCTTTATAACTAGTTTAATTGTCGGTTAGTATTTTTGGTTTGATGCATCGGGAATTGATCCTAAAATTAGGATTGAACCAAAATGTAGTATTGTAGTTATTCAATAATTTACATTCAATAAACCGCTCTGTCCTTAAGATCTTTATATTCAGCCGTCATGTCCAAAGCATTGTAGACACTTAGAAGATTTTGAGAGATTTCGGTGTCTTTAGGGTCTATTTCGATAGCTTTTTTGAGATACGGAATGACACTTTTATAAATTTCTTCTTTTTTTGTTTTTAACATATCGTATTTTTTCATTTCTATTGGCGATGTTCCTAATTTATCCATATCGTCATTTATTACCTTTACACTTTCCAGCTTCAAAATAGATAAATTAATATATGATTTTATGTCTTTAGGATCTATGCCAATTGCTTTCAAATAAAAATTTTCTGCATCAACTGTATTATTTGCTTTTGTACTGAGTACTCCTAGATTAAAAATTACATCGAGATCATTTGGGTTTTTTTGAGAAAGTGCAGTAACTAATTTTTTGTAAGAGACATAATCTTTTGAAACCAAAGAAAGTTCGGCTTCTGCCAAAGCCAAAGAATTGTCTTCTGGGTTTTTTTTTCTTGCATCCGAAATCGCATTTTTGGCTTTTTCATTGTCTCCATTTTGAAAATAAATTAATGCAATATTTTTGTAGATTAGACCTCTTTTGGATAATCCTATTTCGTTTCTCGGTTTTTCATAAGTGCCGTCATTAATAAGATGGTCTCTATCATAAGCTTTTAAGAAACGTTCTTCTGTTTTTGTTGTTTTGTTTACTGCATAATAAAAGGTTCCTGTTCCAGAATAGTCAATAGCTTTAAGCGTTTCATAATGCTTTAGTGCGGAGATGAAATCTTTTCCATTTACAAATGCGGTTGCAGCACTATACAAATTAATGGTGTCTTTTTTATCTAGTAAATAAGCTTCATAATACATATTGGCACTTTCAATGTATTTGTTTTTTTTGGAATCAGATATGGCATTTTTTACTAATTTCTCCTTTAAACTCCTAGAAGAACCTTTTACTTGACCATAATAATTACTTTTTCCTGATTCTGATTCCACTTTAGCTAATTCTTGGTAAGACTGTAAAGCCAAAATTAAATTTTTACTTTCGTCAATATTTTTATCAGCCAGTCCCACTAAGGCATTTCCTTGTACAAAATAATATAGAGCTTTGTCTTCGTCTTTAGCATTGTAAACTTGAAATTCGATACTTTTTAGTATAATAAGTGCATCCTGCGGATTTCCATTATTGACTTCTTTTTCAGCTGCTTTTATTTGGTTTTTTTGCGCATGAATAGTTCCTGCAAATAATAATAGTATAGCAACAATAGTGTAGTTTTTTTTCATGTTGAGTAGATTGTAGGTTAAACGAATTTGTGGCTTTTTATTTCATTATGTAGTTTTGAATTATATTGGTTGTTTATTTGAAATAACGCTTAATATGTTACTGTTTTAACAAAAATAGAATTAAAAGTTTAAAAGGTTAAATGATTTTTTTTAAAAATTCATTGTTATCGAACCGATTTCATAATACGATAAAAATGTGTATCTTAATTTGTATATGTCATAATTACAGAGCCCTTTTTTTATTAAAAGTTGATGCAGAAAAAAGTCTTAGCTCTATTGTCAAAAGAGAAGAAGCTATATTTTTTAATGATCTATTATTTTATTTTTTTTGAATGTTGAAATATTTTAGACTTGTAATTACTTTCTGTATTATCTAAAATGTTTTACTTTCGTAAAATGAATTTACTGCGAAAAATATTGTTTCCATTTGCCATTTTGTATGGTTTTATTACAAGTATTCGAAATTTTCTTTTTGATATTGATGTATTAAAATCCTATTCTTTTAATTTACCGGTTATTGCAGTTGGAAATCTTAGTGTAGGAGGAACTGGAAAAACACCTCAAATAGAATATTTAATTCGGTCACTTTCAGATAAATATAAATTAGCAACTTTGAGTAGAGGGTATAAAAGACAAACACAAGGTTTTGTTTTGGCCAATTTGACTTCAGATGCACAACAACTTGGAGACGAACCTTTTCAATTTTACCACAAATTCAGCAATATTCAGGTGGCAGTTGATGCCAATCGAAAAAATGGAATAGAACAATTGCTTTCGCTTTCGAGTAAACCAGATGTAATTTTGCTCGACGACGCTTTTCAACATCGAAAAGTAAAAGCAGGTTTTTACATATTACTTACTTCTTACGGAGATTTATATTCAAATGATTTTATTTTGCCTACAGGGAATCTACGGGAAAGCAGAAGCGGAGCACAAAGGGCAGATGTAGTTATTGTTACAAAATGTCCCACTAATCTTTCGCATGACGAACAAAATATAATAAAAAAACAACTTGATCTTAGTCCAAATCAAAGTTTGTTCTTTACCTTTATTGAATATGAGGATGCTGTTTTTTCTGAAAAGGAAACGTTGATTGTAGAAGATATTAAAAATGTGGAGAAGATACTTCTTGCCGGAATTGCAAAACCAGAATCGTTTTTTGCCTATTTGAAACAGGAAAGGGATGAATGTTTAGCTTATCCAGACCATCACCATTTTAGTGAAAGCGAATTATTGGACATTAAGAAAAAAGCCAACAATAAAATTATTATTACAACCGAAAAAGATTATGTACGATTGAAAGGGAGTATTCTAAGTGAACAACTCTTTTATTTGCCGATAAAAAGTTCGTTTGTGGACGGTAGTGCTAATTTTGATAAAATCATTTTGAATTATGTGGGACAAAGTACAAGAAACAGTTAGTTACATTAAAGGAAAAATAAATTTCACACCAGAATATGGAATCATTCTAGGTTCTGGATTGGGAGGATTTACCAATGATATTGATGTCAAATCTATCTTGCCATATGAGGATATTCCGAATTTCCCTGTTTCGACGGTTCAAGGTCATAAAGGAGCTTTGGTTTTTGGAACAATTGGAGCCAAAAAGGTAGTAGCTATGCAAGGACGTTTTCATTTCTATGAAGGGTATTCTATGAAGGAAGTTACTTTTCCAGTAAGGGCAATGAAATATCTGGGTGTAGAAAAATTAATTGTCTCGAATGCTTCCGGTGGGGTCAATCCAAATTATAAAGTAGGTTCGATTGTTATTATAAAAGATCATATCAATTTTATGCCGGAACATCCTTTGCATGGAAAAAATGATGAACGATTTGGACCTCGGTTTGTAAATATGAGCGAACCCTATTCTGTCAAAATGATTGCCAAGGCCACAGAAATAGCAAAAGACTTAAATATAGAAGTTCATGATGGTGTTTATCTCGGTTTGCAAGGGCCTACTTTTGAAACGTTGGCTGAATATCGAATGGTAAAAATTCTGGGAGCAGATTGCGTAGGGATGTCAACAGTTCCAGAAGTCATCGTTGCGCGTCATATGGAATTGGAAACGTTTGGAGTTTCTATTATCACAGACATGGGAGATGCGGAAAGCATTTTGACAATCTCTCATGATGAGGTTTTAGAGGCAGCCAAGAAAGCAGAACCCGATATGCGAAATATCATCAAGAATTTAATCTTGCAATATTAAGAATTGACAATAAGTTATACGTTTTGCGCCAAAATGGTGTAAAATTCTTCTGGAACAAAAGGTTTTGTGATTACATCGGTCATTCCAAAAGACAATAGCATTTCTCTATTTTCATTTAATGATATGGCAGTTAATGCTATAATTGGTGTTGTGGTGTCAAATTCTCTGATTTGTTGTGTTGCAATGGTTCCATTTATCCCGAGTAGATGGACATCCATTAGTACCAAATCGAATGTCTCAACCTTTAAAATTTCAACAGCATCTTCTCCATTATCAATAATTGTGCATTCGATGCCTTTATTAGTTAACATTTTTTGGGTAATCATCTGATTAATTTTATTGTCTTCAACCACTAATATTTTTTTGTTTTTAAAGATTTCAGTATCGTAATCTTTTATTTTGGATTTAATTAAAATGGGTTTTGAATCTACTTTAAAATTAAGCTCAAATGAAAAGGTAGAACCTTCCCCAACCACACTTTTCACTCGGATGCGACCACCCAAAATACGAACCAGTTTTTTTACAATGGTTAGTCCTAATCCTGTTCCCCCAAATTTTCTGTTAATTTCGACAGATCCTTGCGAAAAACTTTCGAAAACTGTTTTTAGTTTGTCTTCAGGTATTCCTATACCCGTATCAATTATTTGAAAATAAACAATGGCGTTATCATTTTGAAAAGTTCTTAATTTTGCAATCACACTCACAGTTCCATTATTGGTAAACTTTAGCGCATTGTTAATTAAATTCATGAAGATTTGTGACAGTTTGGTAGGATCTCCAATTAAATTGTCAGGAATTGAGGAATCAATTTTCAGAAAGAATTTATTGTTATTTACTGTAGCAATCTCTTTTAAAGAGTTTTGAATATTGCTCAATAATTGTTTTAAGTTAAAATTGATATATTCAATTTCAAGTTTATTGGAATCTATTTTATTTATTTCTAATATGTCGTTAATAAAATTGGTCAAATAATTTCCGGAAAACTTCAAAGATGACAAATAGTGCATTTGGGATTTTTTGGGATTTTCTTCTAATAGCAGATGAGTGATTCCGTTAATAGCATTTAGAGGTGTTCTGAGCTCATGGCTAACAGTCGATAAAAACTCAGATCGGGCTTTTGAAGCCTCTTCTGCTCTGTTTTTTGCTGCAATTAATTCATTGTTCTTTTCTTTCAATAAAGCATTGTTTTGATTTCTGATTATATTATTCTTGTAAAGCGATAAACTTAATAAGGATAATATTGAAATGATAGCTATTGCTAAAATGCTGATGAGTTTTGAAAATTTATCGGATTGTTCTTTTTCTTTATTTTCTTTTTCCAGAAGTAATTCTTCCTGTTTTCGTTGTTCTTCTTTGAAGCTTTCGTAATCACTAATGCCTAGTTTTTCATCATTAGCAAGTGAAATACTCTCTTTTAAATTTAAATGTTGTTTTAAATAAGTGTAGGCGGTTGTTTTGTCAAGCATTTTATCATAAACCAAACTTAACTCCAATAAAATATTTGATTTTTGTTCAAGATTTTTATTTTTTCTGTTTAATTCATAAGCTTTATCAAGATAATTTAAAGCTAGATTGTATTTTTTAGAAGAGGCCTCAATTACTCCAATTTGATATAGTGCTTCGGCTTGGGTATTTAGTATTGTTTTATTTTCCGGCTGTGCTATCAATTCCTTAAAAATCGTTGATGCAAGATCCTTCTTTCCTGTGGCTTTTAAGATTATTCCTTTTTGTAATGGTATTAATTTTGCGTAGTCCTTAATTTTTAATTTTTTTTTAATCTCTTCTGATTTGTTCAAGCTAATTTCGGCTAAGGCATACTTTTTTTTCTGAATGTAAGATATTCCAAGATAATAGTACGCATCTGCTGTTGTGTTATTTCCCTTTTTTGAAATAGTATTGAATAAATTAATGCTTTTATTAAAGCTTTCAATCGCATCGTTGTAGAGTTTTAGATTAAAATAAACTTGACCTAATTTGTATGTTTGAATTGCTTCCGCCTCTATCTTATTGTTTTTTTTGCAAAAATCAATTGCTTTTTGACTGTAGAACAATACATCTTTGTAGTGATTGTCTCTTATGTTTGCCTCAATTAAATTAGAATAATAGGTAATACTGTCAACTTTGATCTTTTTTTGAGAATAAAGTTGAGTGTTGAGAAAAATAATAAAAAATAATAAATATTTCATTTGTGGATACTTTTATTTTTTATCTGGTTTACGACAGCAATTGTAATTTAGTAAGTAATATTTTGTTCGCTATCAGTTATTGTTGATACTCATTTCTTCTTTAGGATTCTTTTTGCAATGATTTGTAAAAAGAATTAAATCAATTATTCGGGAAGAATATCCAATTTCATTATCATACCAGCCTACAACTTTCACCATTTTGTCTATAACAGAGGTAAGCAGCGAATCAAATATACATGAATTTTTATTGCCAATAACATCCACTGATACAATTGGATCTTCCGTGTATTCTAATATTCCTTTTAATTCATCTTGCGAAGCAAGTTTAAAAGCTTCATTTATTTCTTTTATGGTAACTACTCGTTTTACATTGAAGGTAATGTCGGTTAAAGATCCATCGGGAACAGGAACTCGAATACCACAACCTCCTATTTTTCCGTCCAATTCAGTAAAAATTTTTGTCAATGCTTTTGCAGCTCCGGTTGTTGTAGGGACAATGGATTGACTCGCTCCTCTGGCTCTACGTAAATCTTTGTGGGGTTGATCGTGTAAACTTTGATCGGTGGTATAAGAATGAATAGTGGTAATGTAGGCTTGTTCAATTCCGCAAAGCTCATTAATCACTTTTATCATTGGTGCTGCATTATTTGTGGTGCAACTTGCATTGGATATAATGGTTTCTGTTCCGTCCAGAATAGATTCGTTTACACCAAGAACAACCGTTTTTATAGTGTCAACTTCTGATGGAGCGGAAAGAATCACTTTTCTTGCGCCTGCAATTATATGGGCATTTATTTCTTCAAAAGTCTTGTATTTCCCGGTAGATTCTATTACATAATCGATATCGATAGTTTTCCAATCAAGATTTGAAATGCTTTTTTCGTGAAAAAATAAAAAATGTTTATCGTTAACTAGTAATCCTTTTTCGTCGTGGCTTACAGCAAAAGGCAAAACACCATGAATACTATCGTATTTTACTAAATGTGCCATGGTTTTTTTATCGGCAATATCATTGATGGCAATTACTTCGATAGTAGGATGGTTCAAAAGCAAACGAAATAAATTTCGTCCTATTCTTCCAAAACCATTTATTGCAATTCTAGTTTTCAAGTGTATTGTATTTGTTTGACTGTTTAATCGTTTAAAAAAATTAAACGATTAACCGAATAAACTTTTTATAATATGTGTTTTTGTGCTTTGTAAGATGATCGTACTAGGGGACCGCTTTCTACATGGCGGAAACCTAACTCCAAACCGTATTTTTCATATTTTTCGAATTGATCGGGTGTGATAAACTCTTTTACAGGAAGGTGCTTTTTGCTGGGTTGTAAATATTGACCAATAGTTACAATGTCAACATTGGCAGTACGTAAATCGCGCATGGTTTGAAAAACTTCATCTTCTTGTTCGCCAAGTCCCAACATGATTCCGGATTTGGTTCTGTTGATTCCTTTTTCTTTCAAGTATCTCAAAACTTCCAGGCTTCGATCGTATTTGGCTTGTATACGTACTTCACGGGTTAGTCGTCGAACTGTTTCCACATTGTGTGAAACCACTTCAGGATTGGCCTCTATGATACGATCTAAATTTCTTTCGATACCTTGAAAATCAGGAATTAAAGTTTCCAAAGTAGTGTTTGGGTTCATTCTTCGGATGGCTTTTACAGTTTCGATCCAAATAATTGAACCGCCATCTTTCAAATCGTCTCTGTCGACACTTGTAATTACAGCGTGTTTGATGTTCATGATTTTAATAGAACGGGCTACTTTTTCTGGCTCATCCCAATCTACCGTTTCGGGTCTACCGGTTTTTACACCACAAAAACCGCAAGAACGTGTACATACATTTCCTAAAATCATGAATGTTGCAGTTCCTTCTCCCCAGCATTCTCCCATATTAGGGCAACTTCCTGAAGTACAAATGGTATTCAAACTATATTTATCGACCAAACCACGAAGTTCAGTATATTTTTGTCCTATTGGGAGTTTTACCTTGAGCCATTTTGGTTTAGCTACGCTCGATTCGGCTATGCCTCGGGTTCCGACAGGTAATGTATTTTCTAAAACAGTTTCCATATTTAAATTTTCTGAGTACAAAGATAAGTAATGTAGTTTTAAAAAGTAAGATTCAATATTTATGATTTTAATAAAATAAAAAAGGGATTTATTGTAAATGAATTTGCAATAGTTATCGATTTTATATCGTTTTAAAACTGTAAACTGTTGTAGTTCGTAATTATTGTAGGGCTTTGATTTTTAATTTAAATCTAAAATCAGTTAAATCAAACTTATATTATATTTGCATTTCAAATAAATGAAAAAAAAGATGAAAACAAAATCATTATTATTGGGAGTATTCATTGTCGCGTTTGGTATTTCAACTGCTCATGCACAAATTAATTTTGGCGAAAAAGCATTAGGAGCAGTTCAAAAAGGCATTGCCGGTTTTACTTTTACAGATGCAGATGCAGCAGCATTGTCTAAAGCTGCAGTTGAGAAATTAGATGCTGAGAATAAAGTAGCAGGACCAACAGATCCTTATTCAGTTCGTTTGGATAAAGTGTTCGGAAAATACACAAAAGGGGAGCATTATACCTTGAATTACAAAGTGTATCTGACCAAAGATGTCAATGCTTTTGCAACTGCCGATGGTAGTGTTCGAGTTTTTTCGGGTTTAATGGATATAATGGATGATAATGAATTAATTGCTGTAATTGGCCATGAAATAGGTCATGTCAATAATCATGATTCAAGAGATGCTATGAAGGCCTTGTATCAAAAAGAAGCTTTAATTGAAGCAGCTGCTTCACAATCGGATAAAATTGCAGCGGTTACAGATAGTCAATTGGCTAAGATTGGAAGTGCTATGATCGATAGTAAACACAGTCGTACGCAAGAAGCCGAAGCCGATTTGTTTGCTTACGATTTTATGAAAAAGAATGGTTATAATGTAAATGCCGAAGAATCAGCTTTTAGAATATTGGCAAAAATGAGTGAGGGTACCCAGAGTTCTTTTATAGATCAAATGATGAGTTCTCATCCAGATTCAAAACAAAGAGCAGACGATGCGAAAGCAAGAGCCGAAAAAGATGGTTTGTATAAGCCATATATTCAAAAAATGCCTAGTACTACCACCATTACTAAAAAGAAGACTACAACAACCAAAAAGACCACCACTAAAAAGAAAAAATAATTTTTTAGTTTTTAATAGAAAAGAGAAAGCAGGATTATTGATCCTGCTTTCTCTTTTTTTTAGTTTTTTATTAATTCGATTGTATTGTAATCGGTAGATTATATGAAGTTCGAACCGCTTTTCCCTCAAACATACCTGGCGACCATTTGGTTTTTAAAGATTTTAGAACGCGTATTGCTTCCGCACCAAGGCCATAACCAGGGTCTTTTAGCACTTTTATGTCTGTCATGCTTCCGTCTTTTTCAATAACAAAAGAAACACTTACTCTAATATCACTCTCGCTGTCTAAATCTGGTTTTTCAAAATTAGTGCCAACGTAAGTATAAAACTTTTTGATTCCTCCCGGAAATTCAGGCATTTTATCAACCATATTGCTAGTTAGGATGGTAGTGTCAGTAATGCCGGAGCTACTTGCAACAACTGCGCCAGTTGAAGGGGTTGTCCCTACTCCTGAACCAGCTACTCCCGATGTGTTATCGCTGGGATTGATTTTTAGATCGATGTTAGTGGCAATATCTTTTGGGGTTGCTGCATCAGGATGAACGATTTGTGGATTTATGAGTTGTACATCGGTATTGATGTTCTGTGTAATTGGTTTTTTAACTTCAGGCATAGGTTCTTCAACTTTTGTTTCAGGTAGCACATAAGGGTCGACATCTACGACTACAATCGGCGGTAAGTCTGGAACTAATGTTGGAATCCGGTGATCGGGATTTAGATAATTATAAACCATAGGAATACTGATGGCGGCTGTCAAAAGTAATACTCCCATAAAGAGCGCAAAAAAGGATGTCTTGGTGTTTTCCTGACGTAAATGATACGCTCCGTATTCTTTGTTTCTGTTTTCGAAAACAATGTTAATCCAGTCGGTTTCGTAGATGTTAAGTTTAGACATAATTTATGGATTTAAATGGTTAAGTAGAAATTAAATCATAAGCAAAGAGTAGTTTTTATTTTTAACGTGAATAACAGGAATTTTAGTATGTGTGAATGTAATTATTTTTCAACAAAAGTGTTAAAAATATTTTGTTATAAGTAAATGTAGTGATTTTTATTATTATTACCTGTGGATATTTAACAAATTAAACTCTGTTAATGTAATTGAGTTTTAGCGGATTCTCTTGTAGGCGAAGACAGCGTTTTACTTAGTATTCAGTAAAACCTAACAAAACTTGAATTATCGTCTGTTTTGGATAATTTCGGAAAGTAATTTCTTGGCACGAAGCAATTTGATTTTCACATTGCTCAAGGGTTCGTTTATTTTGTTGGCAATTTCTTGGTAACTCATTTCCTGAAAATAACGCAACTGAATCACTTCTTGGTAATGGGGTTTTAACTCTTTTATAAATTGCAATAGCCGCGAAAGATTTTGTTCTGTTATCAATACATCTTCCGCCGACGGAGTGGTGTCGGCAATATTGTAGGCTTGTTGGTCTTGCTCGTCTGTAATTTCTATAAACAAGCTCGATTTATTTTTTCGAATTAAATCGATATGTACATTTTTGGCTATAGAAATAAGCCAAGTATTAAACTGGTATTCTGAATTGTATGTGGCAATTTTGTCAAATGCTTTAGAGAAAGTTTCAATGGTGATATCTTCGGCATTTGTTTCGTTTTCAGTGCGTTTGAGCATGAATCCGTACACTTCATTCCAATAATAATCCAACAGAAAAGTAAAGGCTACTTGATCTCCTTTTTTTGCTTTTTCTATATATTTGTTTATTTCCAATGGGCAGGTTTTGAAAAAATATTGGTAAAAAAGATATTAATTTGAGTGAATATAAGAATAATTTCTATAAAAGGATACCAATACATCACATCTTTTTCTTTTAATTTTCCTGCTGCAAATCCGATTACGATCCAAGTAAACAAATATCTAAAGCCGATAAGGCTTAACACAAGTATCCATTGAAATTGGAATGCTAATAAAATTATGGGAACAATAAAAAACAACAACTGGGAAATAAAGAAGAAGCCGAGTTGTATTTTGTCAAAGGCTTTGTAATGTTTGGCTGTGGCAACGTGTCTTCTTTTTTGAATAAACCAATCTTTAAAATTAGTTTTTGGTGTCGAATATGTAAAGCTTTCAGGAGTATAACTAATAGTAGTATTATCAGCATTTGCCGCTTGATTGATGAACAAATCATCATCGCCTGAACGAATTTGAATATGGTCTATAAAACCGTTTACATTAAAAAATTCGTCTTTTTTGTATGCCAAATTACGACCTACACCCATATACGGTTTACCCATTTTTGCCCACGAAAAATATTGCATGGCGGTAAGTAATGTTTCAAATCGGATTATTTTATTGAGGATTGAGTTGGCTATCTTTTCATAAGCGCCATAGCCCAAGACTATAGTTTTTTCTTTGGAGAATTGCGCACTCATCGCAGTTATCCAATCTTTAGAAGTCGGATAACAATCGGCATCTGTAAATAATAAATGTTCTTTTGTAGCGGCCTTAATTCCTAATGTTAGGGCGTATTTTTTGTTTCCCCAAAAGGCTTCGTTGTTTTTTACTTTAACCAATTTTATGTTTGAATATTTTTTTTCAAACTCTTCAAATATATCCAAAGTGTTATCACTAGAAGCATCGTCAATCAAAACGATTTCAAAATCAGGATAATTTTGTTCAATCAGTAAGGGAATGTATTTTATAACATTTTCTTCTTCATTTTTGGCACAAACAATCACAGAAATTGGAATGTTTTTTGCTTCTATTTCTTGGACTTTTGAAAAAGAAAACTTCCCAAAAACAATTAAATAATAAAAAAGTTGAATGACAACTACAGCAATAAAAAAGTATAAAGTAAAGGTTAGCATCATTGTATTTTTTGGCGTTTAAAAACGATTGCAAATGTAATTAGCAATTGTCAATTATCAATGTAAAATCATTAATTACTTTCTGTTTTTAGCCATTTCTTTCGCCACAGCCATAGATTGAGGGTTTTCTGTTTTTTGTAATTCGGATATAATATTCGAATAATTTTTGTCATCTCGGTTTTGTGACATTTTATTTTGGGCCTTTATCTCTTCTATTTTTATTTCAAAAGCTACAATTCCGCGGGTTTGCATCATCGTTTTCTTGGATAAATCAGCTACCCGAACGGGGCATTTGGAATTTTTCTCGTATTTGTCCACTAGTTTAGTCAACGAATCGATTACAGCATCTCCTTCAATGATTTTTATTTTTCCGTAAACATGAACTGCTGAGTAATTCCATGTTGGTACATTTTCATGGTCGTACCAAGACGAAGAAATATAGGAGTGAGGCCCTGTAAATACAGCTAATACTTGGTCATCTGATTCAAATGCTGTCCATTGCGGGTTTTCTTTTGAGATATGTCCCATCAAAACTTCATCTCCTTCTGAATTGATTTCCAGTTCCAATGGAATATGAGTTGCCCATAATTTTCCATTGGTTTGATTGATTAGAATACCAAAAGCATTTGCTTTTAGAAAGGTTCTGATGGCATCTTTATCTTCGTTTTTGTATAAATTAGGAATGTACATTTTTATGGTTTTAAAGTAATTTTTGAAAACAAACAGCGTCTAAACGACCAATATATTTACCATAATTAGGTGTTTTTATATAGTTTGAATTCATATAAAATGAACACCCTTCTTTATTTTTTACCCGTGTTTCCAAAACCAATTCTTCATAACCCAACTCTTTTGCTTTTGCTTCCAAAAAAGATAAAATAGATTGTCCAATGCTTTTTCTAGGATATTTAGCAAACATTCGTTTAACTTCTCCTGTTTTGTCAGAAAGCGGTCTAATTGCTCCGCATCCCACAATTTCATCATTTAATTCTGCTACTACAAATAGGTATTTAGGATTGTTGTATTCCCATTCGGTAAAAGAGTTTTTGCCGTCACTTCCAAAGCGTTCATAAAGATTCTGAGATAATTCCTCAATTATAGAATAAGCGCTAGGGTCATTTGGATTTGAAATTTTTATTGCCAGCATTTTTTTGAATTGAATTATTTCGAATCTAAATTATATTAACCTCCGCTTCAATATGAATCCCAAACATATTAAAAACAGTATCTTGAACGGTTTTGGAAACATTTAGTATTTCTTGCCCTGTTGCACCTCCGTAATTTACGAGAACTAATGCTTGGTTTTTATGAATTCCGGCATCGCCAAAACGTTTTCCTTTCAGACCAGCTTGTTCAATTAACCAACCTGCAGGTACTTTGACTTCGGTTTCTGAAATATCAAAGAATCGCATTTCGGGAAATTTTTGGTGGATTTTTTCAAAATCTGTTTTTAAAAGGATTGGATTCTTGAAAAAACTGCCGCTGTTTCCTAATTCGGCCGGGTCTGGTAATTTACTTTTTCGAATGGCAATTACTGCATTACTCACGTCCTTGAGTGTTGGAGTTGTAACGTCGTTTTTGGCTAATTCGGCGGTGATGTCTCCGTACGAAGTATTTATTTTATGGTTTTGCTTCGTTAGTTTGAAAACAACAGCCGTTATAATGTATTGGTCTTTTACCTCATTTTTGAAAACACTTTCTCTGTATCCAAAATGACATTCATCTTTGGTAAAGGTTCTCATTTCCTGATTTTCGATATTTATGGCTTCACAAGAAACAAAAGTGTCTTTGATTTCAGTGCCATAAGCGCCTATGTTTTGTACGGGAGTTGTACCGACATTTCCCGGAATGAGCGACATGTTTTCGAGTCCGCCAAAGTTTTGATCTATTGCCCAAAGCACAAATTGATGCCAGTTTTCACCTGCTTGACTTTCTACCCAAACATAATCGGGGTCTTCTTTGAGTATTTTTTTTCCTTTTAAATCAATATGAATGACTAAAGCTTCGATGTTTTTAGTCAAAAGCATATTGCTCCCGCCACCAAGAACGAATTTCTTTTGGTCTTTGTTTTGTTCCAAAATGCTTTTCAATTCGGGTACAGTGTGAACGGCAACAAATTGGTCGGCTTTGGCTTCAATGCCAAATGTATTGTAGTTTTTTAAAGAAAAATTATTTAGAATCTCCATAAAGAATTGGATTTAATGGTATTTGGCTCTTGGATCTATTCCGAATATAAAGCTCTGTCGATAAAATTATTGAAAGGTTTTAAAGCTATCATTTTTTCTACCATTGAAGGCACAAAATCTTTTTGAGTAACTAATTTGGTATCGAATGGTTGAGTAGCCGTAAAGCTTTTTAATTTCAGGAATTCAATGGCTGGATCTTCCTTATCGTAGCCTTTTGGAGGGTTTTTTAAAGTCGAATTTTCGTCTCTATTCAAATTTTTATAAATGGATTTAAATTTTTTGTCACTTAAAATCTCCTGTAAATCATCATAGAAAAAGTGAATTTCTTTTCTGATTTTTTGCAGTTGATCGGGTTGTGGGCAATACAATCCACCGCCTACAAAGCACTTTCCATTTTCTATATGAAGGTAATAGCCCGAAGCTTCTGCATTTTTGGCTCCTGCAGATATCCAAACCCCTAAATTTGTTTTGTAGGGCGATTTGTCTTTGGCAAACCGAACGTCTCTATTGATTCTAAATGTACAGTTTTTGACTTCTAGCATTTCTAAGGAAGAGTCGAGCGGTTTAAGAGCATCAAGAAAAGAAGCCACCAATTGATGGTAGTCTTTTTTTACGGCTTCGTAGCGTTTTTTATTTTCCAGAAACCAATCGCGATTGTTGTTGGCTTTTAAATCTTCGAGGAATTGTAAGGTTTCTTTTGAGAGCATAGACGAGATTATTGTAATTGGGTTTTTAAATCTTCTTCACTGACGAATCCTGATTTTTGCCATTTTATTACTTTGTTTTCATATAATATTAAAGTAGGAAGTTCGCTGATTTTTAACTCTTTCATTATGGTTTTATTTTCGTCTGCATTCAAGCGAATGATAACTACTTTGTCGGCCATTTCTTTTTGCATTTTTAGTACGTAAGGCTCCATTTTTTTGCAGGGAGCACACCAAGGTGCATAAAAATTCACTAATACTTTCTTGTCAGATTTTAATAATTCATCGTATTCTTGAGGGCAAACACCAATGATTTTAGTATCGGGTTTTGCTAATCCTGCAGCTTCCCATTTAAGCATTCCGCCGTCAAGATTGTAAACGGTTGTAAAACCTAATTCGGCTAATTTTGCCGATGCTTTGGCGCTTCTTCCACCACTTTTACAATACACAAAAACAGGTTTTGTTTTGTCGTATTTGTCGGTTCTTAAAACAAAACTTTCACTAAGCCAATTTACATTATCGGAATTTTCGATATTTCCAGAGGCATATTCTTCGGGTGTACGAACGTCAAGAATTTGTGCATTTGGGGTTGTCTTAATCTTTTCAGAAAAGGTAGTAACATCAATTGTTTTTACAGCGGGTGATGTTTGCCCGTTACAAGAGAGTATAAAAAAAGATATAAGGAATAAAAAAATGTGATTTGTTTTCATTGTAAAATAAATGATTTAGTGTTGGTGTAAAATTAAGCAATTTTTGTTTTTTGAATCTTTAAGTAATCTTAAATAAAAGTTACAAATTGAAAATAGTATAACTCTGCAATGTCGATTTTACGATTGTTTCCGTCCGTTCGGGATGGGTGTCTGATATAAAAAGTTGTCCGAATGTGTCGTTGTTGACCATTTCTATAATTTTAGAAACGCGATTTTCGTCTAATTTGTCGAAGATGTCGTCAAAAAGCAGAATGGGTTTTACACCACTTTGTTTTTTTAGGAATTCAAACTGTGCGAGCTTCAATGCTATCAAAAAAGACTTTTGTTGTCCCTGAGAACCGAATTTCTTAATTGGATAATTGTCAATTTCAAAAGAAAGATCATCTTTGTGAATGCCTAAGCTGGTATATTGCAGCATCCGGTCTTTGTTGATGCTTTGCTGTAAAAGCGTCAGTAAATTATTTTCAAATAGATGGCTTTCATAAATCAATTGAACCGATTCCTGTGAACCTGTTATGTTGTGATGATGAAAGTTGAAAATTGGAATGAACTCGGCTATGAACGCTTTTCTTTTTTCGAAAATGGACTGACCAAATGCGGTTAACTGTTCATTATATATAGACAATGTATCGTTGTCATAGGTATGATTTAAGGCGAAATACTTTAATAAAGCATTGCGTTGACTCATTACTTTTTGGTATTGGATGAGTTGTTGTAGATAATGTGGGTCCAATTGGGAAATCACACTGTCCATAAACTTTCTTCTGGTTTCGCTTCCTTCTACGATTAAATCCCTGTCGGCTGGCGAAATAATTACTAAGGGAATGAATCCGATATGATCCGAGAATTTATCATAAGCTTTTCCGTTGCGTTTCAGGATTTTTTTTTGGCCTTTTTTGAGACTGCACACAATTTGCTCGGTTCTTTCGTTTTTTTCAAATTCGGCGTCAATGACAAAAAACTCTTCGCCATGTTTGATGTTTTGTACGGCAAGCGGATTAAAATAACTTTTTCCGTACGACAAATGATAGATGGCATCCAATACATTTGTTTTTCCGATGCCGTTTTTGCCTACAAAACAATTGATTTTGCTGTCAAATTCGAAATTGGCTTCGGAAAAGTTTTTGTAATTGAATAGGGATATTTTTTTTAAATACATCTGAAGTTCTTGCTGGAATTGTTGACTTTGAAGCCTTTTTTTGGGCGGTTTCTAAGATGGTGCAAATTATTGAAAAATATCGATATATAAGGAAGGGAATTTATGTTTTCGTTTTTTTACTACGTTTGTGGCTCGCGTAAGGGATAGAAGCAAGCTACCGAAGTAGCGCGGATAGCCCGACAGCAGAAAGGGAAAAGGGCGCTGACGACAAAGAGGATAGCCCTTTTTTCTGACTGGTGATACGCCCTAATTGTTGTGATAAAGTGATGGGTTTATAGTAGTAAAATCACGGCAAAAAAATATTTTTTTAATTTTGAATATAAAATCGATTTTTTTTACGTGCATTAGAATAAAAATTTTATTTTTGCCGTTCACTAAATTAAATTTTAAATGGCTACTTACAGTAAAAGAGGATATAAAACACCAAAAGAAAAGGAAGTAAAAGACGATGCAGTTGATAACATTATTATTGACGAAAAAGACAGCACAACTGCTGAGGTTTTTTCGAAATTAGATGAGACGGCTTCAAAAACAGAATTGTGGGTTGCTGAAAACCAAAAAATAATTTTTGGTATTGTAGGGGCTATTGCACTAGTAACTGTTGGTTATTTTGCTTATCAAAAATTTATTGTCACTCCAAAACAAGAAGATGCAGCCAGCGAAATGTTTGTTGCTCAATCTAATTTTGAAAAAGCGACAAATGGTGTGGCAAGCGATTCATTATACAAATTGTCATTGAATGGTTCTGAAGGAAAATTTGGATTTTTGAAAATTGCAGATGAATATTCAGGAACAGATGCAGGTAATTTGGCTAACTATTACGCGGGTATTGCTTACTTGAATACAGGTAAATATGATGAAGCGATTACGTATTTAGGAAAATTTAGCTCTGATGATATGATTTTGAGTGCTTTGGCAAAAGGAGCTATTGGAGATGCTTATTCTCAAAAAAATCAGCCAAAAGAAGCTTTGGACTATTATATTAAAGCAGCAGAATCTAATAAAAATGATTTTACAACACCACGTTTCTTGATGAAAGCAGGTAAAGTAGCTTTGGCGTTGGGAAATAAAGCAGATGCTTTGAAATATTTTACAGATATTAAAGAGAATTACGAAAACGCTCCTGAAGCTGCTACAGTAGATGGTTTGATTGGTTTGTCGCAATAGTTAAAAAAGATTTAGGAATGTTGTTTTATGGATTTCAAAGTTCTATCTTTATTATCTAAAATATGAATTCTAAAATCTAAATTCTAAAATTAAATGGCTACCGTAAATAAAAATTTATCGGATTACAATAAAAACACAGTCCCAAACGCGAAAGATTTTCGCTTTGGGATTGTTGTTTCAGAGTGGAATGATACCATCACAGAAGGTCTTTTTAATGGAGCAATTACTGCTTTGCTAGAAAATGAAGTCCCTTCTCATCACATTATTCGTTGGAATGTTCCTGGGAGCTTTGAGTTAATTTATGGTTCTAAAAAGATGTTACAAACTCAAAATGTTGATGCAGTTATTGCTATTGGATGTGTGATTCAGGGGCAAACCAAGCATTTTGATTTTGTATGCGAGGGTGTAACTCAGGGGATTAAAGATTTGAATGTTCAAACTGATGTTCCTGTTATTTTTTGTGTATTAACAGACGATAACATTCAACAATCTATTGATAGAAGTGGAGGAATTCACGGTAACAAAGGTACTGAAGCAGCAATTGCGGCTATCAAAATGGCTTATATTCGTCAACAGGCTTCATTGTCTCACCAAATTGATGACCAGCACTTATTATCTGCGGGTGCTTTACGAATCGAGAATTTGCCTTTGCAAATAGAAGAATAAAAAATATTTATAAAATTTTAAAAAACCTATACTTTCATAGAATTGTATAGGTTTTTTTATTTTATGGAACATTTTTAATAGATTTATTTTGCTTATTCAAAAACTGAAACCGACAAAATAAAATCAGCTTATTATTGGTTTTAAAAGGATTATGTTTTATTAAGATTTGTTGCGTAATTTTGGTTTTTTTTATGAGTGCCAAAGCGATAAAACCCAGTAGAAATTCCTTAAATTTGTCATCTTTGATTTTAATTTTTGTTTAAAATCTGAAATCTAAAACCTGAAACCTAATATTTTATTAATGTCGAGTATAATTCAATTGCTTCCTGATCATGTTGCCAACCAAATTGCTGCTGGAGAAGTAGTGCAAAGACCTGCTTCAGTAGTAAAAGAATTATTGGAAAATGCAGTTGATGCCAAAGCTACTGACATCAAATTGATTATAAAAGATGCAGGAAAATCATTGGTACAGGTAATTGATAATGGCTCTGGCATGAATGTTACCGATGCCCGTATGTGTTTTGAGCGTCATGCGACTTCCAAGATTCGTCAAGCAGAAGATTTATTCTCATTGCATACCAAAGGCTTTCGTGGCGAAGCATTGGCTTCTATTGCGGCAATTGCTCATATGGAAATGAAAACCAAACAAGAGCAGGAAGAATTGGGAACACACATTATTATTGAAGGTAGTAAGTTTGTATCTCAAGATGTGGCGGTGCTCCCCAAAGGAACTTCATTTGCGGTTAAGAATTTATTTTTTAATATACCAGCTCGTCGTAATTTCCTAAAATCCGATACGGTGGAATACCGACATGTGATTGATGAATTTCAACGAGTAGCATTGGCGCATCCCAAAATTCATTTTACCTTTTACCACAACGGTAGTGACATGTACAATTTGCCGCCATCGAGTTTGAGACAGCGAATTGTCAATTTTTTTGGTGGTAAAACCAATGAAAAATTGGTGCCAGTTGTCGAAGATACTGAGATGATGAATATTCAGGGTTTTGTAAGTAAACCTGAATTTGCCAAAAAAAATAGGGGCGAACAGTTTTTCTTCGTCAATGACCGATTTATAAAAAGTCCCTATTTGCATCATGCAGTTATGGCTGCTTATGACGGAATTTTGAAAGATGGTGCTCAACCGAGTTATTATTTGTATTTAACCGTGCCGCCAAATACAATCGATATCAATATACATCCTACGAAAACGGAAATTAAATTTGATAACGAAAGCGCTTTGTATGCTATTCTGAGGGCTTCTATTAAACACAGTTTAGGTCAGTTTAATGTAGCGCCCGTTCTGGATTTTGAACGTGATGCCAATTTAGACACGCCTTATCATTATAAAAATTTGGACGCGGAAGTGCCAACCATTCAAGTAGATGGAAATTATAATCCTTTCGCCGAAGATAAACCCAATAAGCTTTTTTCATCTTATAAGAAAACAGAACCTGCTGCTAGTTGGGAAAGTTTGTATGTAGATGTAAAACACGATACCGCTGTGGTTTCTGGAGACGATGCATTTGCTTCGAGCAACAACGAATATGCTTTCGAAAACAATGAATTTATTTTTGAAAACGAAGAAGTTACATCATCGTTGTTTAATGATCACGAAGTAGAACAGGCAGTTCATAAATCATATCAAATTCATAAAAAATACATTGTTTCGCCTATAAAATCTGGAATGGTGATAGTAGATCAAAACAGAGCACATCAGCGTGTTTTGTATGAACAATTTCTAGTCAATATGACGGTAAATCAAGCATCGAGTCAGCAATTGTTGTTTCCCATTAATTTGTTTTATTCGGCAAGCGAAATGGAACTTATTGTAGAGTTGCAGCAATCATTGATGAATACTGGCTTTGTTTTTGAGGAATCAAATCATGATCATATAGTTATTTCGGGTATTCCGATAAATGTTACAGAGAGCGAAGTAGCTGCAGTATTAGATCAATTATTGAGTGATTTGCATAACGGAATACCGGAGAGCAGTTTCAGCCAGAACGATACTATTGCCAAATCATTGGCCAAGAGTTTGGCTGTAAAAACAGGTACTTATTTAACCGAAAAAGAACAGGAAAACTTAGTAAATGGACTTTTTGCCTGTAAAGATCCTAATGTTTCCCCATTTCAAAAACCGACTTTCATTACCATGCGTGTGGAAGATTTAGATAAAAAATTTGCATTATGATGAATATTACACCGACAGTAAAACAGTTATTGATAATTAATGTATTGTTTTATATTGGCTCCATGATTGTTGGAGAGCCCGCTTACAAATTGCTTTCGATGTATTATTTCGAAAGTCCGGATTTTCATTTTTGGCAAATTTTCACACACATGTTTATGCATGCGCCATTGCCAAATATCATGCACATTGCTTTCAATATGTTTGCTTTGTATTCATTTGGTTCTGCACTAGAACATTTTTGGGGAGGTAAAAAGTTTCTGTTCTTTTACATTTCTTGTGGTTTAGGAGCAGCTTTATTGCATACTGGGGTGAATTATTATTTTTTTGAAAATGGAATTAATACCTTATTAGCCAATGGATATCAAAAAGTAGAAATACTAAAAATACTAAGTGAAGGAAAGTATGAAACCAAATGGCAGGAAGTGTTAACTCCTTCTGATTTTCAATCTTTCATGGGGGCGTATTTAGGAAATGTAGTAGGCGCTTCTGGAGCTATTTATGGTCTATTAGTTGCTTTTGCTTTTATGTTTCCAAATGCCGAATTGGCCTTGATGTTCATTCCAATTCCTATCAAAGCAAAGTATTTTGTTCCTGGATTGTTATTGATTGATTTGTATTTGGGTGTTGGTGGTAGTTCTCCTTTTGGAGGTTCTAGTGGAATTGCCCATTTTGCCCACCTTGGAGGAGCTTTGGTTGGTTATTTAATGATGTTGTATTGGAAGAAAAATCAATTCAATAGAAACCGTTGGAATTAAATTCTCCCAAGAGAACTATAATATTGACTACAATTCACAACTCATAAACTTAAATATGAATATTTTAGACGATTTAAAATTGCAATACAGATTAGGAGGAATTGGCTTAAAAATGATCTTCTGGAATGTAGGTTGTTTTCTGGTTTCATTAGCATTTTTCTATCATTATAAAGAACGCATTTTTGTTTTCCCCAATTGGATTGCTTTGTCATCAAATCCAACAGATTTGGTAACAAAACCATGGACTTTTCTATCCTATGCTTTTTTTCATAATGATTTTTGGCATTTGTTTTTCAACATGATGGTACTCAATTTTGCAAGCTACTTGTTTTTGACTTTTTTTTCGTCCAAACAATATTTGGGCTTATATCTATTAAGTGCAATTTTTGCGGGATTGATTTTTGTTTTGGGATTCAATATCTTGCATTTGAGTGGTTCTATCATTGGAGCTTCGGCCGCTATCATGGCAATTTTAGTAGCTGTGACGACCTATAGTCCATTGATGAATGTGCGATTAATGTTTATTGGTAATGTAAAATTATGGCACATCACTGCTGTAATCCTAATTTTGGATTTAATGCAGTTTCGTTCAGAAAATACTGGTGGACATATTTCACATCTAGCGGGTGCTTTGTTTGGTTTTATTTTTATAAAATTACTTCAAAACGGAATTGACCTAAGTAAAATAGTGACCAGTATTTTTGATTTTTTTGCTAATCTTTTTAAAAAGCCAGCAACTCCATTCAAAAAAGTACATAAAAATTATAAAAAACCTGTCGAAAAATCAGCTTCAAAAATTGTGGTAAAAGACAAAACGCAACAACAAATTGATGAGATTTTGGACAAAATAAGTCAGTCTGGTTACGATAGCTTGAATAAAGAAGAAAAAGAATTTTTGTTTAAAGCTGGAAAATAGTTTATTTTTATATTATTAATCGGAGTATAAATCGTAAACTTTTATTGCATAAAGTTTTAAACGCATTAAAAAATGAAGAACCTTTCATGGTTTAATAAAGGAATGTTTTTTTTGAATTTAGTGCTTATAGTGCTGACATTCAGTGCGTATTTGCTTCCTTTTCTGTCGCCAAAAATTTTCCCTCTTCTTTCGGTTTTTACTTTATTTATGCCTATATTTTTTTTATTGAATGGGCTCTTTTTTCTGTATTGGGCGATTCAGTTTAAGAAACGCATGATTTTGTCAGGACTGGTTCTTTTAATTGGAATTACTTTTTTCAATAAATTTTATAAATTTTCGTCTAAGGAATTTCAGGAAAGTGATAAAGATTTTACGGTGATGAGCTACAATGTGAGACTGTTTAATGTTTTTAAATGGTTGGATCGTGATGATATTCCTACAGTGATTTTAGAATTTATCAACGAGAAAAATCCGGATATTCTTTGTATTCAGGAATTTTCTAATTCGGGCAATATTGATTTAAAAGTATATCCCTATAAATATGTTTTGATGGAAGGCAACCAAATAAAAACAGGTCAGGCCATTTTTTCTAAATTTCCCATCATAGATCAAGGAAATATTGTTTTTCCTAATTCGAATAATAATGTAGTATTTGCCGACATTAAGAAAGGGAAAGATATTGTCAGAGTGTATAATATGCATTTGCAGTCCATAAAAATATCGCCCGATGTCAATGAAATATCCGAAAACATTGACGTCATTGATCAACAAAAATCAAAGTCACTTATTAGAAGAATTAGTAAGGCTTTCAAGCAACAACAAGAGCAAGCTACTATTTTTCAAGAGCATAAAAAAGATTGTAAATACCCAATTATCATTTGTGGAGACATGAATAATAGTGCATTTTCATATGTGTATCGAAATATAAAGGGAAAACTGAAAGATAGTTTTGAAGAAGCCGGAAAAGGTTTTGGAGCTACTTATAAATTCCGATATTATCCCGCCAGAATCGATTATATTTTTGCTGATGAAACGATGGAAGTCAAACAATTTGAAAGCTTTCCTGAGTTTCAAAATTCCGATCATTATCCTATAATGGCGAAGTTATCGATGAAATAATTATTTTGAATTATTGATTAAAGTTTGATTTTTCAAATACTCCATGGCATATTTTCCTTCATTAAATAATAAATCAAGGACACTCAAATTATTCAGGAAACCATATTTGTCATCAAAAACCTGAGTGTAGTTTTCAAAAATTGAATTGTCTTTTTTTCCGTTTACCAAATAGCGAAAATCTGCAATTTGAGCATTGTCTACTTCATGAAAATACTCAGTTGTGGTGTTGTATTCCAATTTCATACGCAGACATTTGCACACAATTTCTAAAGCTTCAAAATTGAGATCCATCAAAAAAGTATGTTTCTTTTGAAAAATAGGCATTAAATCATCTTCAAAATATTCAAAAAAAGGAGAGCTTCTATAGGCAGCTTCAAGCGATTTGAAGTGCTGTTTTTGCCAGTCAAATTCCGATTCTATTTTAATGTCCTTTGTCTTCTGATGTGTTGCATTGGAATGTTTTATAGGGATATTCAGTAACTGAATTCCGTTTGGGCTGTAGATGTATGTTCTGTTGCGATTGGTTTGTTTCTGAAAATTATCCTCTATTTCAAATGTAATGCTATCCGATTGAGCCATTGCAACAAAATGACTTATGGACGGGAAATAAGAGGGATGTAGTAGTGTTTTCATCTTCGATGGTATTAAAGAAAAAAGTCATAACGTCATTTTATTGACAGTATGACTTTTTTATTTCTAATTGTGATGCAAAGCTATTGAATTATTTTTCTAATTGTTTCGCTTTTCTTTTTTTCCAAAAATATTCCCCAACAAAAAAGGCAGCTAGTGCAATCAAGAAGTATTTAAAATACGATTGCGGTTGTCCTTCCCCGCTTACTGTTGTAAATACTCTGTCCCAACGTATTTTCCCAAGTCCTTTTCCATTAGTATCCCAACTCATCCAAATGAATATTGGTTTTCCTACAATGTGATTTTCAGGAACAAACCCCCAGTAACGGCTATCTTCAGAGTTATGGCGATTGTCTCCCATCATCCAGTAGTAGTTTTGATCAAAAGTATAAGTCGTGGCTACTTTTCCATCAATTCTAATCTCATTACCATTTACTTTCAGGTCTTTTTTCTCGTAATCGGTTATGATGGTTTTATAAAAAGGTAAAGTCTCTAAAGTTAATGCAACTGTTTTTCCTTTTTGAGGAATATATATTGGGCCAAAATTATCACGGTTCCATTTGTTGATGTGTGGGAAAATACCATTTTCTACATTCTTGGATATAATTCGGTTTACAGAAGTGATTCCTGGGACATTTTTTAGTCGCTCCGCTCCAGCAGCAGTCAGTGCGCTAATAAATAAAGTATCTCTTGTTTGTTGGTTTAAGAATCCAGCACCGTCAGTGACATCCATATCCTTCAAAAGGTATTCGAAATCAATAGGTGTTTTATTATCCAAAACAACATTGTATGAAAACTGTGGTTTTGCACGTTCCGGTAAAATTAATTCTTTTCCATTAATGTAAACCAATCCATCTTTTATTGATAAACTATCACCAGGAATACCAACACAACGTTTTACATAGTTTGATTTTTTGTCAACTGGTTTGTCAACTCTTAGTCCAGATTGATCTCTAAATTTGTAAACAGTATCCGCTGGCCAGTTGAAGACAACAATATCGGTACGATTGATGGATTGTAAGGCTGGAAGTCTAAAATAAGGTAATTGAGGCCAATTCAAATATGACTTTTGCTTGGTAAAAGGAATGGTGTCGTGTACCATAGGCATTGCCACGGTTGTCATAGGAACTCTAGCGCCATAATTCATTTTACTTACAAACAAAAAGTCGCCAACCAACAATGATTTTTCCAACGAAGAGGTTGGAATAGTATAAGGTTGTACAAAATAGGTATGAACAATAGTTGCAACAATCACAGCAAAAAGCAATGAACTAATAGTATCCGCCGCTTTATGATCTGGACTTAAATGTCTGTCTGGTTCGTAATTTAAACTTTGGGTATAATTAAGATAAAAGATATAAAATCCAAAAGTTCCAATAACAAGTAGTGTGTCTATAAATGATTTTTTACCGAAACTACGGATGGTTTCTACCCAAATAACGGGAAACATAATCAGGTTAATGATGGGTATAAAAAGTAAAATAGTCCACCAAGTAGGGCGTCCTATAATTTTCATCAAAACAATTGCATTGTAAATAGGAACAGCAGCTTCCCAACGTTTTCTTCCAGCACTTTCGTATAGTTTCCAAGTTCCTAAGAAATGAATAACCTGAACAGCCAAGAAAAATACAAACCAAAGATATAAAGTCATAATTTTGAATTTTAGAAGTTTGAAATTAGAAATTAGATTTTTTATTCAATTTCTAATTATAATTTAAATTTTTTATTTGGAATTTAAGTTAAGTACATCTTTCATGGTATAAACTCCATGTTTTCCGGCAAGCCATTCGGCAGCAATTACAGCACCTAGGGCAAAACCTTCCCTATTATGCGCGGTGTGTTTTATTTCGATTGAATCAACATCAGAATTGTAAGTTACTGTATGCGTTCCTGGAACCGTTCCTACTCTTACAGCTTCAATATGAATTTCATTTTCTTTTGGCGTATCTAATGTCCAATTCGCATAGTTGCTGTTTTCAATAATGCCTTTGGCTAATGAAATAGCAGTTCCGCTCGGTGCATCTAGTTTCTGATCGTGGTGAATCTCTTCCATTTCTACTTTGTAATGGTCGAATTTGGACATGATTTTGGCTAAATATTCATTGAATTCGAAAAATAAATTGACGCCAAGGCTAAAGTTAGAACTGGAGATAAAACCACCATTTTTTTCTTTGCACAAAGCAATCATTTCGTCATAATGTTCAAGCCAACCTGTTGTTCCAGAAACTACGGGAACATTAGCGTTGAAACAGCTGGAAATATTGTTTACTGCTGCTGAAGGAACGCTAAAATCAATAGCGACATCGGCGCTTGAAAGGCCATCGTAAGTATTGAATTCGTCTTTTTTCAAAACGATTTCATGTCCTCTTTCCAGAGCTATTCTTTCGATTACCTGACCCATTTTTCCGTATCCTAAAAGCGCAATTTTCATGTTTTTTTGTATTTTAAATTCTATAACAAACGTATCGATTTTGTATTTTAAAAACGATAATTAAGGGTTAGTCCCAAATTTGATTTTAATGTTACACTATCAGGATTATATTCTGGTCGTAGCGATAAGTTTTGATTGACATTAAACTGTATCAAAGCTGCGTCAACGTTGGCGTCAATAATGTTAAGGATGTAAAAACCAACAATAAATAGTGCCGATAAAGAAGCATTTCGTTGGTAGAATTCTTGAGCCGATATTAATTGTTTGTCCGAAAGATAGTCATAATCAGGATCTGGATTTCCAGCCAGTCTGCTCTTGTAGGCATCTCTGTATTGATTGTATTTTTTGGTATTGTCTATGTATAAATAGGTACTTGTTCCAATAGCACCATAAACTATTGGAATTTTCCAGTATTTTTTATTGTATGCTTGACCTAAACCAGGTAATATAGCCGAATAAAAGGCAGCTTTTGCAGGTGTCAAAGGATCTATGTCGTTTGATTTTACAGTATCTTTTATCTTTAGAATTGCATCGTTATTTGTTTGTGCAAAAACTGCTGCGTTCCCAAAAATGAAAAGGAGTAGAACTATGGAAATGATTTTATTCACTACCCGTTTATTAATTTTAAAATTCTATTAAAATCGGTCTCAGAATCAAATGGAATTGTAATTTTACCTTTACCATTTCCAGCTACTTTTACGTCGATTTTTGTTCCAAAATATTTATTAAAAGTGCTTACTTGCTCATCATCAATTTCAAATGAAGCGGTTTTTGCTGGTAATGCAGGTTTAGGTTTTAAACTTTCGTGATAATTTTTTACCAAAGTTTCTGTTTCTCGAACCGAAAGATTTTGACTGACGATTTTTTGGTAAATATCCGTTTGAACATCATGGTCGTCAATGTTAATGATGGCACGTCCATGTCCCATACTGATGAAGCCATCACGTATTCCTGTTTGAATAATCGGGTCTAATTTTAAAAGTCTTAAATAATTGGCAATAGTAGATCGTTTTTTACCTACTCTTTCACTCATTTGTTCTTGAGTCAATTGAATTTCATCAATTAAGCGTTGATATGAAAGTGCAATTTCTATAGGATCTAAATCATGTCGTTGAATGTTTTCAACCAAGGCCATGATTAAAGATTCGTTATCGTTTGCAATACGAATATAAGCAGGAACGGTCGTAAGTCCAATCAATGTGGATGCACGTAAACGACGTTCTCCAGAAATTAATTGGTATTTATTGAAGTCTAATTTACGAACGGTTATAGGTTGAATAACCCCCAATTCCTTGATGGAGGTGGCTAATTCTCTTAGTGATTCTTCATTAAAATTACTTCGGGGCTGAAACGGATTTATTTCTATAGCATCAATTTCAAGCTCTATAATATTTCCAACCACTTTATCAGCATTTTTATCTTCTACCGATTGAATATCGTTTTCGGGATCTTTTAATAATGCAGATAAACCTCTACCTAAGGCTTGTTTTTTTATTGCTTTTGACATACAACTATTTACTGTTTTTCTTTATAATTTCTTGAGCTAAGTGGATGTAATTAACGGCACCTTTACTGGTTGCATCATAGTTTATAATACTTTCGCCAAAACTAGGTGCTTCGCTCAATTTTACATTTCTTTGAATTACGGTCTCAAAAACCATGTCATTGAAGTGCTTTTGAACTTCTTCAACTACTTGATTGGATAAACGCAATCTGGAATCAAACATGGTCAATAATAGGCCTTCAATGTCTAAATCTGGATTGTGAATTTTTTGAATGCTTTTTATTGTATTCAATAATTTACCCAAACCTTCCAGTGCAAAATATTCGCATTGAATAGGAATAACAACGGAGTCTGCTGCTGTTAAAGCGTTCAAGGTTAATAATCCTAGAGAAGGAGCGCAATCAATAAGAATATAATCGTACTGATCTTTGATGCTGTCTAATGCTTTTTTTAGCATATACTCTCTGTTTTCTTTGTCAACCAATTCGATTTCGATGGCAACAAGATCAATATGTGCAGGAATTACATCAACATTTGGAGCCGAACATTTTATAATAGCCTCCATTGGAGTGTGGCTGTGTTCCAAAATTTGATACGTACCAATTTCAATTGTTTCTACATCAATTCCTAAACCTGACGTGGCATTTGCCTGAGGATCAGCGTCTATTAGTAATACTTTTTTTTCTAAAACACCCAACGAAGCTGCTAGGTTAATAGAAGTAGTAGTCTTTCCAACTCCACCTTTCTGATTCGCAATCGCTATGATTTTGCCCATTTATTTTCTAAATTTTGAACGGTAAAAATACAATTATTTATGGGTTTAGAAAATCTATTTTGTTAACAAAAACAAATAGTTTTTATACTTTCCAATTTATCTTAGCAATACTGTGTATTCTTTGCTTTTTTTAAAATTATTATGCGTAAAAAAAGAGAACTGCATAAATAGTTCTCTTTTTATTGATTTATTATTTAGTGTAATTTCTGATTATTTACGATAGTTGTTGATGTTAATCGGTAAATATCACAGGTAGCTAACTTTTTTTCTTTGCTTTAATCATCATTTCCAATTGATCCCAAAGCTCTTCGGGTATGGCTTCGAGTAAATTGAATTGTCCAGCTCCTTTTAACCATTCACCTCCATCAATAACAATTACTTCACCATTGACATATGCAGAAAAATCTGAAACTAAATAAGCCGCTAAATTGGCCAATTCTTGGTGGTCACCGACGCGTTTCAAAGGTACTTTTTTGGCCAAATCAAATTTTTCGGCTAGATCGCCCGGTAATAAGCGGTCCCAAGCTCCTTTGGTAGGAAATGGTCCAGGCGCAATGGCATTGGTACGAATGCCGTATTTGGCCCATTCTACGGCAAGACTTCTCGTCATAGCCAGTACTCCGGCTTTGGCTGTCGCACTCGGAACAACATAAGCCGAACCTGTCCAGGCATAAGTAGTAACAATATTCAATACACTTGCAGATGTTTGTTTGGTATCTATCCAATGTTTTCCAAAGGCAAGTGTGCAGTTTTTGGATCCTTTCAAAACGATATCAATTACCGTGTCAAAAGCATTGGCCGATAAACGTTCTGTTGGGGAGATGAAATTTCCTGCGGCATTGTTCAATAAAACATCTACTTTTCCGAAGGCTTTCAATACTTCCTGTAACATATTCTCTACCTCTTCGTAATGACGAACGTCACATTGTAACGGTAAACACGTTCCTCCAGTTTCGGCTTCTAATTCTTTGGCGGTATTTTTTAGTTTTTCTAAATCTCTAGAAGTAATGGCAACTTGTGCCCCTAATTCCAGGAAATATTTGGTCATCGCTTTTCCTAAGCCACTTCCGCCTCCTGTAACTACTATTACTTTGCCTTTTAAAGCATCGTCTCTCAACATTTTATCGGTATAACTCATAATTTATTTTTTTTTGGATTGTAAATGTAATAAAATAAAATAGTATGCATGCATAATAAAAATATAAATTCAATTTTTAAATTTTACATAATCTTTTTGTAGCTTCTTCCAAAGTGTGATTGTCTTTGGCGAAGCAAAAACGAATTAATTTTAAATCTTTACCATTTTCATAAAAAGTGGATATTGGAATTGCGGCAACACCATACTCTGTAATTAGACGTTTGCAAAAATCAATATCATTTTCGTTTGAAATGTTGGCATACGAGGCTACTTGAAAATAAGTTCCTTCGCAAGGCATTAATTTGAATCGGCTGTTTTTTAATAATGTTCTGAAATAATCCCTCTTCTCCCGATAGAATGGCCCAATTTTATTGATGCTAACTAAATCCAGATATTCAGAAACAGCTACCTGACAAATGCTATTGACGCTAAACACCAAAAACTGATGGACTTTTTTGATTTCTTTCATCAAATAGTCGGGTGCTACAAGGTAACCTATTTTCCAGCCCGTTACATGAAAAGTTTTCCCAAAAGAAGAAACCATAATGCACCGATCAAGTAATTTGGGTCGACTGTGAGTTGAAATGTGTTTTTGCTCGAAAGTAATGTATTCGTAAACTTCGTCAGAAAGTAAAAGTACATTTGGGTATTTTTCAAGCAGAAATTCAAGATTTTCAAAATCAGATTCATTTAAAATTTTGCCCGTAGGATTGTGTGGATTATTGATGATAATCATTTTGGTTTTCTGAGAAAATGCTTTTTCAATTGTTGTCCAATTGGGTGTATAATCATCATTTAGCGCTACTCGTATTGGTTTTGCTTGGCTTAATAATATTGGAGCTTCGTAACAATCGTAACTTGGATCGAGAATGATAACTTCGTCGTTGGGTTTTAGTATGGCCAGTAATGCAGTGAATATCGCTTGGGTTGCACCGGCTGTAACGAGTATTTCGGTTTCGGGAAGGATATTGCGATTGTAGGATGATTTTACCAATGCTGCAATTTTGACTAACAAAGGTGTGTAACCCGACATGGGTGTGTATTGGTGCACTTCTTCTTTGGCAAGTCTAGAAACAGTCTCGGTCAGTCTTTCGTCAACGGGAAAGTTTGGAAACCCTTGTGAAAGATTGATAGCATTATGTTCTGATGCCATTTTGGACATTACCGTAAAGATACTGGTGGTTACGTTTGGTAATTTACTCATGTAATAAATGAATTTATTTTCAGGAGTATAAAAGTAGTTTTTTTAAGCTGATTTTTTCTTTTTTTGAAGGAATGATGTTCGGGTAAAATAAATATTCCGAGAAAATAAATATTCTTGCGAGCTGTGTGAGGGATAGACGCTGGCTACCAAAGTAGCGCAAATAGCCCGACCGCATAAGAGAAAGGGGCAGAATGATCGGTTTGAAAAGTTTGCCCCTTTTTCTTATGGGGTCACACCCAAATTCTTTTGTATTGTTACATTTTATGAATGATAAAAATAGTAGGACGATTGTGTAAATCGACTGTTTCTTTTTTCCAGGCTACAGCTCTTTTGGTTTTGATATATTCTGTTGGGAGTGTGATATCGGTGGCGATGCAGAGGTAGGTTTCTGGGTTTATGGCTTGTAAAATGTCTTCCAACATTTTGTTGTTTCGGTAAGGTGTTTCTATGAAAATTTGTGACTGATTTTTGTCTGAAGATAGTTTTTCAAGCGTTTTAAGAGCGGTTTTCTTTTCTCCTTTATCAATGGGTAAATAGCCGTTGAAGGTAAAACTTTGACCGTTCATTCCCGATGCCATCATGGCTAATAGGATAGAGGATGGACCAACAAGTGGTACAACCTGAATGCCTTTTTCGTGTGCTAATTTTACAATTACAGCGCCCGGATCGGCTACTCCGGGGCAACCGGCTTCGCTCATCAATCCCATATTTTTGCCTTCCAAAAGTGGCTTTATGAATTCTTGATGATCTTTGGCTTCGGTGTATTTATTGAGAACGAAAAGTTTTAATTCAGATTGTTTTTTCTCGGGATTGGTCAGTTTAATAGACTTTCGAGCTGTTTTGTCATTTTCAACAACATAATAATCAATTAATTCAACGCATCTTTTAATGGTTTGCGGTAATACGTCCATTGGGTCGCAATCGCCCATAGTTGTTGGAATTAAATATAGTTTTCCAAGAAGCGGTGCTGATTTCATAGGATTGACTTTCTGTTTTAGAAATAAAATATTTGTTATTAACTTTTACCAAATGGTTTTGGTTACTATTATTGTAGGTAAAGTTATGGAAACTTAGACTTTTTCTTAGGGATGTTTTGCAATCAAGTTTTGGGCAATGATATCACAAGCTTCGTTGAGCATTTCGTAAACCATATCAAAACCATTTGATACACCGTAGTATGGGTCTGGGACGTCTACGTTTTCACCAGGAAAGATGGCGTCTAGAATGAGTTGTACTTTTTGTTTTTGGGTTTCGTTTTGAGCAAGGTGAATGACATCTCTGTAATTACTGTTGTCCATTACAAAAACGTAATCAAAAGTATCGAAGTCAGATCTTTCAAATTGTCTCCCCTTTTGATTGGCAATATTTAAACCGTTTTTTTGGGCAGTGGCAATAGAGCGGTTGTCTGGACCGCGACCAACATGCCAAGAACCAGTTCCTGCAGAATCTACAGTAAATTTGTCATTAGGGAGTTTGGAGGCCAATATTCCTTCTGCTAGTGGAGAACGACAGATATTACCCAAACAAACCATTAATATTTTGACAGGCATAATGCTTTTATAGCGTTAATTTTGAATTAATATCCTCGACGTATTTTTTGAATTGTTTGTCGGTTGCTACTAAATTGTCTACAGTTTTGCAAGCATGTAATACAGTGGCATGATCGCGGTCTCCAATCTGTGAACCGATATTGGCCAAGGAAGCTTTAGTGAATTTTTTGGCAAAAAACATGGCCAATTGTCTTGCTTGAACTACGTGTCTTTTTCTGGTTTTGGATTGCAAGGTTTCTAAATCCAATTGAAAATAATCGGAGACAATTTTTTGAATGTAATCGATTGAGATTTCTCTTTTTACATTTTTCACAAATTTCTCTACTACACTTTTAGCCAGCTCGATAGTTACTTCTTTTTTGTTGAAAGAAGATTGAGCAATTAATGAAATGATAGCGCCTTCTAATTCGCGAACATTTGATTTAATGTTGCGAGCTACATATTCTATTATTTCGTTTGGAATTTCAACTCCGTCACGATACAAAATGTTTTTTAGTATAGATATTCTCGTTTCATAATCGGGTTGGTGCAACTCGGCAGACAATCCCCATTTGAAACGGGACAATAACCGCTGTTCAATATCTTGCATATCAACAGGAGCCTTGTCTGAGGTCAAGATAACCTGTTTTCCATTTTGGTGCAAATAATTAAAAATGTGAAAAAATACATCTTGTGTTCCTGATTTTCCGGAAAGGAATTGAACATCATCAATGATTAAAACATCTATTAATTGGTAAAAATGGATGAAATCATTTCTGTTGTTTTTCTTTACGGAGTCAATATATTGTTGGGTGAAAATTTCAGCAGATATATACAAAACCGTTTTTTCGGGATATTTGTCTTTGATCTCAACACCAATAGCATGAGCTAAGTGTGTTTTTCCCAACCCGACACCGCCAAAAATCAATAACGGATTGAATGAAGTTCCTCCAGGTTTGTTGGCAACAGCCATACCCGCTGAACGGGCTAATCTATTGGAGTCTCCTTCAAGGAAATTATCAAAACTATAATTGGCATTCAATTGGGACTCGATTTTTAAATTTCGAATACCAGGAATAACAAAAGGATTTTTTAATTCGGGATTAAGGTTTTTAAAAGGGGCATCAACCTCTTGGGGTTTCATTGGTCCTCTATTGGCACTTGGCAATTGTTCCGTAAACGGTTGTTTGTTGCCATAAGTATTCTCCATTTTGATTTTATAGAGTAACTTTGCATTTTTACCAAGTTCTTTGGTTAGGGCTACTTTTAACAATTTTACATAGTGTTCTTCTAGCCATTCGTAGAAAAATTTACTAGGTACTTGAATATATAATGCATTATCGGTAAGTTCAACTGATTTAATTGGTTCAAACCAAGTTTTATAAGCTTGATCCTGAATGTTGTCCTTTATGAAGGACAAACAGTTTTCCCATACTGATTGTGCAGTCTTGTTCATATATCTAGTTAAAATTATTTTTATTATAGTAATTATTGTCTTACAAAAAGAATAGGTGTAAAATTCTTTTTTCGGGATAACAAATATGTGAACAATTATCTGTAAAAAAAAATATTTTGGGTTATAATTTTTGAAAATATTGTTGTAAGGGGCATTTTAAAATTTAAATTTTTAAAACATAATTAATGAAAGATCATCAAATTCAAGTACGTGTTCGTTACTCTGAAACAGACCAAATGGGCGTTGTTTACCACGGAAATTACATACCCTATTTTGAGATAGGAAGAGTCGAATGGCTTAGAAACAAAGGGATTTCATATAAAAGTATGGAAGAAAGCGGGATTGCGTTGCCAATTGTCAATATGAATATCAATTACAAAAAATCGGCCCGGTATGATGAGTTGTTAACGGTGCATACCGTTTTCAAAAGTCAGACGTCTGTGAAGATCGAATTTGATTGTGCAATTTATAATGAAGCCAAAGAGTTATTAACAACTGCTCAATTTTTATTGGTTTTTGTGTCCTTAAAAACAGGCAAACCTATTGCTCCTCCAGATTACATTTTGGAACTACTAAAAACTTTTGAGTAATCATTAGAAAGAGTTCTTTTTAATGAGAATTTATAGTTTTATTATGTCAATTTCAAACAATGAATTAAAAGTGTCGAATATCATTTTGGCATTTTTTTTTCTACTTTTTACTATAATTTTGCCAATTGGCAAATTGGTTTCTTCATTTATTTCCATTTCTTGAGAAGTAATGTCCAATTTTTTTTCTTTGATCACTCGCATCACTTTATTCATGTTTTTGTAATCAAATGAAATCTGAAAAGGAATGTCAATTGTTTTTTCGATAATTTCACAAGATTCCAAAGTAATTTGTGCCGAAGTTTTGTATGCCGAAATCAATCCGCCAACGCCTAATTTTATTCCGCCGTAAATTCGAACAACTACGATAAGGATATTGGTAAGTCCAAAGGATTGTATTTGGCCGTAAATTGGAGCTCCTGCTGTATTGCTTGGTTCTCCGTCATCATTTGCTCTATATTGGATAGTTTCTGTTCCTATTTGATAGGCGTAACAATAGTGAACGGCGTGAGGATGTTGTTTTTTTAAAATTTCGATAATGGGTTTTACTTCTTCCTCTGATTCGATTGGGAAAGCATAGCCAAAGAATTTGCTACTTTTTTCCTTGAATAAAGATTCTTCAGAGGGAAAAGCAATGGTGTTGTAAGTGTCTTTAATTTCCAAAAGGGGATTCTTCTAAATTATTTTTTTATCAAACAAATCAACCACATCTTCTTCGCCTACCTGTAAATTCCAAACAGGAAGTCCAAGTGACAATGCAGCATCTGTATTCTCTTTTTTGTCATCAATAAATAAAGTGTGTTTGGCTTGCAGTCCATTTTGATCCAGTACGAAATTGAAAACTTCTGGATTGGGTTTTCTCATACCAATTTCAAAAGAAAAATATACTTTTTCAAAACATTGATAAAAATCACTATAAAATGTAGTACCCGTTTTTTGTTCGAAAGTATTAATATGAATGGCATCTGTATTGCTCAATAAAAACAGACGGTATTTTTTGGAAAGCATTTGAAGAAATTCCAATCGATACAGTGGGAAGTCCAGAAGTATTGCATTCCATGCTTTCGAAATATCTTCGATTGAAGCATTGTTGGTGTGTTTTTGAATCCCGAACAAAAAATCATCTTCCGAAATGGAACCTACTTCATACTGTAAATTCAATTGGTCTAAATCTTCATTCCATTGGGTTACACCAAGATTTTTTAAACCATCCATAGTTGCTTGCTTATCTAAATTGATAAACACATCTCCAAAATCAAAAATAATAGCATTAATCATGGTTTCTGATAATTAAGAATTCATCGGTGTCAATTGTATATTTTTCGAAATTTGTTTTTGAAATTAATGGAGCATTAATTCCTTTTCCAAAAATCATTTTTCCTGAAAAAACTCGAGCTTCGTCCCAAAGATTCTCATCGATAAAGGTTTGTAAGGTTTGGAGTCCACCTTCAATTATAACCGATTGAATGTTGTACTTGTAAAGCGAATCAACAATTTGTTTTGCTATATTTAGTTCAAAATCAATCACTTCAAAGGTAGTGTTTTCTTCGGAGACTGCGTTTTTAGATTTTGTAAAGACAATCGTTTTGATTTGATTGTCAAAAATTGAACTGTCTTCTGGAATTCTATTATTTTGATCTAAAACTATCCGTACGGGACTGTTTCCAGACCAATCTCTTGCATTCAGTTTGGGATTGTCGTCAATAACTGTTTGTGTGCCTACCAGAATAGCTTGTTCCTCGGTTCGCCATTTATGAACCAATTGTCTGGAATACGTATTGGTAATCCAAACTGGTTTTTTCTCCAATTTTTCAAGAGGAGCAATAAAACCGTCTTGACTTTGTGCCCATTTTAAAATAATATAAGGTCTTTGCTTTTGGTGAAAAGTAAAAAATCGTTTGTTGAGTTCGTTGCATTCATCTTCAAGAATTCCAATTGTAACATGAATGCCTGCTTCTATTAATTTTTTGATGCCATTTCCCGCTACTTTAATATTGGGATCAACAGTGCCAATAACGACGTTTGGAATTTTATTTTTTATAATCAAATCACAGCAAGGAGGTGTTTTTCCAAAATGGCTACACGGTTCCAGACTCACGTAGATAGTAGCTTTTTTTAGCAATGATTTGTCTTGTACCGAGTTTACTGCATTGACTTCGGCATGTGGTTCTCCTGATTTTTTGTGCCAGCCTTCGCCTATGATTTTGCCTTCATAAACAATCACGCTTCCAACCATAGGATTGGGATAGGTCGTTCCTAGTCCGTTTTTGGCCAATTGTATGCAACGGCCCATGTATTTTTCATGTATTTTCACTTTGCAAAAGTAGTAATTTTGGGATTAGGATTTAGTTTCAAAACTTAGGATGTTTTCCCATTTACAATGGCTATTTTTGTGACGTTGAATAAATAATAAAGTTTTATGAATAATTGGGTTATTAGAAAAATACAAAAAGAAGACAATCCGGCGGTCGCGCAATTAATCAGAGATGTTTTTGATGAGTTGAATATTCCAAAAGTAGGAACAGCTTATGAAGATCCTTATCTTGATATGATGTTTGAAGAATACAATAAACCGCGATCTGTTTATTATGTAGTCGAAAGTGAAGGTAAAATTGTCGGTGGAGCGGGCGTTGCACCACTCGCAAATGAAGCTGTCATTTATTGCGAACTGCAAAAAATGTATTTTCTTCCTGAAACCCGCGGAAAAGGAATCGGTAGTCAAATGATGGAGCAATGTTTGCAAAGTGCCAGAGATTTTGGTTATGAAAAATGTTATCTGGAAACGATGCCTTTTATGCATGATGCCCAAAAGTTGTATAGAAAAGTTGGTTTCGAAAATATTTGTTCACCAATGGGAAGTACAGGTCATACGAGTTGTCCGGTTTGGATGCTGAAAGATTTAGCGCTTTAGTAAGAAAAAAACAACATGAAAATAAAAGAATACAGAACTCAATTTATTGAAGCGCTTACTTCGATGTATGGTGAAGGCGAAGCGGAGAGTTTTTTCTATTTGATACTGGAAGAAAAACAACAATTGAAAAGAATCGATTTGGCTTTGCAGCCGGATTTGGTATTTTCTGAATCAGCAATTGAGGTTTGGAATTCTATTTTGGAACAATTGAAATTGGAAATTCCGATTCAGTATTTGTTAGGCAAAACAAGTTTTTATGGATTGGATTTTGAAGTCAACGAAAACGTTTTGATTCCGAGGCCAGAAACAGAGGAACTGGTGGATTGGATTATTAACAGTCAAAAGTCAAAAATCAAAAGTCAAAATTTAAGGATTTTAGACATAGGGACAGGAAGCGGATGCATCGCTATTTCGTTGGCTAAGAATCTCCCTAATGCTGAGGTTTTTGCCATTGATATTTCTGAAAAAGCATTGGCAACTGCCCAAAAAAATGCAACTCTAAACGAAGTAAACATTACTTTTATAGAACAAAATATTCTTGAAACATTGGATTTAAAACAGGAGTTTGATATTATTGTTTCAAACCCGCCGTATGTTCGGAATCTGGAAAAAGAGGAAATCAAAAAAAATGTTTTGGAACACGAACCTCATTTGGCTCTTTTTGTGGAGGACAATGATGCCTTGATTTTTTATAGAAAAATAGCCGATTTGGCTCAAAAAAACCTCTCGAATTCCGGACAACTGTATTTTGAAATCAACCAATATTTGGGTCAGGAAATGGTTGAATTATTGGAAGGAATGGATTTTAAAAATATTGAATTGAGAAAGGATATTTACGGGAATGATAGAATGATGAGGACAGGTTTCAGATAGCAGATGGCAGAACGCAGAATTATTGCAGGTTTCAGAAGGCAGAATTTAGTTGGCAGATTGCTGAGAAGGTAGGGAACAGATTTTGTTAATTAAATTTATCAGGATTGGTCATCATATAATTTAATAATTTCCCAACTTCAAGACTTTTTGAAGTTAAATTGTCAAAAACTTCTTGATTGATATATTCACAGGCAAGTGCATATTCCAGCCAAGATTGGGTTTCTGAGTTTTCGGCATCACTATCTGTTAGTTTGGAAATAAAATGATTCACATATCTTCTTTTTCTGGTAGCTTCGGCAATATTTACCGAAACACTTCTTGAAGAACGCCTAATTTGGTCTGTTAACGAGTATTTCTCTTCTGTTGGAAAAGTTTTCGAAATATGAAAAACAGACATTCCGAACTCAAATGATTTCTTATAAGCTAACAAATCTTGAAATCTCATTGTTATTATTTAAAAAGCTAAGTTATTTAATTATCCTGTAATCTGAATTCTGCTATCTGCATTCTGAAACCTGCGTTCTGAAACCTGCGTTCTGAAACGTGCGTTCTGCAATTTGCAATCTTAATTCTGCGTTCTGCCACCTGCAATCTGAATTCTTATTCATAACGCAGCGCCTCAATAGGATCCATATTGGCTGATTTTAAGGCGGGATACAAGCCAGAAACAAGTGCCACCAAAAAGCTAACAACAAACGCTGCTATCATGGCTCCCCACGGAATTACAAAATCAAAGTCCATAACTTTAGAAAACCCAAAACCGATCAATATCCCAAAAATAATACCAACAAAACCACCTAGTTGTCCAATTAGTAAGGTTTCTATAAAAAACTGAAAGGCGATAGTTGATTTTTTTGCTCCCAATGCTTTTCGAACACCAATTTCTCGGGTACGCTCCGTTACCGAAAAAATCATAATATTCATCAGTGCGATAGACGATCCCAGGATGGTAATTATCCCGATGAGCCATGCTGCAAGTCCAAGATATTTGGTGATGCCAAGAATTCTGTTGATCAAATCGTCGCTTCGTACTATGGCAAAATTATTGTCTTTTACAGGGCTTAATTTTCGTATTCTACGCATGTTGCTATTGGCATTGTCAATGGCTTGATCCAGAAGTTCTTTTTTACTGACCATGACGCTCAAAGTGTAGTTGATGTTCGGTGCCGTAAATAAGGAACGGGCCACTTGTATCGGAATCAAAACCCTTAAATCCTGGCTGTTTCCAAAGGTCGAGCCTTTCTCTTTTAGTACACCAATGACTTTAAATTTGGCACCTCGTATCGAAAGCGTTTTGCCAATTGGGTTGACATCTTTCAGGAGTCCTTTTTCAAAATCAGAACCCACCACACAGGAGTAGGTATTGTTGTCGATGTCAAATTTGGTAAAATTTCTGCCTGAACTGGTTTCGAGCCCCGAATTGGTCAAAAAATGCTCATCAACGCCCAGAACACTTATTTCGGGATCTGTTTTGGTAGCTTCGTATTTTACTTCGGCAGTTCCCGTAGCTGTAAATGACAGCGAGGTTTCGGTAAATGGGTAATTGTATTTGTTCTTAAAAGCCATTGCCTCGGGATAGGAAATAATA
This sequence comes from Flavobacterium sp. N3904, assembly GCF_025947305.1. Classification (NCBI taxonomy): domain Bacteria; kingdom Pseudomonadati; phylum Bacteroidota; class Flavobacteriia; order Flavobacteriales; family Flavobacteriaceae; genus Flavobacterium; species Flavobacterium sp. N3904. Next base: position 2,092,663 of record NZ_CP110009.1, read on the forward strand.
GGATTTATGATTTCGCGTTCCCCGCCGCCACGTCTTCGAGAGGTGTTTTCGTATTGATTAATGTTGAAAGTATTGGCTCCCATTGAAGCAAAATTGGAAGATAAAGTATTTTCCAGTGCAGCCACAAGGGTCAGGATTGCAACCAGCGCCGTTATACCAATGGCAATAATCATTACGGTTAAAATGGTTCTTAGCAATTGAGTTCGGATAGAACCAAATGCGATTCGGATATTTTCTTTGAATAGTTTTAGCATCATGCGTTATTTGACACGAAAATACACTTTTTGTTACAATTATGATTTGAGAAATTTGGTTAAATAGTTGTAAGGAGCTATTTCCAGCGGTTGACTCCTTTATTAACCGCAAAGGCCGCAAAGGTTTTGTTGCTTTGTCTATAATTCCGCAAGGAACGCTAAGCTTTGCGAACCTTGCGTTTTTCAAGAGAGCCAATATCTTAGCGCTCCTTGCGGTTAAATTTATTATAGGAATCCCTTGCAGTTAGTCTCTATTTGAAAAAGTCATAAATCAACTTTCTTGAAAACAGGATTAAAGAAGCATTAAATTAAATCACAAATTTTTCAAACGGAATTATTTTAAAAGTAAGATATTTGCAGTGAGAATTAGGAATTTTAAATTACGAATTACGAGTTACGAATTATGGTTTTGAGTAAATCGCTTTTTTTGAAGTTTAAAATCCGTAATTTGTAATTTAAAATTCATAATTGATGAAACCGAGTATTCCAAAAGGAACCAGAGATTTTTCACCTGCTGAGGTGGCAAAAAGACAATACATTATCCAAATCATAAAAAGCAATTTCGAAAAATTTGGATTCCAACCTATAGAAACCCCTTCATTCGAGAACTCCGATACCTTAATGGGGAAATACGGAGAAGAAGGCGACCGATTGATTTTCAAGATATTAAATTCAGGTGATTTTTTGGCAAAAGCCAATGCAACTCATATAGAAAATAAAGACAGCACCCGATTAACATCAAGCATTTCCGAGAAAGCCTTGCGTTATGACTTAACCGTGCCGTTTGCGCGTTATGTAGTGCAACACCAAAACGAAATTGAATTCCCTTTTAAAAGATACCAAATTCAACCAGTTTGGCGTGCCGATCGTCCGCAGAAAGGGCGTTTCAGAGAATTTTTTCAATGTGATGCCGATGTGGTTGGGTCGAAATCCTTGTGGCAAGAAGTAGATTTGGTGCAATTGTACGATTCTGTTTTTACCGCTTTGGGATTGGCAGGCGTTACCATAAAAATCAATAACCGAAAAATACTTTCCGGAATTGCCGAAGTCATTGGCGCATCGGATAAATTGATTGACTTTACAGTTGCTTTAGACAAACTCGACAAAATAGGCGAGGACGGCGTAAAGAAAGAAATGATTGAAAAAGGAATTGCCGAAGAAGCGATTGTCAAAGTACAGCCGTTATTCAATTTTACAGGAACCATCTCTGAGAAAATCGAAAAACTGTCGGCTTTACTTTCTTCATCAACCGAAGGAATGAAAGGAGTGGAGGAGCTTCGTTTTATCTGCGATAATGTTATTAATCTAGGATTGTCAACAGCTAGTTTGGATTTGGACGTGACATTGGCCAGAGGACTGAATTATTATACAGGAGCCATTTTTGAAGTAGCTGCTCCCAAAACAGTTGCAATGGGTTCCATCGGTGGCGGTGGTCGTTACGATGATTTGACCGGTATTTTTGGATTAAAAAATATGAGTGGAGTTGGAATTTCTTTTGGACTAGACCGAATTTATTTGGTGGTCGAAGAGTTAGGATTGTTCCCGGAAGCGGTAACATCGACTTCACGAGCTTTGTTTCTCAACTACGGTGAGGCAGCAGCTTTCTATTCGATGAAAGCCATCAAGGAATTACGCGCTGATGGAATAAAAGTAGAATTGTATCCTGATAATGCCAAAGTGGCAAAACAATTTCAACACGCTGATAAGCGATTTATTCGGTATGCAGTAATCGTAGGCGAAGAAGAAATGAATGGTAATCAATATAGTTTGAAAGATTTGGTTTCTGGAGAGCAGAAAAAAGTCAGCTTAGATGAGCTGAAGGCCATTTTAAAATAAAGAAAATTAAAAGCTGAAACAAGCGATTGTTGAATAGGTAATGCTATTCGCAATCGCTTTTTTTGTTGGTTGTATTTCCAAGAGTTAGGACCATAATTGGTATTAAACTTTATTTCACAGAGAAACGCGAAGAATTCACAAAGTTTCACGAAGCTTTTTAACTCAATCCAAAGAATCCTCCCTGCTTTCTGCTTTCTGCTTTCTGCCCTCTGCCTTCTACTTTCTGCCTTCTACTTTCTGCTCTCTGCACTACGATAACGTGCTTTCATGACAAGTAAACCTAGCTTTATGACAAGTCATGGTCGCTGGATGCTAAGTTCACGTATCTTTATGACAAGTCTGCGTAGCTTAATGCTAAGCAGGCTTACTAAAAAGGAAAGCACAGCTAGCGGGAACAGTAATGCAGTAACTCACATTTTTGGCAGATCATTTTGTTTTTTATACTAATTACGGGAAACCGTATAGAATAGTAAAAATGGCTTTGTAAGTTTGAGACTAACAGTAATAAACGAAATGAACTTTTGACTGAGCTAATCAGTTTTGGGTGTATAGACGCTTTATTGTAGTGGGCATATACAATTTGTAGCCATTGTGACAGAAAATCGTAGAAAACAATAACTAAAAATAACCAAATGAAAATTATAGGATTTAACTTTACAATGAATGACTTTCGTTATTGTGTCCTTGATGGAATTTCTAATCCGCCAACAATAATTGAAAAAAACAAGATTGTCTATCCAAACAATATGGATACATCTGATTTAATGGAATGGTTTGAAACACAATTATCACTTATAATTGATAAACATCAACCAAATAAAATTTCACATAAAATTTCATTAACTCTAACTAAATTAGACCAAATTAGAAATTCTTGTTATCCTCAAGCGATTTTGAATTTACTTGCAAAAAAGAAAAATATTCCAATAAATAGTTATTCAAGTCCTGCAATAAATGCAACAAAATTTGGACAACCAAAGAAAACAGACGTTTATTCTCATATCGATGGAATTATAGGCAGTAATCCTCCATATTGGGACAAAGCAACAAAAGATGCAGTTTTAGTTGCTTGGTTTAATTTATTGTAATATGATAGGAACTACATTAGATAAATTTCAAGTTGTTGACCATTTAGGTAATGGTGCATTTGGACACGTATATTTGTGTTATGACCCGTATTTACAAAAAGAAATTGCAGTAAAAGTAATTAAAGTTCCAAATCCAGAAAATTTTGTAAATGCTGTAAAAGAAGGCCAAACTTTAGATTTATGCAGACATAAACACATTGTTGATGTTAAAGATGTAAGAGCAACTATGTATAATGGCGAAGCAGTTGTAATAATTGTAATGGAATATCTATCTAAAGGCTCAATTCAAAAACATATTGAAAAACGGTTTATTTCAGTTAAAGAAAGTTGCAAAATAATACAACAAAGTCTTTTAGGACTTGAACAAGCACACAATAATAATGTTTTACACAGAGATGTGAAACCAGGAAATATAATGTTCGGAGATAATGGCGAAGCAAAACTTTCAGATTTTGGATTAGCGATAAATTATCATTCTGACCCAAGTGATGTTTTGGGTTACAGACCACATCAGCCTTTGGAAGTTATTGAAGGAAATCCAATGGATAAATTAAGTGATATTTATGCAACAGGCATTACTCTTTACAGATTGTTGAACAACACAAACAAACTTCCTTTTACATTTAGTAGCAAAGAAGAGTGGCTTAAAGCAGTTAAAAAAGACTTATTTCCGCCAAGACAATATTTACCAAATATTCCTGAAAAAGTAATCAAATTATTAAATAAATCTATCCACAAAAACAGAGGAACTCGATTTCAAAATTGTACTGAATTTAGACAAGCAATTGAAAAATTAAATTTTCAAATTGATTGGGTTTATGTTGATGATGACAATTGGATTGGTCAAAATAATGGGATAAATTATTCAATTCATAAATTTAAGAAAAGAACAGGTTGGGTTATAGATTTTAAAAAAAATGGAGTCCGTAAAACTGAAAACTGTTTCATTAATTTACCCGACGATTTTGTAGAGATTGAATTTTTCAAAATAATAAGGGAAACATCATTAAATTGAAATGACAAAACAACGAACTTCTTTTGGCGCGATAACGATAGCGACACCTGCTACAAAAATAAGAACTTAAAAAACAATTTATGAGAGAATGGATAAATGATAGATTTGATACAAATTTTACTGAAGTAGATTTATCAAGTGTTAAAGATTTTTCTTTGATTTGGAATGTTTTTGAAAATGTGGTTTGCCAAAATAATTTTTCAATTGTCCGTACTGAAGAAGGTATAGAAAATAGGGTAATTGATTCAGCTGAATTCAATAGCTATTTACAATATTTTCAAAATAGATATGTTTCAAACGGTACATTTACTAATCGCTTTCAATATTTACATTTTAGAGCTAACAATCATCGAAATCTTGTTGAAGAAGTATTACTTGGAAACAACACAAACAATAACGATATAATATTAGCATTAGTAATAATTGTATATCGATATAGAAATAATCTTTTTCATGGAATAAAAAGAATCCAAGAAATTGATCAACAAAGAGAAAATTTCGAAAATGCAAATGGAGTCTTAAAAACTTTATTAAATCATTTCTAGCAAAAAAGGCAACGGCCAACACCTACTACAACGAATTTGGGCAATTGGCCTAATGGTAAGTTGGTTTTGTATTTGGGATGATTTGGCAAATCCGAAAATAGGGCATAATTTAGTCCCAAACTACTTGTAGCGCGGGAACGTTACAGTCGGTTGTGCGGAACTTAGAAAATAATACTTAATAAAGAACTCATGGGATTAGAAGATTTATCTAATATTTTAGGTGCAAAAACTGTAGAAAAAGCATATGACGACGCATTATCACCACCAATGAAAGAAGTTGGCAAGGCTACATCAGATATTGTTAAAACATTTAGACTTTTTACTACTCCTTTTCAATTAGCAGCAACTCTACAAGACAGACTTGAAATCTATCTTGAAAAAATTCGAAATAACGTTCCCAAAGAAAAACAAATAGAATGTCATCCAATGATTGCAGGACCAATATTTGACAGACTTAAATATTTGGACGATGACAACAAATTAACCACACTTTTTTTGAATTTACTTGAAAGAGCGATTGATAGTGAGAGAGTAAATGAAGCTCATCCTGCATTTATTCATATTATAGAACAATTGTCGCCTGATGAAGCTCTAATACTGTATTTATTGAAAGATAATGAGATACATGTTGTGGATACTTTAGACTTAGACATAGCTGCTAATAAATTCATCAATTTTAAAATAATTGAAGGTGGGTTTCCACAAGAAAAATTAAACATTCCTAATAATTTTGAATTATACTATTCTCATTTAGAAAGTCTTAATTTAATAAAATGGCCAATTATTAATCAAGAACCTATTAGAAGTGAAGATAACTCAATTCAGCTTGGTGTAAAAAGGTTTAGCAAAATAACTGTTACTTCTTGGGGCAAGCTTTTTATTAAAGCATGTATTCCCGATAAAGGTTTTGAAGTTTAATAAATTTCAAAATCAACCGAACCGCTAACAGCTACAACGGATTTAGGCAATTGGCTTAATGGAAAGTTGGTTTTGTATTTGTGATGATTTGCTTCGCCTGTTCACTGTCGCTCGAGTGACAAATCTGCCCTAGTCCCAGAACGTTATCACTCGGATGCAAAATTTGTATTCAAAAATTGACGTTTAATAAGGTAACCCAATACGGTTGCCTTTTTTTATGGGATAAATTTAGCTTGACTCAACATCCAGTTGTAAATTTTGTCTTCTCTAAAATAGCGCTCCACACTGCCGTGATTCCCGCCCTTAACAACGGTAAAAGTAAGATTGGCATCGGGATTGCAAGTCTGTATAGCTTTGACCATTTTTCTGGATTCAGATAATGGGACTATATAATCTTTGTTTCCATGAATAACCCACAAAGGAATCGTTGCTAGGTTGCAGGCATCTTTTGTGTTTCCACCTCCGCAAATGGCTACTGCTGCGGTAATTTTATCGGGATATTTACCGGCAAAATCAAAAGTGCCGTATCCGCCCAAACTCATTCCGCATACATAAACCCTCGATAAATCGGTGTTGTAATTGTTTTGTACATATTCCAAAAGCTTCAAGAGTTTGTCGGGATCCCAAGCACCGTGAGCTACTTGTGGCGCAATAACGATGGCTGGTATTTCTTTTCCTCCTTCGATAGCTCGAATTACGCCGTAACGTTTTACGCGATCCAAATTAGTCCCGGACAGGCTTTTCCCATGTAAAAATAAAATGATAGGCGCCTTTTTGTCCAACACTTCCTGATTGGGCAAATTAATCCAAAAAGGATAATCGGTTTGGTCTGTGATGGCTTTTAGTTGTGCTTGTGCAGTAGGAACAGCGCAAAGCGTAAGTAGGTAAAGTAAAATATGAAATCGCATGAATTGGGGATAATTTTTTGAAATGGGTTCGCAAAGTACCTTTTTATAATTAAAAGGGGAAACTTTTTTGGATAAAAACAAAAATGCAAAATATCTCCTTTTTGGCAATGTCATTAAGGTTAAGGCGTTTAACCGTCACTTCGAGTGATTTTGAATAGTAATGCGATAGCTTTAATATTTAAAATTGTATCGAGAAGCTTTCAAAACGTAAAGGTTCTCGATACTTCGTAAAAATTTTCTATCGCAAATTATTACTCAACTCGAACTGACGAATCCTTAACCTTAATGATATTGCCCTTTAGCCCCGATTACTTCACTATACTTTTATTTTCATCGGAGTTCAGTGAACTTCGTTTGTAATGGAAATCCTTGTGAGCCGGGGTTCGGCTTACAAGATTGCAATGTAGAGCGGGACCAATGCTGCAAAAAGATCCAATCTTTCTGCTCCAAAATTTTATAATCAAATGCAGATGATATGAACTACGGATAGTCGTCTAACCCTTAAATAGTTAGCGATAAATCATTTATTTGGTTTTAAAAAGCAAAATAGCGTGAATTATACAAGTCTTGTTGAGAATTCTATAATATTTCGGAAGCGTTGTAGAGCCACCTTTGTTGTATTAAATTATTTAATTCCTAAATCAAAAAAAATGAAAGCTAAAATTTTACTATTCACTTTTGCAATACTGTGTGTTGCATTAATTACCGGATGCGAAAAAGACGATTTTGAAGAAGTCGTTGGAGTATGTCCGATAGTGGAATCAACAACCCCCTTGAGCAATGCATTAGATGTTCCATTAGGACAAATCATTACCGCAACATTCAACGAGGAAATGGATCCAAGTTCGATTACTTCAACCTCATTTACGGTTGTTGGGGCTGCACCCTTAGCAGGGACGGTTACATATACAGGCAAGACGGCCTCATTCACGCCAACACTTCCACTAGCAGAAAACACCACTTATACGGCTAGAATTACTACTAAAGCAAAAGACTTAATGGGTAATTTTTTGCAGGTTGAGTATGTATGGGCATTTTCAACAGGGACACTTTTGAGACCTGTAGTAACTGCAACAGATCCTATTAATAATGCTATTGCTGTGCCGTTGAATAAAACAATTTCGGCAACATTCAATATGGCTATGAATTCATCAACATTAAACAGTACCACTTTTAAAGTGAATCAAGGAGTTAACGTTGTGACGGGAGCAATTTCTTACACAGGGACAACAGTATCTTTTGTTCCAACAAATCCTTTAGTAGCCAATAAAATCTACACTGTAACGATAACTACGGGTGCTAAAAATTCATTGAATACTGCCATGGCAGCAGATTATACTTGGACTTTTACAACAGATGTAATACCAACAGTAACTGCAACAGATCCTATTAATAATGCTATTGATGTAGCCTTAAATCAAACAGTAACTGCTGATTTTAGTACTATAATGGATGCTGCTACAATCACTGGGACGACATTTACTTTGAAACAAGGAACAACAACAATTCCGGGAACGGTTTCTTATTCAGGTACTACAGCTTCCTTTAACCCAACAAATTCGTTGGTAATTGGCAAAGTTTATACAGCAACAATTACAAATGGAGCCAAAAATGTAGCAGGAACTCCATTGGCTAGTGACTTTGTTTGGAAATTTACGACTATACTGGCACCTCCTGCAGCTATAATTATTGATCTTGGTACTGCTGCTATGTTTGGAGTTTTTGGTGGTAATGCCGGAATGACAAACGAAGGATTAAACACAGTAATTAATAATGGAAGTATAGGGACAACTGCTGTTTCAACAAAGGTTACAGGATTTCATGATGGGGTTGCCATTTATACCGAAACGGATCTAAATGTTGGAAATGTTACAGGTGATATATTTACTGCACCTCCAGCTCCAGGAACAGCCACTTCATTTGCAATTGCACAAAAAGCATTGCTTGATGCAAATGCAGCGTATTTAAGTATTTCCCCAGCTTCAAAACCAGGAGGATCTGATCCAAATGCGGGTGAGTTAGGTGGATTGACATTAGCTCCGGGCGTTTATAAATCGGCAAGCGGTACTTTTAAAATCAGCAATGGTAACCTGACGCTTGATGCACAAGGTGACCCAAATGCCACTTGGATTTTTCAAACGGCTGCAGGTCTGACAGTTGGGATTGCAGGTCCTACAGGTGCCAAAAGTGTAATATTGAAAAATGGTGCATTAGCTAAAAATGTATTTTGGTATGTAGGTAGTGCTGCAACTATTAATGGTGCTGGTGGCGGAACCATGGTTGGAACTATTATTGCTAACTCGGGTGTTACTTTTTCTACTTCCGGAAATGCAGCCCAAACAGTACTCAACGGAAGGGCAATATCCTTAGTTTCTTCTGTGACCATGGTAAATACAACCATTAATGTACCATAAATAATATTGCTAAATAATATATCCCGTTTTCGGACGGGATTCTTCTCAAAAAAAAAATATCTAAATAGACATAAAATGAAAACTAAAATTAGTTTTAAAATAGAATTATATACAACGTGGATTTCAGATAATTTTCACTTAAGTAGCTTTTTCTTATTGACGTTGTTGTGCTTAAGTGCTCAAACAAAGTTGCAGGCTCAAGAGGTTAATTACACAAAACCTACTTGGTACTTTGGTGTTGCAGCTGCAACCAACTATAGTTTTTACCGTGGTTCAACACATCAGCTTAATTCGACTTTGACTCCTCCGGTTACTTTTCATAATGGAGAAGGAGCAGGGCTTTATTTGGCACCGCTTATTGAATTTTATAAACCGAATACAATATTGGGATTTATGTTTCAGGCAGGTTATGACAGCAGAAAAGGTTCCTTTGATCAGAAAATGACTCCTTGTAATTGCCCTGCAGATCTATCTACAGAATTAAGTTATATTACGGTAGAACCAAGCATTCGTATTGCTCCTTTTAAATCTAATTTTTATATATACGGAGGACCACGTTTGGCTTTCAATGTAGATAAATCATTTAAATATCAGTTAGGTATTAATCCGGCATATCCTAATCAAGAAGCATCACCTGAGGTAAGAGGTGATTTTGACAATGTTGACGAAACGCTTATTTCGATGCAAGTTGGAGCAGGGTTTGATATTCCGTTATCCTCACAAAAACACAAAACACAATTCCTTTTGTCTCCTTTTGTGAATTTTCAACCTTATTTTGGACAACATCCCCGCTCAACCGAGACTTGGAGTTTAAGTACTCTTAGAGTTGGTATGGCACTTAAATTTGGGCAGGGAAGTAGAGTGGAAACTCCAGAAGTCGAAACAACTCAAGTTCAGTTTTCGGTATATGCGCCTAAGAATATTCCGGGAGAACGTAATGTAAGAGAGGTATTCCCATTACGTAATTATGTTTTTTATGATCTTGGATCGAATGAAATACCAAGTCGTTACAAATTATTGAAAAAAGAGAATGTAAAAGACTTCAATGAAGATCAGATAGGAGGAGTTACGGCTTCTGTGAATCCGTCGGGTCGTTCTGCACGACAAATGACGGTTTATTATAATGTGATCAATATTCTTGGGAATCGAATGGTAAAAAATCCATCAACAACTATTACACTTGTTGGTTCTTCAGAAAAAGGATCAGAAGATGGTGTCTTGATGGCTGAATCTATCAAAACATATTTAGTTAATGTATTCGAAAT